>CAZMEC010000122.1:0-9648 GCA_964565265.1 uncultured Myxococcales bacterium
ACCAGCACCTTGTCCTGAGCGGCACTCAATGACTTGTGATCAATAGCAAGCCCACAGGGGGAAGGGAATTTGGTATGGGACAATGGGGCCTGGTTTTTGGTAGCATCTGGCCTGTTGTCTTGGAGGTGACCCTTGCGCCTTTTGTTTCTTTTGTTTTCTCTGCTGGCCACAGACCCCCGAGGAACCGGCCTTCAACCTGGCCTTCCCGAGGAAGTCGTAAGCGACCAGGCATCCAGCCCCGAACCTGGGGACGGAGCCCCTGCCGACGGCGACAGTTCCCACCTCGAGCCGGGCGATGAACCTGGCGATGAACCTGGGGATGAACCTGGGGATGAACCTGGGGATGAACCTGGGGATGAACCCTCCGCTGACCGCGAGATTCAGTCCATCCCTGCGACGCCCCAGGGCCAGGCTTCCCCCCAGGCCCCCCAAGCCCCCCAATCCCCCACCGCGCCCGTGCCAAGCCCCGGTCCCGTGGACAGTGCCTGCAAGGCCATCGCCAGCCTTGCCCGGGCCAGCAAGTTGCCCGCCGACAGCTTCTCCATCTATGCCCGGGACCAGGACGGCACCGTGCGCTGCGACTTGAACGGCGCTCACCGCCTCAACCCGGCCTCGGTGACCAAGATCTTCACCGCCGTGGCTGCCCTTGAGGCCCTTGGGCCCGACCACCGCTTCGGAACCTCCGTGCTACGCCGGGGCCCCGAGGTCTGCCTCCAGGGCGGCGGGGACCCGGAACTCGACGCCCGGGACCTGGCCGCCTTGGCCAACGCCGCAGCCCACGCGGAAAAGGGCCCCGTGGAGAGGCTCACGGTGGACCTCAGCTTCTTTGACAGCCAAAGCCTCCCGCCGGCCTACGACCAGAAGCGCACGGACGCCCCCTACCGCACCCTCACCGGGGCCTTGGCCTGGCACGACGGCACTTTCTTCGTCAAGGCCGCCCCGGGCAAAAAACGGGGCCGCCCCCTGCGCCTCGTGACGGAACCCTTGAGCGACTATTTCCAGGTCCAGAACAAGACCACCACCGCCTCCAAGGGCGGCACAACCCTGAAACTCAAGGTCCGGGCTGGCGAGGGTGTGGCCCGCGTGGAGGCCAAGGGACAGATGCGCGCCGGCAAGGGCCAGGTCCTCGTGAAGAAGGCCGTGCCCGGACCCGACTCGCTTTCCATTTCGTTGTTCAAAGAGAGCCTGCAGGCCATTGGAGTTGCGTCTGACCTGTTGGCTCTCCGCCGCCACAAGTGCCCGGAGGGCCTGGAGACCATCAAGACCCTGGACTCCGAACCCGTGGAACACCTGGTCAGGCGCATGCTGCAAGAGAGCAACAACTTCATCGCGGAGATGCTGCTGCGCCACCTCGGCAAGGACTGCCATCCCCGGACCTTCCGTTGCGGCCTCAAGGAGATGCGCCGCTCTGCCACCCGCCACGGCGTCAAGCGCGATGAACTCCGCCTGCGCAACGGCTCGGGTCTCTACGACGCCAATCGGGTGTCCTCCAAGACCGTAGTCCAGTTTCTGGAGCACGCCATGCAGGACCGGGCCCTGGCGTCAGTCCTGGAGAAGGGCCTGCCGGTGGCCGCCGAGTCTGGCACTCTGCGGAATCGCCTGCCTGGCCTCAAGGGTCGCGTCCACGCCAAGACCGGCACCCTGGACGGCGTCTCAGCCCTCGCCGGCTACCTCACGGAGGGCGACCGTAGGACCTGGTTCTCCATCCTGGTCAACGCCCCCGGGGTCCCCGTGGGGAACCTCCGTTCCTTCCAGGACAAGGCCGTCAAGCTGCTGGCACTTCACCAAGAGAATGTACTGGAACCAATCAAGGTCAAGACTTCGAAACCAAAAGCAACTTCACGGCGCTCTCGGGACAAAAAGCGCCCCTGACAGGCCCGGGAATCCCAGCCGCGCATCCAGGTCCCAACCAGCTCCCAGCAGGGCCTCCTCCAGCAGGTTCCAGTGCCGGTTCTCGAAGGCCATGGCCCCCGGTCCCCGGCGCCCCACCAGCAACACCGGATGGCCCACCAGTTCCTTGATCTGCCCAGCGGCCTGGCGCGCCAACTCGCCCTCATCGTCGGCCAAAGGCTCGTACCAGCCGGGGTGGACCTCCAGGGCCGGCGGGAAGGCCTGCGGCACCCCTGGGACCCCGTGGGCCTTCAGGGCCCAGGCCACCGGCGCATAGGACAGGCCCGTGACCAACACTCTGGTCTGGGGCCCCACGCTCTGAACCGCCTGGGATAACTCCTGGTAGGCCCTGGGCGGCTGCTCCCCGCGAAGGAAGGCTGGCAACCCCCAGGCCCCCAGCACCAACCCGACCCCCAGGGCCACCACCGTCAGCGCTCTCCGAAGCACCAGGGGCACCGCCAGCGCGGGCAGCCGCGACCGCAGCAACCTCAGCCCCAGCACCCACAGCAGCAGGAAGGGCCCCAGCGAGCCCAACTCGTAGCGGCCAGGCAGGTACAAAGGCCGGTGCAGCGAATACAGCAGCGGCACCAGCAGCGAAGCGAGAAAGAAGAAGGCCAGCAGACGCAGTTCGGCCAGCCGCTCCTCCCCCCAGGCCCCCGGCAACAGGTACAGCAGGGCTGCCACCGCGGGCGTGAACACCAACACCATCCCCAGGGGCCCGCTGCCACCTATGGCCGCAAGCTCGCCCAGGTAGCCTGGATAGGGTCCCGAACCGCTGAACAGGCGCAGGCTTGTCAGCAACAGGTCCACCGTCCCCGTCTGGTACCGGGCCAGCCAGGCCGTGCCCCCGGAGGCGGTCTGCCCCCCCAGAAAGGCCAGGGCCCAGGGCAGCCAGGCCAACAACGGCAGCCCCAGGATCACCAGCGCCCGCCGCCGGGAGGGACCAAAGGCCAGCAGCCACAGGGGCGCCAGGAAGGCCAACAGCCCAAAATAGTGAGTGTAGACGGCCGCCGTGAGGGCCAGGATCACAGGCCACAGCGGGCGCCGGCTGCCAGGCCTCGCCAGCAACAGGCACTCGTGCAGCACAGCCAGGGTCAAAGCCCAGAGAATTGTGTAGGCCTTGGCCTCCACTGAGTAGTAGACGAACAGCGGCATGAAGGCCGCAGCCCCCGCCGCCAGAATCCGGTAGAAGGCCCCAAGTTCCAGCACCCGCGCAATCTTCCACACCAGCCAGACCACCGCCAGGCCCCCCAGCAAAGACGGCACCCGCAGCACCACATCCGAGTACCCGAACAGGCCCGTCCAGCCGTACATCAGCAGGTAGTATAGGGGCGGATGACTCTCCGGGATCAGCTTCTGAAGCAGAACCCCCACCGTGTCCGAGGCCGCAAACAGCCCCGTGCAGGCCTCATCCAGCCAAGCCTCGCGCCGGCCCAGCACCAGCAGGCGGGGCACCAGCGCAAGCAGCAACAGGACAAGGGGTTCAGCCAGGGAAGCGATAGACCGTGCGTTCGGTGGTCCAGCCGGCGAATTCTGAGGCGTCATGGGACTTCCAGTCATCTCCGTAGTGCATCAGGTACATGCGTTTCTTGATGTCGGTTGGCAGGCGCCGGAGTTCCTCCACGCAGGCGTGGACCCCCCCGCGCATGAACTGCGCGTCGTGGAACATCACCTGGGCCCGCTGCTCGTAATGGCGAATGAGGGCCGGATCAAACCGGGTATCCCCGGAGACGAAGACCTTCCCATCAATGAACAGACCGTAGGAGATGGCGCTGTCGCGACAATCCACGGCACTGTCGGGAATGTGCATGGTGCGGAAGAGTTCCAGGTCCAGGTTGCCCACCTTCAGGTTGAACCGGGGGCGCCCGTCGGCCTCCTCGGGCAGGGGCTCAAAGTAGCTGATGTCGAAGTAGTCCTCCAGGCTCAGTTCGCTGCCGTCGGGCCGGCGTTCGTTGTGGGCCAAACCCCCGGCAAGGGACTCGGACCACAGCAACGGCCCGTACTCCCGGGTGGTCAACAGTTTCAGCTTGGACTTGCCCATCCGGGGTACGCCCAGGTACCGATTGGTCAGGGCCAGCAACTCCAAGCCACCCACATGGTCCGCATGGGAGTGGGTCAGCAGCACCTGCTGGATGTCCGTCATGCCCAGCCCGGCGTTTTCCCGAAGCGCGCTGGGACCGGTCATGCCCAGGTCCACCAGGACATGGGTGTCCCCCTTGACGATCAGGTAATTGTTCTGTTTGTGAAGCCTGGAGAAGGCCGACCCGCAACCCAGGAAGAAGACCTCCAGGGCACCGTCGTTGTGAAGCGCAAAGGCCTCCCCCTCTTTCAGAAACCTGACCTGAGGCGCGCTGCGGGGCTGGGACATTGGCAGCTCCGATGGTGAAGTGCTTGAAGTATGTCCCCACCAAGGGGGCTTGGCAAGTTCCTCGATCGGAGGCGCCTCAAGGGGCCCCCGCATCCCCCACACTGGCGGCCCCCAGGAGCTGCGTCACCAACTCCCTGACCCGCTCCATGGAGGCCAGCACGCTGTCGAACAACTGCTGGGCACTGCCATCAAACCCCGCCCGGTGCGAGGCCACCACCTTGGCCACCGGCCCCAGCCACTCCAGGTGGATGTCGTCCGCCGCCGCCACCAGGATTCGGTACAGGTCCCGCACCTCCCGCAACAGATGGTGGTTCTGGCGCAGGTCCTGCAGCGCCGGCGCCAGGTCCGGGGCCAGCCCTCCGATCCGGTCGAACAGTCGGTAGGTGACGGGCTCCACCAGGGCGAAGCGCGCCGACAGGGCCAGCATGGTCTGCTCGATGTCGCGCATCCCCCCCGGCGCCTCCTTGATGTCCACCCAAAGCCCCGCCTCGGCGCTGGGATGGGTGGCCCGGTCCCGGATATCCTCCACGATGCCCTCCACGAACTGGTCCGCCTGGGCCAGGATGTGGGGCTCGATCATGGTGTCCTTGAGGAAGCGCAGCAGCCGGGTGGATCCAATGATCTGCCGGATCCCCAGCAACTGGGCCTTGTCCACCAGGTCCGCCTGCCCGCTGGCGAGGAACTGTTTGAGGTCGCTGGCCCTGGTCACGAAGCTGCCGAAATGGTCCCCAAAGCGATACTGGGGCAGGGTCCCCCGGCGGGCAATCTGAAGGTGCACCTTGGACCAGACCTTGGACACGGACTCGAACAGCGCGGGGTCATCCGAGTTCAGCACCAGCAACAGGTCGTAGTCGTCGTCAAAGGCCTGCTCCCGGGCATAGCCCCCGGTGGCGAACACCCCAAAGAGGTCCTTCCCACCCAAAGGTTGGCCGCTACGCTCTGCCTCCTCCTGGGTACACAGCCGATGGATGGAGCGCAGGTAGTTGTCCGCAAACTCAATGAAGCGGGAGCGATACTCCAGGGGCTCCTCGCCCAGGATGGCCCTCACCGCACAGGCCAGATACTGCACATCGTAATAGTCCGCCAGGGCCTGCCGCGAGATCTCAAAGTCGTCCAGGCTCAGGGCCCGCGTGAAGAGCCCATCGGAGAAGCGGTGCAGCCGCCGCGCCTCCGACACATAGTGGATGAAGCGCGGGTACTTGGTCATCACCCGCCGGAAGATGCGCCGATAGAACTCGCTGCCCCGGGTGCGCAGCTCAATGAAGCGCCGAATCTGGGACAGGGTTTCGGCCACCTCAGGGTCCAGAGGCCGGGCGTCCAACAGCTCCTCCAGACGCGCCCGGCGCCCCGGATCCAGGGTCTCCACGAAGCGATTCAAAATCCGCGGGCGGGTCTTGAACAGCCGGCAGATACGCTCGACGAAATCCGTGAACCCCGGCGCCTGCTGGAAGTACAGGTCCACCAGCTCGTTGTAGGTATCCAGGCTTCTGGGTGAGCCCTTCTCGTGGAGCACCAGCAGGAACTTGATCAGGGTCCCCGGCTCCGCCCGGCCAAACTCCAGGAACTGCAGCAACGCCCGCGCCCGGGCCTGGGGCTCAAGGGTGTCCAGGTCCCCCACGATTCGCCGCGCAAAGCGGAACCCGTCCCGCCGCATCTCGGTGATCACATCGTCCCAGAACACCGTCCCCCCAAAGAGGCGGACCATCTCGGCAAGCTCCAACGCCAGGTTATTGGGGGGGCCTGAGGGGGCGCAGGCCCCAGCCTCCTCACACATGGCCTTCGTGTAGATGGAGATCTGACGCAGGTAGGTGGTCAGCTCGTCCAGGTGCCGCTGGGCAATCTCCCGGATCTCGTGGACACTCGTGTAGTAATGCACCAGGAGTTGCTGCCCCGGTCGCAGGCGGCCCGTCTCGAAGAAGCCCATGGAGCGCCCCACCAGATCCAGCACCTTGTCCTGGCTTCCGTCCAGGGTGACGCTCTCCTCCTGCACCGAATGCACCTGATAAAGAAAGCGCATGGTCTCCACCAGCACCAGGGCATCCCGCACCCGGTCGAAGTCGTTGGCCCGCCGGGGGTTGGCCTTCTTCAGCTGTTCGGTGGCCTCAAAGAGGTCCGTCTCCCGCACCCCCCCCGTGACCTTGAAGGCCAGCAACATGCCCTTGACCAGCCGCAGGGCGTCCTCCTTGAAGTCCAACCGCGTGCCGTGGAAGTCCCGCACCATCAGGGCCTGGAGGTCACCCAGGAGCCCCCGCAGGAAGCCCTCGTGGTAGCGAAGACTGGGGCCTCGGGGGTCGTAGTAACGATCCAGGATCTCGGCGTTGAACTCGTCAAACAACTCCCGGCTGCCCGCCAGGGGCGCCGCCGACAGAAGTTCGGAGATGAGCACATAGTCCTGGAGATTGTCCCGCAGCATCTCCACATACTCGGGCACGGTGGCCGAGTAGCCCGTCATGTTGAACTGTTCGGAGATGTACATGTGGGGGGCCACGGCGTGCCGGAACATCTCCGTGATGGAGCGGGCCAGGGCCTTGCGAAACAGAGGCAGCCCCTCGGTGCCCGCATGCACCACGCCCAGGTCCAGGTCGTCCTGGTCCCAGCGGGTGCCCACCACGCAGACCACGAAGCGGGGGACCGCCGGCGCCCCCTTGAGGAAGAAGTCCATGAGGCAGCCCAGGTAGGCCCCATGGAGGCGCAGCGCCCGCTGGGCGTGGAAGTCCAGCAGCCGCTTCCAGCCCCGCTTGGGCTCCTGGGCCTCGGCCACATCCAGCTCCAGCATGTCCAGGCTGTAGACCGTCAACTGCAGGTACTGCATGGCGTAGAAGCAGGCCATGAAGTCCAGGCTCTCGCGCTCGTCGGCGCCGGCACTGGCGATGAGCGCCAGGTCCTGCTCGGGGGTCTTGGAGATGTTCCAGAGGCGCACCCGGTCCCGGACCTCCAGGGCCTCCAGGCGTTCCAGCAGGCGGGGCAGCTTGGCGTCGATGATCAGCAGATATTTTCGGAAGTGGGTCCCCAGCTCTCCTGCCCGTTCGCGCAGTCTCAGGAAGCGGGAATCCATGCGCTACCTCCGGGCCTCCTTGAGGGCCTCAATGCCGGCCCGGAAGGCGGCCAGGTTTCTGTCCTCGGTGCCCCTGGGGACCCTGGCGCGAATGGCGGACTCAACCGACTCCTGGGAGACGAAGTTGCCCAGCTCCACGATCACTCCAAGGGCCAGGATGTTGGCCATCTGGGAGCTGCCGGCGCGGGTCCGGGCCAACTCCTGGAGGGGCAGGCTGGTCACCCTCCGGGCCCCCTCGGGGAGCCGGCTGACGAACTCGCTGTCCACCAGCAACAGCCCGTCGGGCTTCAAGTCCGCCGAGTACTTGTCGCAGGCCTCCTGGGTGAAGGCCAGCAGCAGATCCAGGGCCCCGGCCTTGGGGAAGTCGATCTCCTCATCGGAGATGATGACCTCGCTCTTGCTGGCGCCCCCCCGGGCCTCCGGGCCGTAGGACTGGCTTTGGGTGGCGTTGCGGTCCTCGTAGATGGCCGCCGCCTCCGCCAGCACCTTGCCCATGAGAATCAAGCCCTGCCCACCCGAACCACTGAGTCTGATTTCGTATCTGAAGCTCATTTGTCTGCATCCATCAGTCGTTGCGCCATCTTCTCGTATTCCGTCACAAACTCGGGCTTCTGCCTGTCCACCACCACGCCCACCGGGATGATCGTGTCGTCGTAGCCCTCCGGGGGGGCCTTGTCGATGGGTTTGGCGAAGGTCTTGAGGGCCTCCATCATGAGGGCGGGGGTCTTTTGCTTGTTCTTGCGCCCGTAGGCCGTGGGGCAGGGCGTCATGGCCTCCACCAGGGAGAAGCCCTTGGTGCTGAGGGCCCGGTGGATGTAGTTCTCAAGCTGCACCACATGGTAGACCGTGGAGCGGGCCACAAAGGACGCCCCCGCCGCCGCCACCAGGGCCGAGATGTCAAAGGCCCGGTCGGGGTTGCCGTCGGGGGTGGTGGAGGACCAGGCACCCCAGGGGGTGGTGGGCGAGCACTGGCCCCCGGTCATGCCATAGATGAAGTTGTTGTAGAGGATGACCGTCAGGTCAATGTTGCGCCGGGCCGCGTGGATGAGGTGGTTGCCGCCGATGGCCGAGGCGTCTCCGTCCCCGGTCATGACGATGACCTTCAGCTCGGGGCGGGCCAGCTTGATGCCCGTGGCGAAGGCCAGGGCCCGGCCATGGGTGGTGTGAAGAGTGCAGGCGTCCACATAGCCGGTGGCGCGGCTCGAGCAGCCAATGCCCGACACCATGACCACCTGGTCCATGTCCCAATCCATCCGGTCCAGGGCCCGCAACGCCGCCCCCAGGGCAATGCCGTTGCCGCAGCCGGGGCACCAGATGTGGGGGATTCGGTCCCTGCGAAGGTATTTTTCGGCGGTCTGCATCAGCACCTCCCGAGGGCGAAGTCGTAGATCTCGTCGGGGTGGATGGCCAGCCCACCAACCCGGCCCAGGGAGTGCACGGGCACCCTACCCTCCACCGACTTCTTCACCTCCCCCGCAAGCTGCCCCAGGTTCATCTCGGCGCAGACAATGCCCTTCCGGCCTTGAGCCAGCTCAAAGAGGCGCTTCTCGGGGAAGGGCCAGATGCAGCGCGGACGGAACAGGCCCCAGCGGCGGCCCTCGGCGCGGGCGCGCTTGACGGCACTGCGGGCGCTGCGGGCCACGGCCCCATAGGCAAACAGGATGAGGTCCGCGTCCTCCAGCAGGTACTCCTCGTTGTCCTCGATCTGGGCCAGGTGATAGTCCACCTTGGCCATGAGCCGCAGCATCAGGGCCTCGGCCACCGCTGAATCGTTGGAGGGGAAGCCCGACTCCTGGTGCAGCAGGCCCGTGACATGGAAGCGGTAGCCCGACCCGAAGGCCGCCAGGGGAGGCACCAGGTCCTCCGTGATGCGGTAGGGCAGGTACTCCGACGGAGGCTCGGAGGGCGTCTTGCGGTTGATGATGGTCAGGTCCTCCACGAAGGGCAGGCGGACCTTCTCGGTGACATGCCCGACGATCTCGTCCAACAGCAGAATCACCGGATTGCGCAGCAACTCGGACACATTGAAGGACTTCACGGTGAGCAGGTAGGTCTCCTGCACGCTCTCCGGGCAGTAGGCCACGATGGGATGGTCTCCGTGGGTGCCCCAGCGAGCCTGCATCACATCGCCCTGGGCGGGGTGCGTGGGCAGCCCCGTGCTGGGCCCGCCCCGCATGACATTGGCGATGACGCAGGGAATCTCCGCCTCGCAGGCGTAGCCGATGGCCTCCTGCTTCAATGAAAACCCGGGCCCGGAGGTGGCCGTCAAGGCCTTGGCCCCCGTGAGGGCCGCTCCGATGACGGCGCTAAGGGACGCAATCTCGTCCTCCATCTG
>CAZMEC010000123.1:0-9502 GCA_964565265.1 uncultured Myxococcales bacterium
ACCAGCACCTTGTCCTGAGCGGCACTCAATGACTTGTGATCAATAGCAAGCCCACGGGGGGAAGGGAATTAGGAAGGGGATGTTTGCGCCACCTTCCCCCACGGGGGGAAGGGTATTTGGAAGGGGACATTGGGCACCCCGGCGGTAGTTGGCCGCCGGCGGTGGGTTCTTTGGGGCTCAGTCGTACAGGCAGATTACTGTGGCCATGGTGGCGGCGTTCCAGAGGCTGTGGAGGAGGACTGGGGCCCAGAGGCCGCCGGAGGCTCGGGCTACTATTGCTAGGATTACGCCCAGGCCGGTTAGGGGTAGGAGGGCGTCGGGGGACATGTGCATGGCGCCGAACATCAGGGCGGACAGCATGACGGCCCCGCTCTCGCCGGCGTGGCGGCGGAACTGGGACAGCAGGAAACCTCGGAACAGGAACTCCTCGAACAGCGGGGCCAACAGCACCACATTCAACAGCAGGGGCAGGCGGGTCTCCCAGTCGCGGCCCGACACCAGCATGGGGATGAGCGGGTTGCTCTCCCCCACGCCCCCACCCAGCAACAGCTGGGACAGCAGGGAGAGTCCAAAGACCGTGGGCAGGGCGGCGGCGAAACCCCCCAGGGCCCAGTAGAGCGTACGGGGCTTGATGTCGGACAGCCCCAGGCCCACGGCCCGCATGAAGGCCCCGGCCTCCAGGGGTTGGCGGCGCAGCCCGGCGTGCAGGCCCCCGGTGCCAAGGCGGTAGACCAGCAGGAACCCCAGCAGGGCCTGGGCCGAATAGATCAGCAGAATCTGTCGGGGGGCCGCAGGATCGTCCGGGGCCAGGCCCGGCGCCAGGGACGAGATGAAGAAGGCCGCGAACAACCAGAAAGCGAAGACGGCCGCAGTCTCCAGGGGGCCCGTCCGAAACAAGGACACGGACAGGGACTGGACGGGCTCGGAGTGGCGCGACAGCAGGGAGGCCGAGCGGTACAGGAACACCACCCCGGCGGCAAAGAACACCAGGTACAGCAGCCCCAGCAGGGCAATCCGCGTCATCAACAGGGTCTCCGAGCTCTTGGCCAGGGTCACCTGGGTGGCGGCCTCGGCCTCGTGCCCCTGGCGCTGGTGCCAGGCCCCCAGGACCTTGAAGCGGGTCCAGGCGGTGAAGGGCAACAGGTCAAGCTCGGCCTGCAACAGGTGAATGGAGGGCAGGTGGGCCTTGGAGTTCCACAGAAAGGCCAGGGGATCGGGCCCCGCCGGGGTCTTCCTCCGGCTTGCGTCCAGGGCCAGCAGGTCGATGGTGTCCTGCCGCCCCAGGGTTCCGGCCAGGGCCAGGACGCAGCGGTCGAAGCGCTGCCGCTGCTGGTCATCAAGGCGCCCACGGACGGAGGCCAGCCAGCGCTTTTCCAAGGGGTCCAGGGCGCTGAGGGCACCCTCCTTGGCCGCCAAAGACATGGTCGCCAGCAACCGGGCCTCGGCCTGGATGGAGAGGGCCTGGAACTCTCCGCGGTGGGGGTCCTCCCGCTGGTTGCCCGCCAGGGGGCCAACCAACAGCAGGCCCACGAGGATGAACATTCCAAGGGCTATCAGGGCTTCTCGACGGTCTGGCACGGTCAACTCCAAAACTAGTGCGACCCGCAGTCTAGGGCCGTCGGCGGGCCTTTGCAACGGTTGCCGCGTGGCGTATGTTGTGGGGCCTCCGGTGCTAAGACCGGCGGAAGGGAAGGGGCGGGACCATGCGAGCGTTCTGGCTACTGCTGGCGCTGGGTTTGCTGGGTTGTGATGACCCCCTGGCGGAGTGGCAGACTGATCGGGTCGCCCACGCGGGCTTCGAGGCCCTCCAGGCGGGGCAGCAGGCCCAAGCCCTGGAGCAGTGCAGGCTGGCCTCCCGGCTTGCCCCCGGCCGCGCCGATCTGCGGGTCTGTGCGGCCCTGGCGGCCCTGGGAATGCAGCGCTCCGACCTGTTCCTGGAGGAGTTGGACGGCCTGGCCGCCACCAAGGCCTTCCAGGTCTACCCCTGGCTCCATCAGGCGGTGGTGTACGCCTTCCTGGATCAGCGCCTCCTGCCCGGGCGCCTGCCCTTTGCCCGCCCCCCCGCCGCCTCCCTCGACAGCATCCTCCACCTGCTGCTGGCCCGGGCCGACCTGACGGGTCCCTGGGGCGCCTACGGTGAGGCCCTCTCCCGGGAGGCCAGCCCCGCCGTGCAGGAGGCCTGGTCGCTTGCCCGGGGTGGACCCCTGCTGACTTCGGGGGCCGCGGGGGACTGCGCCACCCTGACCCCGACCCCGGCCCCGTCCCCCGACGACCCCTGGTTGACCCTGGACTGGGGCGTCTGCCGCTGGAGGGCAGGGGACCAGACCGCCGCCCTGGAGGCCTTCGCCGCTGTGCAGCAGCGCCGCCCCGAGATCCTCCTGGCCTCCTTCAACCTGGCCCTGGCCTTCGCCCGGCTGGGCAGGGTGCCCCAGGCCCAGGCCTCCATGGCGGCGTTGGGGCCAGCCCTGGAGCTCTCCGAGACCGCCTCCTTCGTGGCCCAGGCCCTGGACCTCTTCGGGGTGACCGCCGCCCCCGCGGCCCCCCACGCCCCCCTGTCTCCAGCCCTGTCGTCCCGCCTGCAAGGCCTGGAGGAATACCGCAGTTTTGCGCCTTGATTTGCCCTCCAGGTACAAGTATCTTCGGCGCGTGAACCAGGCAACCACCAGGCGCTAAGAATGCCCTTGTTTGAAGAGTTTAGAATCGAACGCTCCCACCGGCCCTACCGGCTGGCCGTGCTGTGCGCGGTGCTGGTCTTCATGGTGGCCTTCCTGCTGCACCCGGAGAAGGCCCCCGACCCTCGGGCCCAGGCCATGGAGGAGGCCGTCTACGCCATGGCGCCTCTGAAGGCTGACGCGGAGTACTACGAGGGATCGGGCATCACCCTCCGGGGCGACTTCCGCTCCGTCTGGGAGAAGTACCCCGTGGCGCACCGCCCGGAGCCCCTGCCCGTGTTGCTGTCGATTCTCCCTGCCAAGGTCTTTGGGGCCTCCTCGTTCCGCGTCTTCTATGCCTTCTCCGTGGCCCTGCTGTCCCTGCTGTTCTTCGCGGTGACCATGCAGCTCTTCTCCCGCCTTTGGCTGGGCGTGGCGGTGCAGCTTCTGGCCACCCTCAACCCCTTCATGTCCATCTGGCCTTACTTCAGCGCGGACCTCCTGTCGGGCCTGGTGCTGGTGGGCATCCTGGTGGTGCTGCTGGGCAACGGCAGCTTCCCCGTGGTGCTGGGCTTCCTGTTCTCGGCCCTGCTGTCCCTTCGGGTGGAGGCCTTCGTGTTGTTGCCCATGGGCATTGTCCGCCTCTGGAGCATGAGCCATGAGGCCTTCGGCACCCGGGTCTATTCGCTGTTCCGGTTCCTGCTGGCGGCGCTGGTGTTCGGGGCTGCCTTCGCCTGGTTGAACCTCTTCTTCATCGGCATCCCCATCAGTGATCCCCTGGTCCTGGTCCACCTCCAGCAGGGGGACCACACCTTCCTGCACGGTTTCATGGGCTTCACCTTCCAGTGGCCCTATCCCCTGTCCTTCCCCTTTGTGTTCGACCTGTTGTCGGCGCCCTGCATGGCCTTCCCCACGATGCTGCAGATTCTGCTGCTGCTGCTGTCCTCCCTGGGGCTGCTGCTGGCGTCCATGCTGGTGCTGGGGGTCTCCCAGTTGCTTGGGGAGGCGAAGGGCCGCGCCATGTTGCTGCTGTTCTTTGGCCTGGCCTGCCTGCTGTTCGCCTTCTCCAAGGCCGACTTCGAGGGCCCGGAGTTGCAGCGTCTCCTGCTGGTCTACCCCTGCTTCTGGGTGTTCATCGCCGCCGGGTTGGCCCGCTTCACGGTCATCGGCAAGCTGCGCATGAACCTGATCAAGCTGGCCCTGCTGGCCTTTTTCCTGGCCATGGGCGTGGGCATCTCGCGGCACCTGGAGTTCGAGACCGACTCGCGGGTTCGGGGAAACTGCGCTGCCAACGGCATCTACTGTCTGTCCCGGGGGAACTGCGGGGCCAACAAGACGGCCCTGACCAAGAGCTCGCTGCTGCCCCGAAGCGTCACTGCCGCTGCCTGGAACCCCAGCCGATCCTGGGACGATTTCCTTTATGATTTGCTGCGGGGCAGAGGCCACTGACCACGGCTCCTGGGGGCCAAACCCTGGCTTGCACAACCCTGCGATTCTGCTATATTACGCCCCGATTTACGCCGAGGTTGCCATGACTTCCCAGCCCCCGCTGGTCAATCTCAGTCTCCAGAGCCTGCTGCAGGCCGAGAACCTGTCCCAGGGGGATCTCAAGGAGATTGGGGTCTTTGTCACCGGGAGCAGCGTCGTGGACTGGAGCCGCCTCCACCTGGAGACGGTCCCGGCGGTGAACGAGTTCCTGCGGGTCAACGGCCTCAATCCCAACAACCTGGCCGACCGCGAGCGGGTGGCCCTCATCCATCAGGCGGCGGTGGAGTACCTCATCTCTGAGTTCCGGGTGAAGCTGCCCGGGCCCCTGATGAACCCCGAGCGCATCCAGAACGCCTTCCTAATCGCGTCGGGCAACTCGACGATGCAGCGCAAGGCCTGCATGTTGCTCAAGGTCATGCTGGTCATCAACCACATGGAGGCCCGCAAGCTGTTGTACCGGCTGACGGTCAGCGAGCGGATGCTGTTCAAGGAAGTGGAGAACAAGGTCGAGGGGGCCGTGGAGAACATGGCGGACCTGGGGTTCCCCATTGCGGACTTCGTGAAAAGCCGCAAGAGCCGCAAGAGCATCATCACCAAGGTCCTGACCAAGGAGAAGAATACGGCGGCCCAGGTCTTTGACCGGGTGCGTTTTCGGCTGGTCATGAAAGAGCCCAAGGACCTCATCCCGGCGCTTTACTATCTGAAGAAGAAGCTGATTCCGTTCAACTATGTGATTCCAGGCGAGTCGCGGAACAACCTGTTGACCCGAGAGACCATCTTCCCGTCCCTGATGGATGAGGAGGCCAAGGGCCTGGAACACGCCGCGCGGCTGGCGCTGTTCGAGAACGAGTTCACCCACCCGGAGTACAAGGTCCTGAGCTTCGTCGCGGATATCCCCTTGCGGATTGATCGCCTGTTGGCGGAGACAGAGGATGCCTCCACGCTCAAGCTGGGGAATCTGGTCTTCATCCCCGCCGAGTTCCAGCTCTACGACCTGGTGACCTGGCAGAACAACGAGTCCGGCCCCGCCAGCCACGAGTTGTACAAGACCCGCCAGAAGGGCCAGGTGTGGGGCCGCCTCCTGGCCAACCCCGACGCCAAGTTCAGCGACGCCGACGACAACGACCCCGAGGACCCCGACGACGATTCCAAACGCTGAAGCCAACCAAGGCAGACCCCCCGAACCGCGCGCGTAAGCAAGCGGGCCTTACCCGGCTACTCCACGCTGACGGTGGGCAGGGGGCAGGCGAAGACTGCGGCTGACAGTTGTTTGCTGGCCTCGGCCTTGGAGGCCCCGGGGATGCAGGCCGCCAGGTCGCGGCCCAGGTCGGCGGCGCTGTTGTAGTTGTACAGGCCACCCCGGTCCACGGCGCGGGCCAGGGTCTCTTGCAGCTCTGCCGAGTAGCCCTGGCGGCTGATCCGGTCGGGCTCGGCACTGCCAAGGCATTCCAACAGGCAACGGCCGATGGCGTAGGTGTCCAGCACGGTGCTGGGGGCCTTCTCGGTGATGAAGGGGGCCTGGAAGTCGTTGCCCCGCCGTTGCACCTGGTAGTCCCGGCGGCTGATCAGGGAGGCTATGCCAAGGTCCAACAGGCGGACCCCGCCCTCCTGGCTGACCAGGATGTTGGAGGGGTGGATGTCCCCGTGGAGGGTGGGCGTGCCATCGCTGGTCTTGAGCTGGTGCAGGTAGGCCACGGCGTCGCAGAGGTCCACGGCCAGGCCAATCCAGGTCTCCAGCGAGACCTTGGCCGCGGCAGGCTCGCAGCGCAGCAACTGGCCCAGGCTGCGGCCCTTGATGTATTCCATGGCCAGGAAGGGCATGGAGCCCGAGATCCCCGCCTCAATGAAGCGGGGGAAGGCAGGATGCTTGATGCGCTCCAGCAGGTTGCATTCGTCCCAGAAATGTTCGACGAAGTCGGGCAACTCTGCCACCGACGGCAGGGGGCGTTTGATGGCAGCGCGGGAGATGTCACCGTTGTCGTCCACATATTGGGCGTAGAGCAGCTCGCCCATTCCGCCTACGCGGATGCGGTCGATGACGGCGTATCTTCCAATCTGGAACGGCACGAACATTTCGGCCTCTCAGTCTGCGGGCAAGCCGAAGGTCTCACGAAGGCCTTCCACTGCCTTGCGCTGGGAACGATTCAGCTTGCGCGGGATGTCCACGCGCACCTTCACCAGGAGGTCCCCGGCGCCCCTCTCATTCAAGCGGGGTACGCCCTTGCCCTTGATCCGGATGACCTCACCGGGCTGGATGCCTTCCTTGATGGTGACATGTTCTTCACCTCGGGGAGTGTCCAGGGAAACCTTGGTTCCCAACAAAGCGTCGAGGAAGGATACCGGTACCTCGGTCAGGAGGTCAAAGCCATTGCGCTGATAGTCGTCCTGGGGCTTGAGCCGCATGGTGATGTAGAGGTTGCCGTTGGGGCCCCCGTTGGCGCCGGGCTCGCCCTTGGCGGCGACGCGCAGCGTGTCACCCTCGTCGATCCCCGGCGGGATCTTGAGCTTCACCTTGTCCAGCACCCGGATGGCGCCCTGGCCGGAGCAGCGAGGGCAACGGCGCACCGCCTGGCGTCCCGTGCCGCCGCAGCGATTGCAGGCCTGGGCCAGCCGCAGGAAGCCCTGCTGGTAGATGACCTGGCCCCGGCCCTGGCACTGGATGCAGGTCTGCAGACGGCCACCCTCGGCGCCCGTGCCCTCGCAATCGGGGCAACGGTCGTGGCGGGGGATCTCGACCTCACCCTCGAAGCCGTCGATGGCCTCCTTGAGGGTGACGGTGTGTTCCATGCGGAGGTCCGCCCCACGGCGAGGTCCGCCAGGGTTGGAGCGGCCTCCGAAGAAGTCCTGGAAGATGTCCCCAAAGACATCCCCGAAGCTGCTGAAGATGTCCCCCATGTCGTTGAAGCCCTGGTAGCCACTGCCCCGCAGACCCTCGTGGCCGAAGCGGTCGTAGGTGCGGCGCTTCTCTTCGTCGCTGAGGACCTGGTAGGCCTCGGAGGCCTCCTTGAAGGACTCTTCAGCCTCGCGGTCCCCGGGGTTCTTGTCCGGGTGGAACTTCACGGCCTGCCGGCGGTAGGCGCGCTTGATATCTTCCTGGGAGGCGTCCTTGGCCACCTCCAGTACTTCGTAATAGTCACGCTTCATGGTCTTGGGGCCCCCGTCCCCGTCTGGAAATCCGCGGAACAATATATCGGGCGAGCAAAGGTTGGCAAGGACTACTGCCGGTGGTGTTTGTGGTGGGGGTGGTGGCGCCTGCGGGGGCGGTACTTGCGCAGGTCCTTCAGCAGCCTGCGGGCCCCCAGGAAGAGGAGGCCGACCAGGAGGAGGGCCCCGCCGCCCCAGAGGAAGGGTTTGAGGCTGAGACCCGCCTTGGCGCAGTCCTGCTGGCACTCGTCCTGGACCTGTTCGACCCGCGCGGCGATGGAGCTGACCCTGCCCAGTTGCACCGACACCCAGCGGGCGTTGCCGATGGGGTCCAGGGTGCCAAGGCCCGCGGCGAGGGCCTCGAAGTCCTTGATGAGGCTGCGCAGACGGCCCAGGGAGCTCTTGCACTTCCGGGGGTTCTCCGCCTCCGAGTCGTCCACCTGTTCGAGCTCTTCCAGGGTCCGGCCCGACTGATCACTGAGCACCTTGGTGCGGGCCTCCACGGACTTGACGAAGGAGGCCTGCCAGGTCTTGAGTTGCGGCCCCCATTTCACGGCGTCCAGCACGGCGGTCAGGGCGTCCGTGTCCTTCTCTATGGCGGCGATCTCCGCCTCTGCCTCCGGCCGAAGCCCCTCGTCCCCGTGGATCCTGACTTGCAGGACCCGGGTGGAGGCTTGCTTGAGGCCCGCGAACTGGTCTGCCAGCGTGAGGGTCAGGGCGCCCCCCTGGCACTTCCCCTTGGTGCACAGGCCGGGGAGGCGGCAGTCCAGGGTCCAGCGGCACTTCTCGCCGTCGGACTTGCCGCGGTCGAAGGTCTCCCAGGCCTCCAGGGCAATTCCCGGGTCCCGGGCGATGCGGTCCACCAGCGCGCGCTTGCGCTCCTCCAGGCCCAGGGCCTGACGATCCGCTTCGGCGCAGGCGGCGTTGGCGGCGGTCAGGTCAAACTGTCCCAGGGCTTCCTGGATGCGGGAGAGCCCCGCGGTCAGTTCGGCCACCTGATCGGCCTGGGGCTCGCCGGAGCTCTGGGTCTCCGCCTTCTTCTTCACTGCCCCCAGTTCCCCCGTGAAGCCATCCAGGGCCTCGCCCACCTTGCGGAAGGTGGCGCAGGGGTGGACCTCCACGGACTGCCGCAGGAGGGCCTCGCTGCGGTCGTTCTCGGCGGTGCTGAGCTGGGCGCGCAGTCCCACCAGGGTCTTCTCCAGGGCCGCGATGTTGGCCAGGGTACCCTCCAGGCGGGTGAGGGCCTCGCTGGGCTTGCGGCAGGTGGCCGCGCAGGTCTTCACTTCGCCAAGGGAGACCAGGGCGGTGTGGAAGCGCAGCAGGGTTTCAATGTACACGGGGCTGGGCTTGCCGCCTTCGCAGTTGGGGGTGCGCTCGGCGTAGTCGATGTTGGGGTCGAAGCGGGAGAGGTCGTAGGAGAAGTTGGTGCCCAGAGCGGCCAGGCTTTCCAGGATCTCCCGGTTGGAGCCGATGTAGTCGTGGAGGTCCGAATAGACGCCGTCGCCCTTGCAGGCCAGGGAGGTGTCAAAGGGGGTGAGCAGGGGGGCCAGGCCGGCGGCGTCTATCTCGCCGCAGAACTGCAGCTTCTGCAACATGGGAATGAGAGCGGACAGCTTCTCCACGGTCTCCGTGCGCCACTTGTCGCAGGCGTCGGCGAAGCGACCCTTGCACATGCGCGGGACATTCAGGAGTTCGAAGAACTTTTGCAGGTCGTCCGCCATCCGGGCCAGGGTCTCGGCGCAGGCGGTGCCGGCGCCATCGGGGCCCACGAAGCTGGACTCGCAGCCCGTCATGCAGGCACGGTAATCTTCCATGGAGCCAGCCTGGACCCGCGGCGCGGCGCCAAGCAGCAGGAAGACGGCAAGAAAGGGGGCCAACAGGTGCTTCATCGTTCCTCCATTGGAAACCGGGCGCGAAGTTAGCACGAAAGGGGGGGCCGGGCAAAGATCCGCTCCAGGCAATCCGAACCCCGACCGCAAGGGAGGGGGTTGCCCTATCCGAACCCCGACCGCAAGGGAGGGGGTGTTCGGCCGGCCGGACAACGCCAGCCCGCTTGCTTACGCGCGCGGTTCGGAAATCGGCGCCCGCTTGCTTGCGCCCGGTTCAGTACGGGCAGTCGGCTGGGATGGGCACGCCGCACATGGTGGCGCCGCCGGGGGTCAGCTCCAGGCAGGACTCTGTGGCGGGGCAGCTGCCGGGGGCTCCGGGGGCGGCGGCGG
>CAZMEC010000124.1:0-5212 GCA_964565265.1 uncultured Myxococcales bacterium
CGCCCCCACCCGTCCATGATGTCCATGATGTCCATTGTCGGTTGTCCATCGTCCTTGGGGGCGCGCCCCACCGGCCGTGGTAACAGCGGGTGCAGTTCTTCCCTGGGCTACTTCTTCTTCAGCAACAACTGGGCGCCCTTGCGGAGGGCGAGGCGGAGGAAGCCGGTGGAGTCCCGGAAGGGGCGGTAGTGGCTTCTTTCGTTGCCGTAGATGCACTCGATGGGGATCTCTGCGTAGGTGAAGCCGCCCCGCACAGAGTCGATGATCATTTCAGATTCCAGCTCGAAGCCCCCCGTCTTGGTGGGCTTGAGGGCCTCCAGCAGACGCCGAGAGACCAGGCGGTACCCGGACTGGCTGTCCGTCACGCGGGTGCCGGCCAGGATCGAGATCATGATGGATGAGACGGTGTTGGCGGCCAGCCGGATGAGGGGCATGCCCCGGGGGTTGCCCATGCGGGTGCCGATGATGAGGTCGGCGCCGGTGCGGCGGAAGTGCTCCATGAAGGCGGGCAGATCCTCCGGGCGATGTTGGCCGTCAGCATCAATGAAGATCACCGGATCGTTGCCCTCCAGAAGGGCCCTCTCGACGGCACAGCGGATGGCCGCGCCCTTGCCCTGGTTCACGGGGTTGCGCAGCAACTCGGCGCCGGCCTCCAGAGCCAGCCGGCCCGTGAGGTCGGCGGAGCCGTCGTCCACCACCAGGACCGGGAAGTCCAGGGCCCTGGTCTTGCGCACAATGGCCTGGATTGTTGCAGCCTCGTTGTAGGCGGGGATCACCACCAGGGGGCGGCTTGCCTTCTCAGCTTTGTCGGCCATTGGACACCTCCCGTTTCATTACCCAGTACTTCATGACGCTGTAGTTGAACAGGAAGACGAGACACTCGGCGGAGACCTTCCCCACCAGAGGCGCAAGTTCGAAGCCCTCGACGAAGGAGAAGACCAGCAGCGAAGACAGGAGAAAGGAGACCACCCACAGGGGCACGAAGCGGGAGGCCCGCTTGACGAGGCTGCGGTCCCCCACTGAAAAGGTGAAGTAATAGTTTAGGAAAAAACAGGCAACCGCCCCAATGGAACGAGAAACAATGTGGGCATGAAGATACCAAAGCCCCACCAGTTGATGCAGCAGTTGAAAGACCCCAAGGTCCAGAATCCAGGTCAGCAGGCCCGCCAGCAGATAGCGATGGATGTCGGAGGCCCAGCCCAGCAGACCCCTGAAGACCAGCTTGGGCAGGTGGAGTCCCCAGGGGGAGCCCCCAGCGCCTTGGAGCCACGGTGACCTGAGTTCAGCGCCCTTCAAGACTTCCCAACTTCCTCACCGCCACCGCGTTGGCCAGATCACGGAAGGTGAACCGACGCCCCAGGTGGGGTTTGTTCAGGAAACGACCATTCCCATATAAGACGGAGGACCCCCCTCCGTCAAAGAGCAATGCGTCGGAGGCCCCGGCGGCGGCCAGCAGACAGCCCGAATCCACCGCGCCTATACCCGAAGATCGGCTGATCCCGCGGCCCTCCACGGCCACCAGATACAGGGTGCGACCATCGGCAGAGATGCCCGCGGCGCTGCGGGGGTGGCGGTTGGGCAGGTAGAAGCGCAGGGCCATGGAGAAGCCCTCCTGGGCGATCTCGTTGCCAGGAGCGGCCCCCCTCAGGACCCGGGGACCACCGCTGACGGCCTCCAGCAGGGAGTGGGAGATGGCTGCCACGCTGGTCTCCAGATAGACGGGGGCGCCGGGGCTGAGATCACGAAGTTCAGGGGCCCGACTGCCGCAGGCCAGAAACAGCAGGTCCGTGTCCTCCAGAGAGGCCAGGGCCTTGGAGGGCCCCGCACTGTCCACCTTGAGGATCAGGGTGCGGTTCACCATGAGGCCCAGGGAGGGGCGACGCACCAGGGCCTGGGTGCAACCCCGGTAGCCCGGCAGCTTCTTCTTGTAAAGGCCCGAGTAGACATAGAGGCCATTGCGGGCGGGGTCCTCGTTGGCGGCATCGAGGAGCAGGGCCCTGCCGTCGGGCAGGTAGAGGGACTGCGTCAGTTTGAAGCGGCCAATGTGCAGGAAGCCCGCCTCATCCTGAGCCAGGGTGGCGGTGTTGGCGGGGTAGCGCAGGACCTGACCGCTGGTGATGAACAAGCCCAGGGAGTCCTTCACCCGGTCGCCGAAGCTGAAGTAGTCGCCGTTCAGGCCTGCCACGATCTGAGCCCCGGCGTCGTTGGCCGCAGCGATCATCTCTTCGATCTTCAGCCCCCCGCCCTGGGTGCGCAGGGCCAGCAGGGAGTAGCCCCGGTCCAGGTTGACCCGTAGGAGGTGGGCGTGGACCCGGGGAACGCCCTTGGAGGCCTTCCGGGACCACTGGGCATAGTCCAGGCCGGGCTGGAGTTCAGTCCAGGCAAACTCCTCTGAGGTGGCCGAGTAGGTGCAGGTCTCCCCGGCAGCCAGGGGCCCGGCAACCAACAGCGCCAGCAGCAGGAACAACAGTCTTCCCATGGGCAATCGGACTCCAACACGCAAAACGGTGGGAAGAATAAGGCCCCAGCGACCGGTGGGCAACTGAAAAGGCGTAGCGGACGGAGGGGTCAGGACCTTACATTACGGATTCTGCAATGTAAGGTCCTGACCCCTAGCGCTCCTGCGCTGCTTCACATACACGCGGGCCAACGCCAGGGCCAGCCCCAGGAGGGCCACGGCAAAGCCCAGAACCAGGGGGTCAAAGGGGCCGCCGAAGGAGGCGCCCCAGGCCTTGAGGCCCAGGGCCCCCAGGGTCACCGCGAACATAAAGTACATGGGGATGCGCAGGAAGCGCGCCTTCTTGCCCAGCCGGCCCAGCCACACGGACCCAGCCATCAGGGCCATGGCGGCCAGCAACTGGTTGGCGGCACCGAAGAGCTGCCAGATGCGACCCACCACATCGCCCGAAGCAAACAGCAGCACGGTGGCGCCCACTGTGGCTAGGGTGGCCACATGCCTGTTCTTGGCCAGGCCGCGGACCACGGGGTTGGTCTGGGGCCGGGGGCTGAAGAACTCCTGCACCGTGAAGCGTCCCAGGCGCGTGGCGGTGTCCAGGGAGGTGAGGGCGAAGGCCGAGACGGCCAGGTTGATGAGACCCCGCCCCGAACCCTGGGGCAGACCCATGGCGTCGGTGAGGGCCCCCAGGCTGGAACTGAAGGCATGGACAGGGCCGCCCTCAGCCATGAGGGCGCTGAAGCTGTCAGAAGAAATGGAGGCCACGGCAGCGATGGCCACCACGGCCACCAAGGCCTCGATGAGCATGGCCCCGAAGGCCACCGGCAGGGCGTCCTGCTCCCGGTCAAGCTGCTTGGAGGAAGTCCCCGAAGCCACCAGGGAGTGGAAGCCGCTGATGGAACCGCAGGCAATGGTGACGAACAGCATGGGGAACAGGGGGCCGGTCTTGGGAGTGGAGAAGCCCGTGAAGGCCGGGGCGGTGATGGCAGGGGCCTCCACCAGGAGGGCCAGCACGCCCAGTGCCAGCACGGCATACAGCAGGAAGGAGTTGAGGTAATCCCGAGGTTGAAGCAGCAGGTTCACGGGGGTCACCGAGGCCACATAGACATAGACCAGCAAGACCGCGATCCAGAAGGTCTTGGTGAAGCCGGGGAAGAGCTCTGGGAAGGGGAAGATGATGCCCAGCCAGAGGGCCAGGGCCATGCCCAAGATGCCCAGGAGGGTTGCGGGCAGCAGGCCCATGATGCCCGAGCGCAGCGTGAAGCCAAACGCCACCGCCAGGACCATGAACAGCAGGGAAGAGGTGGCCGTGGAGGGGCTGGCCACGAAGGTGTCCGCCACGATGTCCGTGAAGACGCACACCACCAGCACCAGGGCCAGCCAGGAGAAGGTAAGGAACAGGTTGCGACCGGTGGCGCCCAGGTACTCCTCAATGACCACGCCGATGGTGCCGCCCCGATGGCGAACGCTGGCCATCATGGCTGTGAAGTCATGGACCGCCCCGATGAATACGCTGCCGATCAGGACCCAGAGCAGCCCTGGCAGCCAGCCGAACCCCGCCGCCAGCACGGGCCCCACAATGGGGGCGGCCCCGGCTATGGAAGCGAAGTGGTGGCCCAGCAGGACGGGCATCTTGGCGGGTACGAAGTCCACCCCATCCCGCTGGGTATGGGCCGGTGTGGGCCGGTCGCTGACCCCCAGGTGGCGGGCAATCCGCCGACCCCAGAACAGGTAGCCAAAGGCCAGAAAGGCAATCGTCAGCAGCAGCATGTGGGCAGTGTTCATGGGTTCATTCCCTCTTGCCAGTGACTCCGCAGTGGGTCTCCAAGATATCCTGGCGGCCCAGCCGGGAGGCCGTATTGCAAAGCAGGTTCCAGGACCGCTTGTGGCGGCCTCCGCTGGAGTCCAGGGCCTGTTCGAAGGCCTTGAGGGCGTCCTCCGGGCGCTGGGCTTCCAACAGGGCCAGGCCATAGTTGCAGCGGGCGTTGAAGTTCTCCGGCGAGAGGGCCAGGGCTGCCTCGTACTCAGCCAGGGCCTCCTGGGTGGCCCCGACCCGGGCCAGTTCTATGGCCAGAAGGTGGCGACTCTTGGCGCTGGAGGGGGCGGCAGCGGCGGCGGCCTGGGCCAGGGTGAACTGGTTGGCAAAGTCAGGAATCCGCAGGACCGTTCGAACCCCAAAGGCCAAGACCACCACCACCAGGAGGGCCAGCGCCAGGCGGGGCCGCAGCAGGGACGAGGCCCCTGCCACCAGCAGCAGGAGGAGGAAGGCAGAAGGGGTATAGAAGACCCGCTCGGCCATGATGATGGTCGAGAGGAAGGCAAGGTTGGAGATGACCGAGTAGGTGCCCGCAAACAGCAGCAGCAGGGTCGCCACCCGCCCGGAGCGCCGCAGCGACAGCCCCAGGGCAGCCAGCATCCCCGCCGCCAGCAGCAGGCCTCCCAGAACCTCCAGTTCAAAGAAGGAGGCGGCCGGCAGCACCTGGGCCCAGGAATAGTCCACGGCCAGGGTGTGGGGCACCAGCAAGAGGCCAGCGTAAAGGTACAAAAGCTTGAAGGGCGTAAGCCAGCGGCCCACCAGATCGGCCCCCAGCATGGGGTTGTCCTCGAAGGCCAGGTCCCCCGCCAGGACGCCTGAGAGCATGGCGTGGCGCAGCAACAGGTAGGCGGCCAGGACCAGGGCGAAGGTGAGCAGAAGCGGCAGGGAAGAGCGGAGGGTGGTTGGGCCCCCTCCCTGGCCCTCCCCCTCAGGGGAGGGAA
>CAZMEC010000124.1:5312-9481 GCA_964565265.1 uncultured Myxococcales bacterium
AAGCCCGCAGGGCGCCAGGACCGGTTGGGCCCCCTCCCTGGCCCTCCCCCTCAGGGGAGGGAAAAGCCCGCAGGGCGCCAGGACCGGTTGGGCCCCCTCCCTGGCCCTCCCCCTCAGGCACGGGTGCGGGAATGGGGCCCGCGGACGGAAGGACGCGGGGCAGGCCGAAGAGGGCCAGCAGGAGGACGGCGGGCGCGAGGGTGGCGCCGTTCTCCTTGGACAGGAGGGCCAGCAGAAAGACCAGGGCGAGGGTGGCAATCCTGCTGGGACGCCGAAGCTCCCCCCGGGCCCCCCAGATCAGAAACAGATAACTGCCCAGCAGAATGAAGACTCCGGCCAGCAACTCCGCCCGGCTGACCACCCCGAGGACCGCCTCGCTGTGGACCGGGTGGACCAGAAACAGCAGCCCCGCCCCGAAGGCCGGGACCAGCCCCAGGCCCAAAGCCAGGGCCAGGCCATAGACCAGGAAGGAGGCCAGGCCGTGGAGGGCGATGTTCACGGACCGTTGGATGGCGGGTTTGGGGCCCGGCAGGCCGTCCGCCAAGGCAAAGGTAAGGGTGGCCAGGGGCCGGTAGATGGTCAGCTTCTCGTAGCCCGGGCGGTTGCCCCAGTAGTTGGTCTGCAGAATGGGCAGCGGCTGGGGAGGCCAGTGGGCCAAGGGGTTCTCCACCAGAGCGGCCTGATCGTCCAACACAAAGGTGTTGCCAAGGGAAGCCCCGTACAACGCGAAGGCCCCCACCAACAACAGGGCAAGCACCAGCGCTTTTCGCCCAAGCCAGGCCATGCCAAGCCCTCCGGAAGGTGACGCACGGGGCGCAATATAGCACGGGTTTTCGAGGCCGCATCTTTCCTTTTGGCAAGGGCAATCCAGAGCGCTAGAATCCGGCGGCCTTTTTACGGGAGGGCTGATGTACCAGGGATTCTCCGTCGGGGTCGTGATCCCGGCTTACAACGAAGAAGCGCATATTGCCCAAGCCGTGGCCTCGGTGCCGGACTTCGCGGATGCTGTAGTGGTGGTGGATGACTGTAGCAGCGACGGCACCTGCCGCGAGGCGACCCGGGGCCAGCGCCCCGGACTGCTGGTCCTGCGGGGACGCTACAACGAAGGCGTGGGTGGGGCCATCCTCAAGGGCTACCGGCACCTGCGACGGCTTGGGGTGGACCTGGCCGTGGTCATGGCCGGGGACGGCCAGATGGACCCCCGGGACCTGCCCGCCCTGCTGGCACCTCTCGTCTCCGGCGAGGCCGACTACTGCAAGGGCAACCGCCTGTACCACCCGGACACCCCGCGGGTCATGCCGGCCTGGCGCTTCGCCGGCAACGCGACCCTCTCGGTGCTGACCAGGATTAGTGCCGGCTACCGGGACATAGTGGACTCCCAGTGCGGCTTCACCGCCCTGCGCCTGGAACTCCTTGACCGCCTGGACTTGGACCGGGTCTATCCCCGCTACGGCTTCCCCAACGACTTCCTGGCCCATCTCCACTCGGCCGGGGCCCGGGTGGCCCAGGTCCAGGTCCGCCCCATCTACGAAGGCCAGAAAACGGGCATCAAGCCCGTGCGGTCGGTTTTTGCGCTTTCATATGTACTGCTTCGCTCCTATATACTCAGAGTTTCTCGGGAACGCCCAAAGGATGAAACATGAAGAAGACTGTGCTGGGCTTTGGAGAGGGTCTGCATCTGGTGGCCGAGCAGTCCTCCCTGCGCATCTTGATGCTCAGCACTTCGCTGCCCACGGGGCCCGATGACTTCCGGGGCGCCTTTGTCATGGACATGGCCCAGGCCCTGACAGCCCTCGGGCATAAGGTCAGCATCATTACGCCCTCCCCGGGCCTCAAGACCCCCCTGATTGAAGACCGCGACGGCATCCACATCCGGAGGGTGCCGGTGCTGAACCCTGGCAAGGGCGCCTCCCTGTTTGGGCGCTTTGGCGTGGTGGAGACCCTGGCCCAGCACCCCTGGCTGGCCTGGCAGGTCCTGCCGGCGGCCTTCGGCATGGCCGTCGGTTGCGCGGGGATGGCGGCCAAGCACGATGTCATCATCTCCCACTGGGCCCTGCCTTCGGGCCTCATCGCGGCGGGGCTGCGGCGCATCGGCGGACCGCCCCATCTCCTGGTCGAGCACGGCGGCGGGCTGCGGCTCCTCAAGGCCCTTCCAGGGCCCGTGGCCTCCAAGATCTTCGCCTGGATTGCAGGTGGCAGCGACCGGATCCAATGCGTCGCCAGTTACATGCTGGAGGACCTGCGACGCCTGGATGAGGACGCCGCCAAGCTCTGCTTCGTGAGTCCCACGGGCATCCCGGCCCCGGACGAGACCGTGCCCCCCGACGCCCCCCCCCTTCCCCTTCGGATCCTCTTCGTGGGCCGCATGGTGGAACAGAAAGGCCCCCAGCACCTGCTGGCCGCCGTCAGCAACCTGGACGAAAGCACCTGCACCTTCGTGGGGGACGGGCCCATGCTGCCCAAGCTTCGGCAGGAGGCCCAGCAGATGGGCATCGCCGCCCGGGCCGTCTTCCTTGGCGAACTCCCCCCCGTGGCCCTGGGCAAGGTCATGGCCCGGCACAACATCCTGGTCTGCCCAAGCCTGCCCCTGACCAACGGCCAGGAGGGGACGCCCACTGCGCTCCTCAAGGGGATGGCCGCGGGCCTGCTGCCCATCGCCTCCCGCACGGGCGGCATCCCGGACATCGTCTCCCACGGCGTGAATGGCCTGCTGGTGCCTCCCGGGGATTCCAGAAGCCTGGCCCGCGCCCTGATTGGTCTGATGGACAAACCGGAGCGGATTCAGGAAATGGCCGCCGCCGCCCGGACCAAGGGCCAGGAGTTCATCTGGCCCAACCTGGTGGAGAGCCTGGACCGGACCCTCAGGGACATGCTCAGTCTTCCCTGAATCGCTGAACCTTCGATATTCATCCTTGGAGGTGCGCCTTCATGAGAAAGCTCTTGCTGATAGTGTTTTGGGGCCTCCTGGGCCTCCTGCCTGCCTGCGGCAGCGACGGCAGCAGGGCCGGCCTGGTCCTGGAGGGCCAAAGCTGCGATCGCCTCGGCGAGAAGCGCTGCGGCCTGGGCCCCGAGGGGGACGCGGTGGTCATGGTGTGCAGCGCGGGCACCACCGCGGGCAGCCTTTGGATGGTCTTCCTGGTCTGCTCGGACGAATGCCTCGACGAAGCCTGCGTCAGCCTGGGCGCCGACAGCAGGCCCCAGGACGGGGCGGGGGACCAGTTGGGCACCAAGGATTCCCTTGGCCTCGACGGTTCCGGCGATCAGGGGGACGGAGGCCCAGAGGACAACGGCCCCACCTGCGCGGGCTACCTGGAGGCCTGCTCCTCCAACGGGGACTGCTGCTCCCCGGGGCTCTGCGTCAATGGCCCCGACGGCATGGTCTGCACCACCACCTGCTGGGAGGACTGCCCCCTGGGCTGGCTTTGCCAGGAGACCGGCATGCCCCCCGACAGCATGTGGGTCTGCCTCTTCCAGGAGGACCTCCTGTGCACCAAAGAGTGCCTGGAGGACGAGGACTGCAAGGCGGGCCTCAACCTCTGCCTGCCCATGGGCCTGGGGGACAAGCACTTCTGCAGCCGCGACTGCACCAGCGACCCCTGTCCCCCGGACTACACCTGCACTGACATCCCTGGGGACGGCCCCAGCGCCCGCCAGTGCGTCCCCGACTCCGGCGCCTGCGAGTGCCTGGGCATGACCCCCCAGGACTATGTCTCCGACCCCAATAACTGCGGCGCCTGCGGCGTGGTCTGTGCCTTCGACAACGCCCAGCCCTTGTGCATCTCCGAGGAGTGCGCCCGGGGCGAATGCCTCCCGGGTTTCGTGGACCTGAACGGCGACGATCTGGACGGCTGCGAGTACCCTTGCGACTACCTCTCCGACCTGGATCTGCCGGACCCCGACGGCGTGGACGCTGACTGCGACGGCCTGGACGGCACCATCAAGGGCGCCATCTTCGTCTCCGCCACCACGGGCATGGACACGGGCAACACCAAGGGCAGCCTCACCCTCCCCGTGCGCAGCCTCGAGAAGGGCCTGAGCCTGGCCCTCAAGACCAACCCTCCCAAGCAGATCTATGTGGCCCAGGGCGACTACAAGACCCGCCTGGAACTGCCCGCCGGCGTCCACCTCTTCGGCGGCTTCGACCCCGAGGACTGGACCCGCAGCCCCGC
>CAZMEC010000125.1:0-9402 GCA_964565265.1 uncultured Myxococcales bacterium
TTGGGGTGTTTGGGGTGTTTGGGGTGTTTGGGGTGTTTGGGGTCCGGCCGGCCGGGCAGTGCCTACGGCCATCAGTCCTTCCACCCCGACACCTCTCACCCCGACACCTTTCACCCCAACACCCCAACACTCAGCACCTACCTGTTCCCCCGTGAACGGCCCCAGGGCAGTACCTTGCGAGATGTGACTAATAGCAAGCCCAGCGGGGGATGGAACCGGCCCTGCGACCCTCCCCCAGCGGGGGAGGGAACCGGCCCTGCGGCCCCTGTTTGTGCTGAGAACCTCGTCCAGTGGGGCCTGCGCGGCGTTTTTGGGTTTCGCCTGGGACGCGCTACGGCTACAATGCTGCCCGTTGTCTTCATCTATCCCCGGAGGGGTCCCATGAGTTCTTCCAAAGCACTGGTCGGGTTGTTGTTGCTGGTCCTGGGCGCCTGCGCCCAGACGGAGACAGGCCCCGGTAAGGACGGCGGGGCACCCGACAGTTACCAGGGTGAGGTGGCGCTGGACACCTTCGTGCCTCCTGGGGACACCCTGCTCGATACCCACCCAGACACTCGGTCCGACAGTCTGGCTGATACCCTGGCTGATGCCTTGGTGGATACGAAGGCCGACACCCTGGCTGATGCCTTGGTGGACACGAAGGCCGACACCCTGCCCGACGCTTTGGTGGATACGCAGGCCGATACCCTGGCTGACTCTTTGGTGGATACACAGGCCGATACCCTGGCTGACTCTTTGGTGGATATGCAGGCCGACACTCTGGTGGACACCCAAACGGACTTGCTCGGGGACGCCCTTGCCGATGTGCCGCAGGATTCCGCGCTCGAGGATGTGAGCCTGGACCTCGCCCAGGACGCCCAGCCGGACCTCGCCCAGGACACCGTGGTGCCCTGTGGGGGGCCCTGTCCCGAGGCGCAGGTTTGCTACGGGCCCACGAACCAGTGCGTGCCCGACCCCCGCTGCATGTATGACTTCTGTCCCACCGGGCCCTACGGCACCAGCCGCCTGGAGATTGGGGGCGTGCCGGTCTACATGGAGGTCCTGGAGAGCACCGAGGCGGGCGCCACGCTGCCCACCGACAGGCTGACCTTCGAGAGGGCCGCTGGGGCCTGCTTCGACCGTGGGCGCAGGCTATGCACGGCGGCCGAGTATCAGCAGGTTTGCGGGGCGCCGGGGACCTGGTTCTACGGGGCCTCCTACGACGCCCAGGTTTGCAATGCCGAGGGGGAAGGGCCGGCGGCCTCGGGCAGTCATGGGGCCTGTGCGGTGGGCGATCCGGCTGTGTTCGACCTTATTGGGAACCTGGCTGAGTGGACGCTGGAGGGCCTGTTGTTTGGTGGTTCCTACATGGATGGGGAGGCCGCCCGTTGCACCGCGCTGGATGTGGAGAACCACGGGACCTTGAACCTGGCGACCCTGGGCTTCCGTTGCTGCCTGTCTCCGGTGGATGACCTGGACGGCGACGGGACCTCGGCCCGGGATGACTGCGCCGACATGGACCCCTTGGTGAATCCCCGGGCGGACGAGGTCTGCAACGGCCTGGATGATGACTGCGATGGCGAGACTGATGAGGGTGACCTGGACTGGCTGTGCGATGACGGGGACCAGTGCCGTCAGGAGTTCTGCGAGCGGGGCGTGGGTTGCAAGGACCAACACCTGACGGGGCTTTGCGATGACGGCGAACCCTGCACTGTAGAGGACAAGTGCGTGGACGGGGCCTGCGTGGGCAGCCCCAAGGTCTGCGACGACCACAAAGCCTGCACCGAGGACAAGTGCCTCCAGGGGACGGGCTGCGTTTTTGAGTTCCTCAGCAGTGACTGCGATGACGGTGACCTGTGCACCGCCGGGGACTACTGCACAGACGGACTGTGCACCCCGGGGGACAGCACCGACTGTGATGACGCCAACCCCTGCACGGACGACTCCTGTGTGACCGCCACAGGCTGCAAGCATGTGAACAACCAGGACGACTGTGATGACCAGGATCCCTGCACCGTGGGGGATGTGTGCGGGGGGGGCGAATGTGTGGCTGGCACGCGAATCTGCACCTGCCTGAGCAGCGCGGACTGTGGGACCTACGACGACAACGACCTGTGCAACGGTACCTACCACTGCACTTCCACGCTGCCCCATGTCTGCGAGGTCGATCCTGCCACAATCAAGACCTGCCCCGAGTCCACCGACCCCTGCCAGGCGTACGGCTGCGACCCCCTCACCGGAGAATGCGCGCTGGAGCCGGCCAACAACGGCTTCGCCTGCGATGACGGCCAGGGCTGCACGGACGGCGACCTTTGCGCTGAGGGTGTCTGCGCCGGCCAATCCTGCTCGGCCCTGGGCAAGTTCTGCTACCTGGGTTCCTGCGTGGACTGCGTGCCCGAGTGCAGCGGAAAGCTTTGCGGCGACGACGGCTGCGGCGGGGTCTGCGGCCTGTGCGAGGTGGGCCAGGAGTGCGACGCTGGTACTTGCTGCACCCCCGCCTGCCTGGACATCCACTGCGGCGACAACGGTTGCGGCGGCGTCTGCGGGCTATGCCTGGAGGGTCAGCTCTGTACCTTTGAGGGCATGTGCTGCAGCCCCCACTGCGAGGGGAAGACCTGCGGCAGTGACGGCTGTGGCGGGGACTGTGGCACCTGCGGCGAGGGGGCCCTGTGCACCCACGGCAACTGCTGCGTCCCGGCCTGCGACGGCAAGAACTGCGGCGACGACGGCTGCGGTGGCACCTGCGGGATCTGTCCCCCTGGGGGCAGTTGCCTAGACGGCCTGTGCTGCCTGCCGGACTGCAGCGGCAAGGTCTGTGGCAGCGACGGCTGCGGCGGCACCTGCGGAAGCTGTTCGGGGGACTTGAGCTGCGTGCTGGGCCAGTGCAAGGGCTGCGGCGACGGCAAGTGCGAGGGCGGAGAGACCAAGTGCAACTGCGAGGCCGACTGCGGGGCCCCAAGTTGCGCCGGCAAGACCTGCGGGGACGACGGCTGCGGCGGAAGCTGCGGGACCTGCACGGCCCCCAAGACCTGCCAGAGCGGCACCTGCGTCTGCACCCCCAACTGCGCCGGCAAGACCTGCGGGGACAACGGCTGCGGCGGCACCTGCGGCACCTGCACCACGGGCAACTTCTGCAGCACCGCCGGGGCCTGCACCAAGGCCACCTACGATGGCGTCAACATGGTGAAGAGCATCTTCAACAAGAGCGCCGCGAAGTGCGCCCAGTGCCACACTGGCTCTTCGGCGAGCAACTGCCAGATGGGAAGTAACGACTGCCTCTCAAGCCACTACGCGGACACCCAGAAGAACGCCGGCACTTGTCCGGGCAAGAAGGTGGGCGAGTGTGCCCTCAGCCGGGTCAACGCCAACACCATGCCCCCCGGGCCGGTCAGCGACAAGAACAAGTGCGGCGTGGGGGTGCCCTGCTTCTCAGACACCGAGAAGGTTCTCATCCAGGCCTGGATCAACGGCGGGTTCCCGCAGAATTGAGCGGGTACTACAGAATCGCGGCGGTGATGGACAGCAGCAGCGAGTTGGAGATCTGCCACTCGTCCACAATCAGGGGGTAGCGGACGGCCTTGAAGCTGTAGTCCAGGCCCGCCCAGTCAGCCAGCTTCACATTGATTCCAAGGGCAAATTCGGAGTTGAGCGCGTCCGTGCCGGTGGGGGTCTGGGGGAGGTTGCTCCAGAAGGGGTACATGACGCCCGTGCCCAGCTTGTAGCCCGTGTTCTCCGCCAGCTTGCCGGTGATGGCCAGTTCGGCCTCGCCACCGGCCTGGTTGGAGTCCGTCATGCGCTGGACGGTGAGCCCCGCCGTGGCGTCGTCGGCCTTGATGGTGAAGCCACCCCGGGTGACCACCTGCCAGGCGCCCGCGCCCAGCCGGAAGATGGGGGCGAACCAGGGGTTCTCGTAGGGCCGGGCGAAGAGACCCGCGGATTCACGGATGGTGGTGGGCGCGAAGGCGTCGGTGAGGGGGATGTTCCGGCGGCCCTTCACCACCGTCGGTGCTCCGATTACCGTGCCATCCGCCTCCAGGCGAGTGACCGTGGTGTCCTCGGGCTTTACGGTGTAGCCCTCAAAGACCGAGGTCATGATGCGCAGGCGGCCATAGGGGCCCATCCAGGGGATGCCGGGGATTTCATACATGTAGGTGCTGGTCCAGTCGAAGGAGTCCATGCTCTTGTAGAAGCGATCCAGGACCGAAACCCGGGTGTAGGTGAGCTGCCAGGAGAGCGCGTTCTCCACCACATGGCCCTTGAGGTGACGCCAGTCCAGGCCGGCGTTGATGACCGAGCCCAGGTTCCAGGTGGAGCCGTCGTCCGTACCCACCACCTTGCTGGTCGAAGACAGGGCGGCGGTGCCCGAGAAGGCCAGCCGGGGGAACCAGCCGGGCTCTTTCACAGAGGCAACGACTTCCTTGGCCTCGGGGACATAGTCCTCAATCTGGGCATGAAGGCTGACCGGTGCGACGAACAAAAAGCACGCTACCGCAAGCATGGAGATCCGGGCCATGGGTGCCTCCGAAGTTAGTGTGACCCGGAAAACCTAGAACAAAGGCCAGCATTTTGGAAGAGGCAAAGAGGGACCTGGATGAATCCGGTCCTGCTTGGGGATTATTGCACCGGGGAAAAGCTCAACCCTGCATGGGCGCCGGCGGCGCCGTTCTGGCCTGACTGGCCCTTGGACTTGCCGCCGGCCCCGGCTTGGCCGCCCGCTCCTGCCTGGACCACGGGGTTGGTGCTGGCCAGGGGGGTCAGGGCTGCCTGGGCCGCCGCGGGGGCGAGGAAAAACAGGGCGTGGCTGTTGCCGCCGCAGCCGCCGCCCCCGCCGCCCCCGTGGCCCCCCGTACCGCCGGCGCCACCGTTACCGCCCTCGCCGGCGCACCAGCGGAGGTAGTCTCCCGTGCCATCGGCGCCGCCCGTGCCGCCGTTGCCTCCAGCCCCGCCCACGCCGCCATTGCCGCCGGCGCCGCCGTCACCGCCCTTGCCCTGGAAGAACTGGTTCTCGGCCAGGTCCGGGGCGCCGCCCCAGAAGCCCGGCCACACCGCGTAAAGGTTGAAGGTGGAGCCGCCCGTCTGGCCCGCCGAGCCGGGCGCCGCGCCGCAGCCCCCCGAGCCCCCCCCGCCCCCGGCGCCGCCCACATCCGGGCCTCCGGAGTTGTCCTGGCACTGGTAGACCTCCACGCCGCCGCCGGCGCCACCACCACCGCCGCCGCCGCCGGGCAGCCCCTTGAGGCCATTGCCCGCCAGGGAGGGGATCCACTGGCCCGCCCCGTTGACGGCCCCGGCCGCCTGGCAGCCCTTGCCGGCCTCTCCGTTGCCGCCGCTGTCGCCGGCCTTCCCGTTGCGCCCATCGGTGCCCTCGGAGGGTACATGGCAGAAGGCGCAGTGGGCGCTGTTCCAATCACAGTACATGCCGTTGTAGAGGACGGTGTGGATGGCATCGTAGCCGGGATCACCACCCGCCCCGCCGCTGGTCACAGGCATGCCCTTGCTGCCTCCCTCGGAGGCGTCAGGGTTCTGGTATTGCTCGGGGGGGCACTCGCTGGGGTCCTGGCCTTCGCCGTAATTGGGGCATTCCGAACTGCCTCCCCGGCCACCGTCCAGGGTCTGGCCCTCACAGGAGAGCTTGCCTCCCTGGCCTCCAGCCGCACCGTCCCCTTCGTTGCACTTGTTGCCAGGCAGGTTCTTGGAGTCCTTGCCCGCCTTGCCACCCTCGCCGTCCGTGCCGTGGACGCCGTCCAGGCCGCGCTGGCCGGGGGCGCCGTCGCCGCCGATGAAGATGCAGCGTCGGATGGACAGCAGAGGCCCCGCGTCCTTGATGAACACATTGAAGGCACTGTCCCCGGGTACCACCGCGTCGGCGGCCACGAAGGTGCAGCCGGAGACCACCGTGGCCCCAGCCCGTCCGACCTCAAGCAGGCGCAGGGTTCCCGGCTCCAGGGGATTGTGAGTGGGGGCGTGGATCTCGCTGACGAAGCGGGTGGGGTCCCAGACCGCGAAGTCCTCCTGGAATCCGCAGCGCAGGGTGAGGCCGTCGGGCAGGGTCACCCGCTCCTGGTAGACCCCCTCGGCCACATGAAGGCGCTTGGCCCCGATGACCTTGGCCCGGGCCAGCGCCCCGCCGATGGTCCTAACGGGGTGGGCCAGGTCGCCCCCCGCGCCGTCCTTGCCGCTGGGGCGGACGAAGACCGTCTCGCCGGTGCCGCCGTCCACGCCGTCGCAGTCCTGGTCCAGGCCGTCCGGGCTGTCGTCCAGGCCCGCCAATGGGCATTCGCAGCCATTGCCCCAGCCGCCGTCCAGGTTCACGAAACCCGCCAGGCAGCGATTGACGCAGCGCGGGGGCCCGGCCTCACAGTGGGCCACGCTGTTGGGGGCACCCTGGGCCAGACAGGAATTGCCGCAGGAGCCGCAGTGCAGGTCCCCAAGGTAGGCGCCCTGGGCGTCCCTGAAGTCTTCGTCCACGCCGCCGTCGCAGTCGTCGTCCTGGTAGTTGCACAGCTCGGGCTCGGCCACCTCGGCCTTGCAGTCCCAGATGAGGTCCACGCTGCAGCGGGCCACTCCCTGACAGGCCCCGAAGACATTGCGTCCCAGGCAAAGGGCGGGGCGCTCGGGGCCTTCGCAGGGGCATGGCCCTTGGGGCACGCAGCGCCGGCCCCGACCAGTGACCTCACAGGTGAAGCCCTCTGGGCACGCCCCCGAACAGGGCCGGAGGCAAAGACTGGTCTGGTCCAGGTCCACACAGCGCCCGAACTCGCAGTCCTGGTCTTCCAGACAGGGGAAGCACTGGGGCACAAAGGGCTGGAGGGTGTCCTGGGGGCTGTCCTCAAGGGTGTCGGTGGTGTCCTGGGCGTCTGAGGTGTCCGTGGTGTCGGTGGTGTCCCAAAGGTCCAACGAGTCCTGGTCAGGGTAGGTGTCCAGGGCGTCCTGGGTGTCTGTGGCGTCAGGCCCGTCCCCGGCGTCCGAGCTGTCCCAGGGGCCCGTGGTGTCGGTGGGGTCCAAGGCGTCGGAGCCGTCCCAGGTGCCCGTGGCGTCGGTGGCATCCCCGGCGTCGGTGGTATCCAAAGTGCCTGTGGCGTCGGAGGCGTCCCTGGGGTCCAGGGCATCCTTTGGCCCCACCCCGTCCCCAAGCAGATCATACCGCCACAGGTGGGAATCCCCATCCCCGTCAACCAGATCCTGGGGTTCGGGATACCGTGGCAGAGGACTTGAGGGGCAGGCCTGGAGGCCCAGGGTCAGGAGGAACAGCAACAAAGGCAGGGCTTGCTTCACCGCGAGACTCCGATCCCACAGGGGTCCGGCGAGGCCAGACCCAGAAGGTCGCCATCATATCAGCGTTGTCCCCCTTCCTCAAACGGGGGGATGCGCCTATATTCGTTTTTTCGCAAGGTCAACCCTGGAGGTAATCCATGTCAGAGCTTGAACTCAAGGAAGGAATGAAGGCCCCTGCCTTTCGCGGAGAAACCCTGGAGGGCCCCGTGTCCCTTGACGACTACCGGGGCAAGACGCTGGTCCTCTACTTCTACCCCAAGGACGATACCCCTGGCTGCACCACTGAAGCCTGCAACTTCCGCGACAACTTCGCCCGCCTCAAGTCCGCTGGCGTCGAGGTCCTGGGGGTCAGCAAGGACACCCTGGTGGCCCACAAGAAGTTCCAGCAGAAGTACGACCTGCCCTTTCGGCTCCTTTCCGACCCGGACCTCACCGTCCTCCAGGCCTATGGTGCCTGGAAAGAGAAGATCTTCTGTGGCAAGTGCGCCCTTGGCATTGAAAGAAGCACCTTTGTAATTGACGGCAAGGGGGTAGTCCGCAGAATATGGCGCAAGGTCAAGGCCAATGGCCATGTGGACGAGATCCTTGCCTTCCTTGACACCCTGAAGTGACCCCGGTGCCCAGTCCGCAGGTTGCGGGCCGGCCATTCCGGTGGCCCTGTGGCCTTGGCCACGGAGATTAAATGCAAGCAGTCTTCTATTTTGTGCTCCTCCTGGGCGGCCTCATCTTCTTCCACGAGCTAGGCCACTTCCTGGTGGCCCGCCTCATGGGGGTCAGGGTGGAGACCTTCTCCATCGGCTTTGGCCCCGCGCTCCTCAAATGGAAGCGCGGTCATACCCTCTACAAGATCGCCCTGGTACCCCTGGGGGGCTTCGTCAAGATGTTCGGCGATGAGGTGGACTCCACCGTGCCCGCCGAGGAACGCCAGTTTGCTTTCAACTACAAGCCCCTCTGGCAGCGGGCCCTGGTGGTCTTCGCGGGGCCCTTCTTCAACCTGATCCTGCCCCTGCTGGTGTTCTTCCCCATGTTCCTCACCTACACCGAGCTGACCCCCTCCTATCTTGGCGCCGTCCAGATCGATGGCCCAGCCTGGAAGGCCGGCCTCCGCCCCGGCGACTCGGTGACCGCCATCGAGGGTCGCCCCGTAAGCACCTGGTGGCAGTTGGAGACCGCCATCAACGGCGCCCCCGGCCAGGAACTGGCCATCACCGTCAAGCGCGGCGCCACCACCCTGGACACCACCCTGGTGCCCGAAGAGAACACCGTGGTCAGGGTCAAGGAACTGGGTCTCACCGAGAAGGTGGGCCGCATCCAGGTCATGCCGGTCTTCATCAAACCCATGATTTCCGTGCCCGCCGACAGCCCCGCCTTCGCCGCTGGCCTCCGTCCCTGGGACCTGGTCCTGGCGGTGGACGGCCAAGGCGTCTTCACCATCGACGAGGCCCTGGCCCTCCTGGCCAGCCCCGGCCCCAAGGTCGTGAAGGTCTTGCGTCAGCAGGACCTGGGCGTGTCGGGCCCCGCCGCCTGGGCCATCCCCCAGGCCCCCTTGGAGATCCAACTGCCCGAGGGCGCCGCCGCCACCATCGGCAGCAGCGAGTTCCTGGTTCATCGCGTCGATCCGGGCACCCCCGCGGAGGCCATTGGTCTGAAGGCCGGCGACCGGGTCCTGACCCTGGACGGCCAGCGCACCCCCCTGTGGTCCCAGATCACCTACACCCTGGCGGACCAGCCCGACAAGAACCACATCATCGAATACCAGCGCGGTGATCAGGTGGTGAAGGCCGAGTTCAAGCTGGTGGAGACCTCCGAGAAGGGCGAGTTCAACGAACAGCGCAGCGTCGTCACCTTCGGGGCCTACAATCACGGGGCCTACGGGGTCCCAGAGTTGGTCCCCAACCCCCGGCTGGTGGCCTATGCCGCCACCGAGACCTGGAACCGCACGGTGGACGCCGTGGAGGTCACCGTCCTGTCCCTGGCTGGCCTCTTCAAGGGCCGCGTCAAGATGAAGGACATGGGCGGCCCCATCATGATCTACGACATGGCCGCCAAGACCTCTGAGCACGGCTGGGAGTATTTCTTCCGCATCATGGTCTGGCTCAGCGTGTCCCTGGGCATCATCAATCTGGTGCCCATCCCCATCCTGGACGGCGG
>CAZMEC010000126.1:0-9375 GCA_964565265.1 uncultured Myxococcales bacterium
CGATTGTCTTGATGTCAAACACCTTGATTTCACTCCAGATTTAGATTTGAAAAAACGGAAGTCTTACTTCCTGAGGCCCAGTTCCTTGATCAGCTTACGATAGCGCTCGATGTCGGTCTTCTTGAGGTAATCAAGCAGGCGACGGCGCCGACTAACCATCATGAGGAGGCCACGGCGGCCGTGGTGATCCTTCACATGGATCTTGAAGTGTTCGGTGAGCTGGGTGATGCGACCGGTCAACAGGGCTGCCTGAACTTCAGGCGAACCAGTGTCCGTCTCGTGGGTCCTGTACTGTCCGATGATGCCAGTCTTGGCCTTGGGGTCCATTGGCATAAGAGCCTCCTTTGCCGTCAAAAAAGGGCGCAGTAAGCCACCGGCAAACCGCCGCCCCCCCCGTGATTTCAAGGACTCTTCGGGTAGAAAAATCCAGGGCGCATAATAGGCGCGAAGGAAAAAAAGTCAATCGAGAAAAGCCGTTGGATCACTTTTGGCGGCAGTGGATGCTGTCCGGGTATTTCTCGCAGCAGCGGACGCTGGTGGCCCGCCCTTCCTGCAAGCGAACGCGGCCGGGACGGCAATTACAGGCGCCGCCAACGGGGGGCAGGGGTTCGGAGGAGCGGAAGCGGATGTCGCACTCGTCGGGTTCCCGGGCGGCATTGTCCCACACCAGGGCACCGTAGAGGCGGCACTCGCCATCCCGGGTGGCGAAGACCCAGAAGAGCTTCTCGTCGGGCATCTTGAGGACGCTGAGTTCCTTGACGACGGGACCCTCCACGGCGCAGACATCCACCTTGGCCCAAAGGGGCTGGGGATCGGTGGCAGCGCCGTCCTTGGTCTCGGACCCCGAGCAGCCCAGGCCAAGGACCGCAACCGCCAGCAAGGCCCCAAGTAGTGCGGTCTTCATGGGTTACTCCTGGTCGTCGGCGGCGGCGCCTTCTTCCGCAGGGACCTCTTCCACTGCGGGCTGGGCGGCACCTTCCTCGGCGGGCGCGTCGTCGGGCAGGGGCTTGCGGACCTTGCCCTCCTCATCGGTGGTCACGAAGTTCAGCTTGGTGGCCTCGCCGACCTTGCGATCGACCCGCTGCTCCAGGGCGCTGCCCATGAGCTGCAGCTTCTCGTCGGTGGTCTTGAGCTTCCCGTCCACCTCGGTCTTGTAGGAGTCCAGGTTCTCGGAGACCTGCCCGATCTCGTTCATGAGGTCGCGCTTGAGGAACTTCAGGTAGCTCTTCTCGGCCTTCTTGCCAAGCTCGTCCTTGATGTAGTTGAAGTCATCATCCACCTGGGTGAGCTTCTTGTTCATGCGGCCCTTCTCGGTGTCGCTGGTCTCCCGAAGGTTCCGGAAGTCGTCCTTCACCGAGTTCACGCCCTCGCCCACGGCGGCGATCTCCTGGCGCGCGGTCTGGCGCAGTTCTTCGACCTTGGCGGCCAGTTCCTCTTTGTTCAAGGCCAGGGCCTTCTCCAGGGCGTCCTTGTCCTCCGCCAGCTTCTGGGCCGAGGCGCTGACCAGTTCCAGGCGCTGACCGAACTCGCTGAACTGCTTCTTCAGGGCCTCCTCGGAGATCTTCCGAGAGGCGGTCTCGTCCGCCAGGGCCTTGGTCAGCCCCTCATTGGAGCTGCGCTGGACCTGCCACAGGAAGAACAGCCCGACGGCGACAAGCACCGCCAGCAGCAGACCACCAAGGGCCAGATGATTGGTGCCGGAGTCCTGGGGGACGAGGCTGGGGTTGTCGCTGGAAACTCTCTTTTTTTCGTCACTCATTTGGATTCCTCCTAGACAAAGCTGGCCGCCAGTATAGCCCCCTTCTGGGGAAAGGAAAGATCCCTTTGGAGAAAAAACCGGCTCAATCCACGAAGTCGAAGGCCTTCGGGTTGCTGCGGGCGTATTCCTTGGTGATGACCTTCACCTCCCGGCTGCCCATGGAGCTGCCGGCGTTGAACATGGTAAAGGTGATGGAGGTATCGGACCAGCTTGAGATGGCCTGCTCGAAGCCCATCACCGTGACCTGGCCCTGGACCGGCCCGAAGCCGTTGCCCGTTACAGTCACCGCATAGCCGCCGTCGTTCTTGCCTATCCCGGGGCTTAGATTCTGGATGTGGGGGCTGGCCAGGACGAAGCCCATGGCGCCCCCCATGTTGGTGGCGTTGATCAGGGTGACCCGGTAACACACGGTCTTGGAGTTGTAGGCTGGCAGCAACAGGTTGCGCTCGCTGGTTGAAACATGGCCCAGCAGGGTCAGGTTCCCCGGAGCCCCTGCGCAGGGCTTGTCGTCGGTGTAGATGTAAAGGTAGCGGGCCGAGTCCAGGCCGCTGGACCTCAGCACCAGCTCCGAGCCATTCAGGGGGGCCAGGTCTGCCGGCAGGATCCTTACATCCACCCGGTAGCTGCTGTACGCGGGGCGCTCGGCGCTGTAGGAGGCCCCGGCCCAGAGGGCGAAGTCCAGGGTCTTCTGGTTGAGGGACATCTTCTTCACCACGCCAAGCTCGTGGCCCCAGTAGGCAATGCCGAACTGGTGGGCCATCTCCGTCGGGTTCAGGCCCGCCTCCGCCTGGATGCTGCCATAGCTGTCGTACCAGTAGGTCGGGTCGTAGCTCAGCTTCTTGTAGAGGTCCGACCAGAAGGCGGGCACCTCCTCGCCAATCCACACGGCCCAGGCCCCGGCGGCGTAGGACTCCTCGGTGGTGTAGCCGCTTTTGAAGCTGGTGGGGAAGGTCTTGGAGATGAAGGACGGTGCCCAGCTTATGTCCTCGGTGATGTCGGCCTCGGACCCCAGCACGAAGACCGCGATGTAGTTGGCCGAGGCCTCGTCCACCCACTGGGTCAGAATGTTGGTGGTGAGCTGGCGCTGGAAGGCGTGGCCCATTTCGTGGGCGACCGTGGTCTTGAGGCGCTTGCCAATGGTCAGGTTGCTGTTGATCTTCACCCAGGGCTGGCCAAAGACCCCCTTGGTGGTGCTGCCCTGGGTCCCTGACGCCGGCCCCATGTCCGTGATGGTGATGGTCAGCCAGCCCCCAAACACGCCGTCGGGCTGAAGCCAGTCGTTGCCCACCAACTTGTCCCAGGTGAGGACCGCCGTGTCGAAGACCTCCTTGGCGAAGGCGTCGGACACGAAGCCGTAGGCGCCGGCCTCAGAGACCCAGTTGACCTGCAGCTTGCGTGCCTCGTCCGTGAGGGTGCCCTTGGTCGCCACCCAGCTATAGACCCACAGGGACTTGACCAGGGTGTTGAGGGACGCCGTGTTCACCCAGCCGCTGCCCCAGGAGCCGCCGCCCTCCGCCTTGCCGCCCTTGCTGCCGGGGGCCGGGGCCAGCCGCTGGGGCTGGGGCCCATAGGTGGTGGCGGGCAGTTCCAGGGTGGCCACCAGTTTGCCCAGGTCGTAGACGGCGTCCACATTGGCGTACAGGCCCACGGCCTCATCCATGAGGCCCAGCTCCGGCGGCGTGGTGCGCCCCTCCATGGAGAAGGGGATCTCCAGGGTGATGGGCTTCAACAGTCGGGGGGGCTCGGGGGAGAACTGGAGGCTGGTGCGGTAGCTGCCCCCGCCAAGCTGGGGCATGTCAGCGTTCAGCTCCAGGGCCTGATGGGAGCAGCCCACACTGTACTGTTTACCCGTCTTGGGGTCCTCGGGGAGGGCCCCAGGAGGCACGGTGACGACCACCCCCCCGCAGCCAAGCTTCAGGCCCTGCTCCGCCACCAGCAGACCCTGTCCCACGGGGGGCCAGATCTGGCCGCCGTTGGCCCCGTCGTCCCGAACCTCCGCCGCCCAGGTCTTGCCGGTCTTGGTATTCTTGATGGTCAGCGGCCCCGCCGTGGGCAGGGGGATGGCCCGGCCCTCCAGCACCCGGACGGGGGTCTCGGGGGCATTGCTGCGGGCCTCTTGGAAGTTCACCGTCCGGTTCACGACCCCGGACAACTGGATTGGGTCAGCGCTGTTGTCACTGGGGGCCAGGAACAGCACCCCGCCCTTGGGCAGCAGCAGCGGTCTCTCCCACACCGGCACCTCGAAGTCCGGCAGCTCGCTGTGGAGGACGCGCTGGTTCCCGGGGATCCAAACGCCGCCGACGGGCAGCACCAGGGGCTCGCTGCGGCGCAGTTTCCAGTTGTACAACTCCAGGCCCTGGACCACCAAGGAGACCGCCTCGCCGGGCTCCAGCCCCGCCAGGACCTCGGCAGGTGGGCTTACGAAGATTCTTTCATCGGACACCGCCACCGCATCGACCTGGGCAACCCCGAGGCGGGTGGAGACCTCCACTGTGAGGATGCCGGCCTCGTGACCGGTGCTGTCCCCGCCCCGGATCTGCATGAAGTTCTTGCCGGCCAGAATCCAGGTGTGGGGCTTGCTGGCGAACTCTTCGAAGGCGCCGCCGCGGTCCACCACGATGGAGGGCACAAACAGCCCGGCGCCATCCTCGCCACCCTTGAGTTCGGGCACCGTGGGGGCACGAATCTCCAGGTGGACCTCCTGCCCGGACCAGGCGTCCACGCCATCCAGCCGCTTGACCTTGATGGGCCCGGAGGAGGCGCCCTCGGGCACGGTGAAGTAGATGGTGCCGTAGCCGTCAAAGCCCCAAAGCTCGTCCTCCTTGTACCCGGTGGCCAGAACCTGCTTGCCGTTCAGGTCCACGAGGTTGTCCTCGGGGTCCGAAGAGAAGCCAATCCCAAAGAGGGAGACCTCGTCCCCCACGGAGGCCACCGCGGGAAAGGGCTGGAAGGTGATGCTGGGGGCGCAGGCCGGCAGGCCGTTCAACTGGAAGTACCCGGCGAAGAACGCCTGGCCCTCCCGATACCCGGCGATGCTGTAGTCCTGGAAGCCGCGAAAGTGACAGAAGGGACCCTCGGGAGGGTTGGGGGCGAGGGGGAGGGTGAAGGATAGGGAAGTGTCGGAGAGGCTGGTCACGGGCATGGTCACCCAGCCCCCCTGGATACTCAAGGAGACGGCTGATGGATCAGTCCCGAAGCCGCTGCCAGTCACGGTGATGCTGGTGCCCGGGGGGCCCGACTCGGGGGCCAGGGAGGTCACGCTGATGGAGAAACGGGGCTCCAGTTCGGGCAGGGGGACCGCGATATCCGAGAAGCCAAGGTTGGCGGAGATCAGGCGGGCCACCTCCTCCGAGAGACCGTCACTGACGAAGTATTCCCCGGTGTCGGGGTCGAAATAGGCTCCCTCCGGGAAGAGTCCCGACTTGGAGTCGGCGCAGTCTGGCGTGGCGGCGTTCTCGGGAAGCCAGCACTGGGCCTGACCCGCCAAAGGCTGGGTCTCCAGATTCGCCGAGGCGGTGTCTGGGAAGGAAAGAGTCAGCAGCGCGCCCTTGGCGTTGGCCGGCTCGGTCAAGCCTGCCGCCACCAGGCGGCGCTTGAGGTCATCAGCGGCGCCGTCGCCGCGCAGGACCAGCAGCCTGGGAGCCTCACCGGCCACGGGCAGGGGAACGGCTTCTCCGTCGGGGGCTGTGGGTCCCTTGAGGCCGGCGAAGACCTGGCCGTCTGCCAGCACCGCCAAGAGGTCCGCACCCTCCACCGCAGCCCCGCCCAGGTCACCGGCAGGCGCCGGCGTGGACACATCGCCGGGGGTCAGCAGCCAGCCCCCCACAACCAAGGCGAAGGCAGCCCCCGCCCGGCTAGCCGCCAGGGCCCCATCCACCAGGGCATCCTCCGTGGGGTCCGCCGCGGATTCCAAGGGGGTGATGGCGTCGGACACCACCTGAGCCTGGGCAGCAGCGACCTCGCCCAGGGCCTGAAGGGTTCCCAGGACCTGGGCGTCCCTCGTGGACAACAGCAGGGCAGGGACGGCCGGCTCGCCAGCATTCAGCCTCGAGACGGCCTCCAGTTGAGCCCCCGCCAGGGCGACCAGGCTTTCGCCCTTGACCTTGAGGAGATCGGAGGACTTCCGGACCGCCGCAACTCGTTGGCCAAAGGGTTCCAGGCCCAGGGCGTGGTTGTCCTGGTAAAGGGTCCAGTTGGTGACCACTGCCAGTTGCAGAGCAGCCCCCTGGACCTCGCGCCAGGCCTTCCCCAGCACCGTCCAGGTCTCGTCGGGCAACAGGAGGCCGCCGTTGGCGATAAGCAGGGCACCTGAGGGCACCGTGTCCAGGGCGCTGGAGTCAGCCTGATCGGCCCCCAGCGAATCCCCACCTCCGCCCCCGGAGCCCCCGCCACAGCCCGCAGTCAGCAACAAGGTCAGGGCCACAATCACCAACATTTCTGGCTTGATCATGGGCTTGTCTCCAAGCTTGATGAAGCGGGCATTTTAGCACAGCTCCTGGGCCGAAACAGCCGGGTTTTTTGGCTGTGTTTTGCGCTTGAGGGGGCCGGGCCTTCTCCTGTATCATCGTGCCTCAAATCGATTGTGGAGATGCCAAATGAAGAAGTACCTGCTCCTGGGCCTGGCGTTGCTGGTGGCGGGTTGCGCTCCGGCCTCTGGCGGCGGCAAGGATGGTTATTGGTACGGGATCAAGGTCTCCATGCAGGTGGAGTCCGACACGGTGACCGACCTGATCATCAACAACATCCGCTGCAAAATGGCGGGCTGCGAGGCCGCCGCCGGGGATGTGACGGGGGTGAACTACGAGTTGACCACTGACAGCCTGACGCTCACGGTGCAGTCCGGGGACGGCACGCTCCAACTCATTGGGTCCTTCAACGGAGACCTGGCGACCGGCACCTACAAGTTCACCAGCGACTGTTGCAGCAAGGAGGGCACCTGGAACGCCCAGCACTACGACGAGGGGCTGGCCCCGGACACCGCGCAGGACACGGCCCAGGACCTGATCTTCGAGGACCCGGCGGGCATCGCCATTGACCAGACCAATGCCCTGCGCAGCCAACTGGGGCTCCAGCCCGTGCTTCGGGACGCGGCCATAGAGACCGCCGCCCAGGCCCACGCCGACTACTATTCCCTGCACTGTGAGCAATACCAGGAGACGGGCCTCTCGCCCCACCGGGAGAACCCCGACTGGCAGGAGGGCTACTACGGCGTCTACTTCTGGAACCGCTTGCTCCACGCCGGCTTCGAGGGGCAGGCGGCCTCGGAGATCATCGCCTTCACGGGCAGCCCCTACGAGGCCTTCGACGGCTGGCTCCTGTCCCTCTACCACCGCCTGCCCCTGGTGTCTCCAGGGGTCAAGTACGCGGGTTTTGGCATCGCCTACGAGTGCTGCCTTCAGTGGTCCGGCGGCGTGGAGGTGATGGACTTCGGGGCCGCAGAGGAGCCCGAGGCCCTGGTGGTCAAGTACCCCTGGGATGGTCAGACCGGCGTGCCCATCTCCTGGAATGGCATGGAGAGCCCCCAGCCCCCCATGCCCGCGGGCTTCAACTACCCCTCCGGCCCCATTGTCACCCTGGGCCTGCCCTACAAGGGCTTCACCGTCGAACTGCACGAACTGCTTGACCCCGAGGACGAGCCCGTCCCCCACCAATTCGTCACCCCCGCCAATGACCCGGCCAAGGTTCTCAGCGACACCGTGTCCCTCTACTCCATTGAGCCGCTTCAGAAGGGCCTCACCTACACCGTCCGCATCCAGGTGGCCCCCAAGGACGGCGAGCCCGAGTTGTTCGAGTGGTCCTTCACCACCGAGGAATAGCTGGCCCCCAACTCCTCCATTAAAGTTTACAAGTTGCCCACCTGTGGTTAGATTCCCGCGCCGCCCTTACGCGAACCTGGCGGCCGTCAAGGAGGCTTGAATCCAATGAGACCCGCGTTCCTCGCATTCCTCGCGGCAGGACTGCTGCTGCTTCCCTTCTCCGCCCGGGCCCAGGAGGAGGAGGTCCCCATCACCGGCGCCTTCACCGGCGGCCTGGAGGGCGAACCCGTCACCGTGAACATCGCCCCCAGTTCCCGCATGCTGGACCCGGTGGCCATCCCCGAGGCCGTCTGCCGCTGCTCGCCGGCCCACTGCAAGGCCGTCCACGACACCCTGAACCGGGATCTGACCCTGTCGGCCTTCTTCACCGTTCTGGACAAGCGCTCCTATCTGGCGGACCCCAGCAGCGAGGATTTGAAGGTCTCCAAGTGGGATGACTGGTTCAACATCGGCGCCAAGTACCTGGTCAAGGCCTCCCTTGAAGGCAGCGGCGACACCTGCACCCTCACCTTCCGCCTCTACGATGTCTCCCTGCGCAAATACATGGAGGTCAAGGACAGCGACCCCGGCCCCGTGCCCGCCGCCAAGCTGGTGCCCGCCACCCACGCCTTCGTGAACGCCCTCATCGAGGCCATCACCGGCGTCCCCGGCATCTTCGGTAACTTCCTGGTCTACAGTGCCCGCACGGGCAAGGGTAGCCGCGCCGTGTACCAGATTGGCGTGGATGGCCGGGACAAGGCCGTCATGGCCGGGGGCGGCACCCTGAACCTCTTCCCCTCCCTGGCCAACGGCTCCCTGGTCTACACCTCCTTCCGCACCGGCTCCCCCGAGGTCTATGTGAACGGCAAGCGCGTCACCCGGGGCGGCAAGCAGTACCGCGGCGCCCGCCTCTCTCCCGACGGTGGCCTGCTGGCGGCCAGTGCCGACAACGGCAGCGGCCAATCCGAGCTGTACCTGTTGTCCAAGGATGGAAAGTTGATCAAGGAACTCACCGACACGCCCTGGGACGAGGTCTCCCCCGTGTGGTCCTACGACGGCTCCATGGTGGCCTTCGTCTCCAACCGCACCGGCGGCCCCCAGGTCTATGTGATGGACCGCGACGGCGGCTCTGTGCGCCGCGTCACCATGGCCGGCGGCTACAACTCCACGCCCGACTTTGGCCCCGACAACCGCATCGTCTTCGCCGGCATGGATGAGGCGCGCAGCGACATCTTCGTCACCGACCTGGAGGGCAACATCACCCGCATCACCCAGGAGCAGGGCAACAACGTGGCCCCCGCCTTCTCCCCCGACGGCCGCTACATCGCCTTCGTCTCCAACCGCGACGGCGGCTGGAAGATCTACCTCTCCACCTCCGACGGCCGCTACCAGTTCCCCATCACCGACACCACGGGCGGCTACTCCACCCTGTTCTGGGTCCGGTAAGGGCTACTTCTTCTTTTGACCGAAGGCGGAGAAGTCCAACTGCAGGTTGTTGCTGTTGCCGCCGGCTTTGGGGCCGTCCTTGGGACCGGCGGCCACGGCGGGCGGGGGGTCTATGTCGTCGAGCTTCTTGGCCAGGCGGCCGCGGAGGCTTTTGGCGTCCATGATCCAGGGGCCCCGGGGGGTCGGGGGCACGGAACTGGGCTTGAGAGAGGGGGCGCTGGGCTCGGCCAGGCCAAGGGTCGCAAGCTGGTCCAGATCCAGGCTGGCCTCCACGCCGATGCCCAGTTGGGGTTCGGCGTAGGTCTTGTCCACCTCGGAGGCGTTGAACATGGGCTTGAAGGCGGGGTTGGTGCCAAGGCGCTCGGCCACGGCCTC
>CAZMEC010000127.1:0-9356 GCA_964565265.1 uncultured Myxococcales bacterium
GGCTGCAGAAGGCGGGCAGGTCGGCGGCGCCGTCGTTGTCCGCGTCCACGGCGTCGGGGGCCGTGAAGCCGTCGCCGCCCAGGTCCACGCGCACGGGGTTGGACCACACCAGCGGGTACATGGGGTAGGTGTCGGGGGCCTCACTGCCGCCCAGGGCGCCCGCCAGCAGGGTGGCCAGGTCCTGACCCAGCAGGGACTCCAGGGCCTTGGCCAGATCCTGGAAGGACAGCAGGATGGATTCGGCGCCCATGCCCAGGATGGTGGGCAGCAGCATCTTGCCCAGGGCCGTGCTGCGGTAGACGGGGCCCAGGCTGTTCTCGGCGCCCACGCCGTAGGCCAGGAACACATAGGACGAGTCCTCCGGGGGGGCGGGCAGGTCCTCGGCCAGGTCCAGGTCCACCAGGGCCTCGGGGCCCACATTGATGGGCAGCATCCGTTCCAGGTGGCCGTTGCGGTAGACCTCCAGGCGCTCGACCCCGAACCAGGAGGGCGTGGTGATGCGGACGCGCAGGGGCAGGGTCTTGCCGGGCTGGACGGGGACGGTCTCCCCCAGGCCCCCTCCGCCAATGCTGACGGTCAGGAAGGGTCCGGTGGACACGAAGAGGCGGCCCTCTCGCAGGCTGTCCAGAAGTTGGTGCAGGTCGGCGGCGAAGGGGTCGTCGCTGGTGGCCTGCAGGTAGTTGCGGGGGAGGCCCAGCTCTTTTTTCAGGTCGTGGGAGTCGGAGTTGCCCGTGCCCGTCACCAGGAAGCCGGCGCGGTGGAAGCGCAGCCAGTCGTCGGAGGCGGCGGCCAGGGAGGAGCAGGGCTCGTGGCCGGTGACGGCGTCCTCCAGCTTGCAGCCGATGTCCGTGGCCTCGGTGGCGGCCCAGTAGGCGGCGTCCTCGTCGGGCGTTCTTTCCATGAAGTAGCGCAGGGCCAGGGTCTTGGCGGCGAAGTAGGCCGTCTTCTTGGCGCCGATGAGGTCATCCTTGAAGGCCTTGGCCAGGCCCTTGGTGGCGTCGGCGAAGTCCTGGTGCCAGCGGCAGTGGTCGAAGGAGCGGGCGCCGTCGGCGTCAGTGGGGCGGGGGGCGGCCAGGCGCGCGGCGCAGTCGGCCAGGGGGGCGCTGCGCTGGGGGGCGCAGGCGGCCTCAACCTGGGCGGGGGTGGCGGCGGCGTTCAGCTCTTTCATGCAGGCGCTGTGGGCGGCGACCTCGGCCACGGAGGGCGTGTGGATGGTCTCCAGGCCCTTTTCGTTGATGATCTCCAGGGCCTCGAAGTCGCAACTTGTGAAGACGGTCTGGGCGTTGCAGCGGCCCATGCCGCCGGGGGTGCGGCCCAGGTCGAACTTGTGCAGCCCCAGGGCCGTGAAGTAGCCCATCATGCCGTCCCGCGGGTGGTTGGCCTGGAAGATGACCTCCCGGGGGCCAAAGCCGTCGGCGGCCAGGTCGCGCAGGGCCTGGACGATGAGGGGCATGGGCAGGCCGTACCACGGAGGCGCGCCGTTGGAGGGCAGATTGGTGATGTCGTGCCGCAGGGGGAAGGCGTTGAAGTGGCCGTACTCCAGGGTGGAGGTCTCCACGCCCACCATGGTGCGCACGAACTTCCGCAGCCCCTGGGCGGCCACGATGGGGCCGTAGTCGGTGATGATGTCGTGGTCCGTGCTGGCCAGCAACTCGACGCCCTCGGCGGCCTGGGAGAGGACGCGCTTCTCCAGGGGCAGCCCGCTGTCGATGCTGTTGCGCGAGTGGATGTGGAAGTCCCCCGAGATCCAGCCCGTGGTGTCCACCTCGCGGGTCAGGGTGAAGTCCACCTTCTCCTGTTGCCCGGGGCGCACGGTGAGGTCGGTGACGGCCAGGCTGTACTCGAAGCCGCGGGAGGCGTGGAAGCGGTAGTCGCCGGGGGGCAGGTGCAGGGTGCCGCTGCCGCCGGGGGAGAGGATGACCTGGCGCACGCCCTCGCTGTAGCGCCCGCCGCCAAGCTCGGCGGGGTTGCCGGCGTCCCAGGGGCGGGGGTTGCCGTCGGCGTCCAGGGGTTGGACGGACAGCTTGCAGGGGGTCAGCGAGCCGCCGTCGGACAGGACGGTGTAGGCCACGCGGCCCCGGGGCTGGAGGCCAAGGTGCACGGTGTAGCGCTTGCCCGCGGCCACCGTCAGGGCCACGGGGGCGGAGACGCCGAAGTCGGGGTGGGTGGCCACCAGGAAGTAGCGGCCGGGGGCCAGGGGGCCGGCGTAGCTGCCGTCGGCGACGCGGTCCTCGCCGGGGTCGGTCAGCATCTGGGAGAGGACGGCCTCGGTGCCAAAGGCGGCGCGGGTGGCGGCCACCAGGGCGTCGTAGTTGTCAAAGGCGGGGGCGTCGGGGGAGGGGCGCGGGTCGCTGATGGCCAGCACGGAGGCGCCGCTGATGGGGGCCGCGTTGCGGGTGTCCACGACCAGGCCGGAGACGCGGCCGTGGGGGGTGTCACGCAGGCCATAGACCTGGTCCAGCACGGAGCCCACATCGCCGTTGCCCACGACAAAGTAGCGGGTGAAGGTCCAGGCCCCGGAGGCGTCGCGGATGGCGCCGCCGTCCTTGGTCATGGCGTCGGTGGCCTTGTGGGTCAGCACGGCGGTGGCCGAGGTGGAGAAGATGGGAATGAGGATCTTGGCCTGGTTGCAGTCCCGGTCGGGCACCACGCCAAGGTTGGCCGCGGGGAACAGGTCGGAGGCCTTGGCGCTGCCGCCGCCGGCCAGGTCCAGCACGGTGTCCAGGGCGGGGCCGGTGGCCCAGGCGCTGAAGGCGTCGGCGTCGGCGAAGACCTCGTCGTGGGTGGCCAGGAAGATGGGCACGCGGTCCACCAGGACGCTGCGGAGGGCCAGGTCGGCCTCCTTGTCGGACTTGCCCAGGGCGTCCACCAGGGTGGTGCGGAAGTCCTCAAGCTGGTCCCGGGCGACGCTGGTGAGGGCCAGGCGGTAGCTGCCGCAGGCCTCGGGGGCCTTGGCGGCGGGGTTGGCGCTGGTCCAGCCGTAGGAGACGCCGGGGGCGGTGGCGGCCAGGAAGTCGAAGGTCAGGGGGGAGGCCAGGGTGGGGACGCCCTGCCAGGTGTTCTCGAAGATCTTGCGGTCCTCGTCGAAGCCGATGCCCGGGCAGAAGATGTCCGTCTCGTTGCCAAAGAACACGAAGTCGCCGGCCAGGAGGCCGCCCTTCCAGTTGGGATCCTTCCAGGCGTCCAGGGTGCCCAGGAGGGTCTGGAAGATGTTCTCGCTTTCCGTGAAGGCCTGCATGTCGCCGCTGCTGGGGGCGCAGGCGCAGGTGGGGCACATGACGGAGCGCTGCTCGGCGGGGGTGGCGCCGACCACGGGGACGGAGGTCTCCTCGTACTGGTAGCCGGTGGCGCACAGGTCGCATTCGTAGACGGGGCAGCCCTCGGGGGCGGCGTCGGGCCAGCGGGGGCGCACGGAGGTCTTGATGGTCAGGTATCGCTCGCCGGCGCCCAGGCTGTACCAGGTGTCGAAGACCAGGGAGGTCTGAAGGCGCGACAGCAGGCCCCAGGCGTCAACTTTGAGGATGGTCTTGATCAGCTTGTGCAGGGGCAGCTTGCCCACCAGGGGGACCTCGAAGCCCAGGTCGTTGGGGGTCTTGGCCAGGTAGCCCGCCAGCACGCCCTTGTCCAGGAAGGACAGGATGGTGAACAGGTAGTCCGAGCTGCCCGTGACATGCAGGGTCGCGCGGGGGGCGGGGCCGCTTTCGTCCAGGTAGCTGTGGAAGGCCAGGGCGCCGGTGGGGGCCTTGGGGGCCCAGGCGCGGTTGGGGTTGGGGACCAGGAGGTTGACCAGGGGGAAGGACTCGGAGAAGGCGTCGTTGCCGGCGCCGTTGCGCTGGTCGGCGCGGCCTCGCTGGAGGTCGGCGTCCACCAGGGTGCCGCCGAAGGTGCCGCCCATGTAGGAGGGCTGCTCGCCCGAGATGATGAAGCGCACGCGGCCATTGGCCAGCAGGTAGTCGCCCAGCTTGCCCCGGGCGGAGGGGCCGCCGATGAGCTGGTCTGCGCTGGTGATCTTCTTGGCCACCAGCAGGTCGGCGCTGTCCGGGCCCACGGCATCGCCGCAGCCCCAAAGCAGGCCCACCAGCAGGAGGCAGGGGAGGAAGTGACGCATGGTTCCTCCTTAGAAGGCCAGTTGCATACCGGCGAGGGCCGAGTCGTTGTCCAGGGCCAGGCCGTGCAGCTCTTCGCGGTGGCTGTACTCGGCCTGGAACTTCAGGGTCTCGCCGTAGGCGTACCAGGTCAGGGTGCCGCTGTAGACAAGCTGGTCGCCCTCGTTGTCCTGGTCCAGGTTGTCGTCGTCAAGCTCGGCGCGGGCGGCCAGGCCCAGCAGGTTGCGGACGGGCACATAGCCCACGCTGAGGCTGGCGCTGCGGCGGGAGATCTTGGCGGGGTTGGTGCCGGCGACGCTGGGGTCGTTCTCGGGGCTGATGCTGTCCTGGGTCAGCTCGGCGAAGATGTGGGCGCCCCGGAACTTGGCGTGCAGGTCGGCGGTCCAGGCCAGGGTGTTGATGCTGCCGCCGTCGTTGAAGAAGGCGCCGCCGCCCAGGGCGACGAGGAAGTCCCGGTGCCAGGTGGGGTCGGCGAGGCCGCGGCCCATATCGCCCAGGGGCACGACCTCCAGGCGGCCGGCGTAGGCCAGCCCATCGTAGCGGTTGCCCAAGGACTTGCCGGCGCCGGTGTAGCCCTGATAGAAGCTGTCCGCGCGGCGGAAGCCGTTGAAGGCGCCCAGGGCCAGGCCGATGCGGTTGCCCGGGTCGGCGAACATGACGGTGAGGCCCAGGCTGTTCTCGGGGCTCATGGCGTAGGCGCCCATGGGGCGGTCCAGGTGGGGCAGGTAGGCGCTGGACATGAGCTGGCTTTTCATGAACGGGAAGCGCTGCACGCCGCTGCGCACATACAGCCAGGACAGGGGCGCGAAGCCCACGAAGGCCTGATACAGCGAGCCCGAGCCCTTGTCCGCATCCACCACGTCCAGCTCTATGCGGTAGGACACCTCGGGCAGAATGGTGCCCTGCACGCCCAGCCGCGCGCGCCTAAGCCGAAAGCCCGGCTCTTCCATCGCGTCGCCATTGTCCAGCAGCGCGTCATCACCGACCCAGCCGCCCCAGGTCTGCACCCGGAAGATGGGGTCCACCACAAACGACCCCTTCTTGAAGATGGGCTGGTTGATGGGCTCCTTCTCTCCAGCCGCCAAAGGCAGCGAACCCAGCACCAACGCAACAAACAAGGCCAGCGCAAGCGTCTTTCCCATAAGCTCTCTCCGAGGTTTCGATTCAAGCCACCAAAGAAGCCACGAATATAAGTGCATCCCGCGCGCGAGGGTAGGGGAAAGTTTGGGGGGCCGGGGGGGGCCGCCACCCGTATCCGAACCCCGACCGCCAGGGAGGGGGTGCCCGTCTTGGCGCCTACCCGTATCCGAACCCCGACCGCCAGGGATGGGGGGGCCCGTCGCGGGCACCTACCCGTATCCGAACCCCGACCGCCAGGGAGGGGGTTGCCGTCTTGGCCGCCCCCCCGTATCCGAACCCCGACCGCCAGGGAGGGGGTTGTCCGTTGGTCCCCCCGCCTCCGGTCGCTCGCTCTCCGGACCGCCCCATTGCTGACAAGCATCAATGGGGCGTCCTCCGCGCTCTGAGCTTGCCCGTGTTTTGCGGACAGGTTTGACTCAAGCTGCCACAGACCGTTTGGCCTGGGCAAGCTTTTCGAACTCGTCTGGGCTGACATTTCCTAGATAGGAGTGTCGCCGCTGCCTGTTGCAGAAGACTTCGACATAGTCGAAGATGGCTGTCTTGGCCTGTGTTCTTGTCTTCCACCGTTGTCGAGATTCCAGTTCACTTTCCAGGGTTGAGAAGAAGCTTTCGGCAACCGCGTTGTCCCAGCAGTTACCTTTGCGGCTCATGCTGGGCACCAGACCGTGAATCTTCAGGCTGTCCTGATAGTCCTTCGAAGTGTACTGGCTACCGCGGTCTGTATGGTGCAGAAGGCCGGGAGCAGGCATTCTCTGCACCACTGCCATATTCAGAGCCTTCAAGACCAACTGGGGCCGCATGTTGTCGTCCATAGCCCAACCGACGATGCGCCTAGAGAAGAGGTCCAACACCGTGGCAAGGTACAGCCAGCCCTGGTCGGTCCAAAGGCAGGTAATATCAGCCACCCAGGCCTTGTCAGGCTTAGAGACATCGAATGACCTGGCAAGACGGTTCTCAGCTACTGGCATTGTGTGATTGGAATCAGTTGTGTTCTTGCGACGCTTCGGACGCCGGGCCCGTAGGCCCAGCTCCCTCATGACACCTGCTACCGTATGCCGACTGACGCTGAGCCCCCTGGCCTTCAACTCAGTCCACACCCGGGGGCTACCGAAAGTCCCACGACCTCGACGGAAGGCTTCCCGAACATGCACCGCAGCTGCATCCCTCCTGCCTCGGCATGCCGAGGCAGGGCGCTTGTCAAAGGCGTAGTACCCGCTTCGAGAAACTCCCAGAACCGAGCACATCATCTCAACCGGATAGTCGGCCTTCTCCAGCCGGATCCCTTCGAAGACCCCAGGTCCTCCCGCGCGAAGAAGGCCGCTGCTTTTTTTAGGAAGTCACGCTCCATCTGAAGTCGGCGATTCTCACGACGCAGCCGAGTCAGCTCCTCTCGTTCAGTGGTCGTCAGGGCCCCTCCTGTGGCCCATGACCCGCGTCCACCTCCGCTTGCCGGACCCACTTGGCCAAAGTCTGCGGCGGCATACCCAAGTCCTTGGCCATTTGGGCCATCGACCCCTCGCTGCCTCGCATCAGCGCCACAGCCTTTTGCTTCTGCTCTTCCGTGTACTTCCGATATCGCTTTACCATCTGGGCCCCCCCATTGGCGGACATCATCCGCTCAATTTCTAGTGTCCACAATTCTCAGCAGGCTCAGTCTTCGTGTTGGCGTACCGCGAACCGGGACACGGCGGGATCCAGGGCGGCGTTCACTGTCTGGTGGTCGAGAACGCTCTGTTTCTGTTTGGGTCAGAAGTAGATCTCACAGAACCGCTCCACCTCCTCTTCATGGAGGGAAGCGCATGTTCAGTAGCGAGTGTCCGACACCACCGAAGATCGCCCCAATTTTTCAAGAGCGGGTCACCTGCGACCAGCGGCACGCCTGCGGCTCAAACAGAAAAACAATGCCATCAAAAACAGGCCGATGTTGGCGCTCACATTTGAATCAGAAATCGGCGCGGCTTGCACAGAACAAGACGAAGTGCGGCGGTTGGGCTCTTCGCCTCCGGCATCTGGCGATATGTGTGTGTCACGCAACATGGCGTTATCGCGCCTGTCTGGTGTGTCCACCCCTCTCGCGCCGTCAACAAAGCGCAGGTCTTCGTCCGCCCTGATCAAGACATCTCGTTCAACAGCATCTTCACCCAGGAGGAGTGAGTAGCCGTCCACTGTTTGGTACTCGGGATAGCCATCTTGGGTAAAATCAACGGTGGAATAGATGCCGCAGGAGTGTCCGCCCCCGAACCCAAGCCAGCCCCTCGGAAGGCAAAGCCCATTGCCGCATATGACGGTCGCACAGCAACTAGGTTTACCATCCACACACGCTTCCGGTAAAAGGTCCTCGCAACTGGGAGGAATCGTCTTCAGGCAGTACCAGTCTTCAGGGCAGTCCCCATTTCCTTCGCACCTAAATGAAAACGGTATTACAAAGCAATTGTGACTAAAAGCAGAGCAATCCCAATATTTCATATCCGGGCAATCCTGCCGATCGGTGCACTTAATCGGTTCATAAAGACATAGTTTCTTATTTTGTACTGGTACATTATTATGCATCTTACAATCAAGACAGTTACACACTAAATCGCTTGGCGAAAAGTAATCATTCCATTTGCCACAATCGCAATCATAAGTGCCATGAAGCGTACCATCCACGCAATGATGATCAAATACCTCACACGTATGGTACTCGGGGCATTCAGCGTCCACATTGCAATACGGCGCCCACCCAGCAAAACTTCCAGCAACGACCAAGCTTGAAACCAACCCACCCAATACCAAAATCAAAATAAACACCAGCGACTGTTTCATTGCTCCTCCGAAACGTTCAGATCCAGAGTTCTGTTTATGGTCGTCCCATTCTTACCAAAAACGCAACTCGTCTCCAATACCAATTTCACCACGTCTGAGCTCTCTAGCCAAAACCCCCCTTTATATTTAATAGTCCCATTGTCCAAATCGCATGACACAAAGTCATAATCACCAGCCAAATCCTCTGGTATTGCGCCGATAACCAAATGATTTGCTTCCACAACCCGCTCCAAACGTCCAATCTCGCGCATATTCTTATCCACACCCACAAGCTCATTGCCATTTCCAAGCAATATGCGAATATGATCACCAGCAATAAAATCTACACCATTGTATTTTCGGCAAACCTTAATCTGCCTAAAATTAGCAATAACGGCCTTTTCCTGAGTTTTTGCATTAATCACATGGGTATTAGAAATATCGTCACCGCAAATATACAGCAACTCCAGCGCATCCGTTTTTTTGTAAATCTCGCCTTCTACCACCAGTATGATATTGTTGTACAAAGCCTCACGTTCATCGTCGCCCTCTGTTGTCCAGTGCCAAATCGTCTCTTGATCAATCACCGGAGGTCTGCCATTATTGCGCCATCTCGTAAAACCAGACTTTGAAAAAATCCACAAAGAACCATTGATATTACTGAAAAACTGATATGTACTATTTGCCTCAATGGCATTATCAACTGTCATCCGTTCTTTCAAATAATAGCTCGAAAGGGCAGCAGTATCCTGACTCATGTTAATTGGAGCTACCGTCAACATGTCAATGCTGACCAATCCATTTTGACCACCACCCCCAAAAAATAAACCTAAAACAACAAATAAGAGCGTCGTCATCTGTTCATCCTTTCAACCGCAAACAACGAAAAACTAATAAACATGTCGGGCGTCGCGAGCCAAAATATGTTACCAAGGATCATCTCGAATGCAATAAAACGCGACATCCCCTTCGTCTATGTCAACCATGTTATAAAACATGTTTCCATTGCCATCATCATAATCAATGCCACTGTAAGTATCGTTGTCCATTCTCGTTTCCTCGCTCGTGCTATTGCAATTAACGAGTTCACCTGTAATAAACGCAGCATGACGTACATTGTCCAATGACATAGCTGTCAACCATGCATTCGAAACTGGCATTGTTAGTGTTAGATTCCAGAATGCGTTCGCCAACTCATGGCCTGTTCCCCAATCGTCATGCCACATAGAGTCATCGACAAAACCTCCTACCTGCCATGTTCTACCTTTTTTCCCCTGAAAACGAGGCGATTATCCCGGACAAGTTGGCCGGGGTCAAGGACCTTGA
>CAZMEC010000128.1:0-9336 GCA_964565265.1 uncultured Myxococcales bacterium
CCGACCGCCAGGGAGGGGGTTGCTCTAATCCGAACCCCGACCGCCAGGGAGGGGGCTGTTCTAATCCGAACCCCGACCGCCAGGGAGGGGGTTGTTCCCCCGGCCCCCCTCGCCTCCCCCCCGGCCCCCACCCTGGCCCCAGGGGAGTTGCTGGTCACGGAGCTCATGATTGACCCGGCGGCGGTACCGGACGCCGGAGGGGAATGGCTGGAACTGCTCAACCGCAGCCAGGGCCCCGTGAACCTGCGGGGCCTGGAGCTGCGGGACTGCGGGGTGGACCGCTTCCTGGTTGAAGAGGACTTCACCCTGGAGCCGGGCCAGCGGGTGGTGCTGGGGGCAGCGCCCCAGGGGCGGGAGAATGGCGGCGTGCCGGTGGACCTGGTGTGGGAGGACTACCAGCTTGGCAACCGGCGGGACTGCGTAGTGGTGCTGGCCGGGGAGACGGAGGTTGACCGGGTCCGCTGGGAGGGCGGCTGGAAGATCCCGGTGGGGGCGGCGCTGCAACTGGATGCCTCAGCGGAGGCCCGTGGGGACAACGACGAGCGGCGGCGTTGGTGCAGGTCCCGGGCCTACGGGGACAACCACGAGGGAGACCGGGGCAGCCCCGGCAAGAAGAACCACAGGTGCGGGCGTCAGTAGCACCAACAGGCGGCGCCGCTGCCCCAGCAGTTGACATCCTTGCCGCAGCTATACCCGTTGTAACAGTAATACGAGCAACTGCCCGTGCTTCCGCACGATTCCGAGGTGCAGCCATTGCCGTCGTTGCAGTGCCAGCTCTCGGTGCAGGAGACGCTGCCGCAGATGCAGGAACTGCCGCTGGTCATGCACTTCTTGCGGGAGCCGCAGGTGGTCCATTGGTTGCAGGAGTGCTGGCACTTGAGGTTGTTGCAGGTGTCGGTGGTGCAGCCGTTGCCGTCATCGCAGTGTTTGGCCTCAAGGCACTCGAAGAAGACCCCCGAGCAGGTGCACTGGCCATCCAGCACCTTGCAGGAGTCATTGGTGGTCTGGGGCAGACCGTCGTCGCAGCCGAAGCCCGCACTGCAGTCGTGAACGCACTTGCCCGTGGTCTTGTTGCAGGAGTCGTTGGTGCAGGCCACCTGGTCGTCGCAGTCCGCGTCCTTGGTGCACTGGACGGGGGTGCCCTCGCAGAGGCAGGAGCCGCCGGCCTTCATGGTGCAGCGGTCCGTCATGGTCATGGGGTTGCCATCATTGCAGGCCTGACTGCTGCAGGCCTGGTGGCAGACGCCCTCCGCGTCACAGTAATCGAGGGTACAGGGGTTGGAGTCTTCGCAGTCCAGGTCGCTGACACACTGGGCCTCGCCCTTGCAGACGCAGGCCTCGCCCTCCAGCTTGCAGCGGTCGTTCTTGTTGTCCGCCACGCCGTCGTTGCAGGTGCCACCCAGGAGACAGTTGTGCTGGCAGGCATGGCTGCGGCAGAGGTCCTCGGTGCAGGGTTCGGAGTCGTCGCAGTCGGCATCCAACATGCACTCGACGGTTTCAAAGCACTTGAAGTCCAGGCACTGCCAGCCCTCCTGGCAGGTGCCACAGTTCTTGGTGCAGGAGGTGCCGCATTCCTTGCCGGTGCAATCCGGGAGGCAGGCGCAGACGCCCTCCACACAGGTCAGGATGGCGCTGCAGGTGCCACAGCTACCACCGCAGCCGTCATCGCCGCACTTCTTGCCGGCACAGTTGGGCACGCAGACGCAGCGACCGTCCACGCAGGGGCGGTCCGGGGGGCAGGCCCCGCAGGAGCCACCGCAGCCGTCCGTGCCGCACTGTTTGTTGACACAGTTGGGGGGGCAGATGCACTGGCCGTCAAGGCAGCGGTCGGGGCTGCCCAGCGCGCCGCAGACAAGGCCATCGTTGACGGGCTCAAAGACGCAGCCCAGGGCGGGGTCGCAGGAGGCGTTGGCGCACAGGCCCGGGTCCTCGCAAACCACGGGGGTGCCGGGCTGGCAGGTGCCGTCCACGCAGGCCTCAGCGCCGTCACAGAGGTCGTCGTCGGCGCAACTGATGCCACTAAGGCCGTCGTGGCTGCAGCCCAGCCCCTCGAGGCATTGGTCAAGGGTGCAGGGCTCGTCGTCGGCACAGTCCGGGATGGAATCGGCCTTGACCTGGCAGACCCGGGTGCCCTCACCCGCGGGGCACTCAAGGGTGCCGTTGCAGGGGTCCCCGTCGTCAAGGAAGGCACAGTCCTCGGAGGCCTCGCAGAAGCAGCCCGCCAGGGCCAACTCGGGGAGGCTGAGGGGCAGGCCGGCACAGGCGGACTCGGCGCAGGTGTCCTGTTTGGTGCAGGGGTTACCGTCGTCGCAGGGGCGGGAGTTGTCCACCTGGGAGCAGGTACCGTCGGGCAGACAGAAGTCCTCGGTGCAGAAGTTGGCGTCGTCGCAGACACCGCAGTTGCACTCGTCGGCCAGCCCCGCGGGGCCGCAGACGCGCGGGCCACAGAGAGCGACACAGTCGGGCAGACACTCCAGGTCAGGGGCGCCACCGCAGGCATACCCGTCGGGGCAGGGGCAGGCCTGGCCACAGCCATTCGGAGCGCAGGAGAGTTCGGTACACACAGGCTGGCAGGCGGCATCGGGAACCCCATCAAGGTCCCCGCTCAGGTCAGGGCGGGCCGTATCAGCGGCAAGATCCCCTTGGGAGTCCAGGGCATCCTGCGGACCCAGATCGGAGGGCACATCGGCGGAGTCGGCCCGTTGGTCAAGCCCCGTGTCCCGGACCAGGTCAAGGGCGGCGTCGCCAGCCCCGTCCCGGCCCTTGAGGTCCCTGGAGTCGGCCGTGTCCCGGCCCCCATCCACAAGGTCCACAGGGGTCAAGGCATCCTTGTTGAAACCGGCGTTCGGTCCGGCACTGTCACCACCTCCACAGCCCACCAGCAATCCCAAGAGCGTGAGCAGGGTTACACAAGAGGCAGCAATTTGGCGCATGGCAAGGCTCCTTGGACAAGTCCGCGGTCAGTTTAGCGTGGTCCGGGAAAATATCCACAGCTTCGTTTGGTAGGGAAATGAAGGTCGACGCGCGCGTTGACACTGCTGGCGGCCTTTGATAACAAGGGCTGTTCCGTTTGTTGCCAGAAATCGCGCCAAGGAGAATCACATGTTGAAGGCTATTGTGGGGTCGCTGACGGTGTTGGTCTTGGCCCTTGGTCTTGGGGCCTGCTCTTCCGGGTCAGATGGCAGCTCGCTGAATCTTGACGACCAGGATGTGCTAAGCCAGATCCTTGGCGAGAACACCGCCGCCGCTTGCCGCAACAAGGCGGACGACGACGAGGACGGCTTCACCGACTGCGCCGACCCCGACTGTGGGGGCTTCGTGTTCTGCGTCACCGTGGCGCCCACTGAGTTGACCTCTGCCCAGTGCAGCGACGAGGAGGACAACGACGAGGACCAGAAGACTGACTGCGAGGACCCGGACTGTGCGGGCTTCGTGTTCTGCCAGCCCGACCGGGAGGAGAGCGTCGCTGCCTGCACCGACAAGCTGGACAATGACGGCGACGGCGTCACGGACTGCGCCGATGGCGGCTGCAAGGGGTTCACCTTCTGCGCCCCAGACACCGAGGACGACGCCCAGGCCTGCAAGGACGACAAGGACAACGACGACGACGGCACGACCGACTGCGAAGATCCTGACTGCCAGGGCTTCGTGTTCTGCCTGGCACCTACGGAGGCCGACTCGGTCACCTGCAGCGACCTGGCCGACAACGACGGCGACCTGCTGACCGACTGTGCCGATCCTGACTGCGCGCCCTTTGTCTTCTGCAGCAAGGGTCGGGAGGACCGGGCAACCCTTTGCCAGGATGGCCAGGACAACGATGGGGACCTGAACACCGACTGCCAGGATCCCGATTGCCAGGGCTTCACCTTCTGTCTGCCCCCCGTGGAGAACACGGTCTTCCTCTGCGGCGACGAAGAGGACAACGACGGCGACGACAAGACCGACTGCGAGGACGGGGACTGCGCCCTGTTCCTCTTCTGTCAGGCCGGCCGCGAAGAAAGCGCCGCGGCTTGCAGCGACTTGGCTGACAACGACGGGGACCTGAGCATCGACTGTGAGGACGCTGACTGCCAGGGCTTCGTGTTCTGCCTGGCCGCGGTGGAGAACACGCCGGAGCTTTGCAGGGATGGTCTGGACAACGACGGGGACCTGGACAGCGACTGCCAGGACAGCGACTGCGAGTCCCTCCTCCAGTGCCGCCCCGCCGTGGAGGACAACGCGGCCCTTTGTGGGGACGGCGACGACAACGACCACGACGGCGACACCGACTGCGAGGATAGCGACTGCCTGGGCTTCGTGTTCTGCAACCAACCCTCGGAGAGCTATGCCGCCGTCTGCCAGGACAACAAGGACAACGACGGCGACAACCTCGTGGACTGCGCCGACCCTGAGTGCGGCGCCTTCCTGTTCTGCCTGCCCGCCCTGGAATCGGACACCGTCCAGTGCCGCGACGGCAAGGACAACGACGGCGACCTGATCATTGACTGCGCCGAGACCGAATGTGCCTTCTTCCTGTTCTGCCAGCCCGCCCCCGAGGCCACCTCCGAGCAGTGCTCCGACAACCTGGACAATGACTCCGACGGCGACACCGACTGCGAGGATGTGGGCTGCGCTGGCCTGCTGTTCTGCGCCAACCCCACGGAGGACAACGCCGCCCTGTGCCAGGACAACAAGGACAACGACGCTGACGGCGACCAGGACTGCGACGACTCGGACTGCGCCGGGTTCCTGTTCTGCCAGGAGGCCGCCGAGAACACCCCCGACCTTTGCGCCAACGGCAAGGACGACGACGGCGACACCAAGACCGACTGCGACGACACCCAGTGCCAGGCCTTCGTGTTCTGCCTGCCCGCCACCGAGAACAACTCCGTGGACTGCGCCGACGCCAAGGACAATGACGGCGACACCAAGGTGGACTGCCTCGACCCGGACTGCGCCGGCTTCGCCTTCTGCCTGGCCCCCACCGAGGACACCAGCGTGCTGTGCGATGACACCCTGGACAACGACGCTGACACCAAGGTGGACTGCGACGACCCCGACTGCGCTGGCTTCGCCTTCTGCCTGGCCCCCACGGAGGCCACGGCCGCCCTCTGCGCCGACGGCAAAGACAATGACTCCGACACCAAGACCGACTGCCAAGACACCGACTGCGCGGGCTTCACCTTCTGCACCCCCCCCGCCGAGAACACCGCCGCCAAGTGCCACAACGGCAAGGACGACGACGGCGACAACGACGCCGACTGCGTGGACAGTGACTGCTACGGCTTCACCTTCTGCGTGCTCCCCACGGAGGACACAGCCCTGAGCTGCGACAACGGCTCCGATGACGACGGTGACCTGCTGGAAGACTGTGACGACCCGGACTGCCAGGGCTTCGTGTTCTGCGTTCCCGGGGTGGAGGACAGCCCCAGCACCTGCCAGGATCTGACGGACAACGACGAGGACGGCAAGGTTGACTGCGACGACCGGGACTGCTGGCCCCAGCACTTCTGCCCCCAGTACTTCGGTGGCCCCGTGACCGACCCCTGGGGTCTCACCTGGGATGGCGCGGAGCGCAGCGGCGGCACCTGGCTGGAGGCCAAACAGGGCTGCGACAAGCTGGGCGCCCGGCTACCCACGGCTTCCGAGGTCTACCGCAACAACTGCAACAACCGGGCGGCCTTCGGCGACGGCCTCATCTGGAGTTTCTACACCAACACGCTGCCCCTCTGGACGGCCACCCCCGTGGAAGTCGGCAAGCATGTCACCGCCTACCTGTGCAACAGCAGCACCTATGTGGCCCAGACCTCCGATGCCACCATGACCACCTACCGCTGCGTCTACCCCTTGGCCGACGAGAAGGTTGCCTTTGATGGCCGCCGCTGCCTGGGGCGTCCAGGCAGCAACTGCTTCGCGGTGGACTCCGTCACCGTCATTGACGCCTACCCCAGGCCCGCCCTCACTTATGTGGGCGCCTCCTTCGATTGCCACCAGGAGGGCGCCTCCCTGGCCTCCTTCCTGCAAAACCAGTTGGCCGTTCAGGGCGGCCTGGAAAATGGCTCCATGTGGCAGTGGCTGTCCGACCTCTACTATGTCGTCAGCGACACCAACGCCCCGGCCCTCCTCAACTGGTCCGGCAAAGGCACCATCTTCTGGCAGATGCTGGCCTGGGGCACGGGTTCCTATGGATCCTATGCTGCCAACACCGCTTACCAGTTCCGCTGCGCGGGGCTGGCCAAGCCCGACCAGGTGACCCAGCCAGCCCCCGTCGAGACCTTCTGCCGCGGCGGCTGCACGGGCGGCACCATCAAGGGTGGCACCCGGGTCCTGGTGGACACCGACAACCGGCAGGTCTCCACCTGGTATCAGGCCCTGCGTGACTGCCGCTCTGAGGGGGCCTGGCTGCCCAGCGCCCAGCAGATCCAGGACCTCATCCATGGCGGCCTGGCCAACGACGGCACCTCTCTGTGGCTGGGCACCCTGGAATACCGCTACTACAATGTCTTCGGCCACGAGGTGGCCTCCTGGACTGGCAGCGACAACCCACTCTGGACCCCCAACGCCGCCGCCGCCGGCCGCAACTACTATGTCTGGTCCGACACCACGGACAAGTCCTCCTACCGTTGCCTGTGGCGCAGTTCCCTGCCCAAGCCCCCCACCTGCGACCCCTTGCAGACCCTGGTCCAGGTGGACGGCAAGCCCACCTGCAAGACGGTCCCCAAGGGCAGCTCCGCCGGCAACGCCTACACGGGCAACGAGGTCGTGGATGACTGGGGCTACGCCTGGGATGGGGTTCAGCGCACCGCCGCCGCCTTCGCCACCGCCGACTCCACCTGCAAGACCGCTGGGGGACGCCTGCCCTACCCCTCCGAGCTGTACCGCGTGAATGCCACCACTGGCTACAACACCACCCCCGTGGGCAACGCCAGCGCCACCGCCTACCTGTGGACCGCCCTCCCCGGGCTTGCCGCCTCTCAGCACACCGCGACCCGCATCTCTGACGGAGGCATCCAGAACAACTGGGACAGCACCGCCTTGAACTACCGCTGCGTCTGGCCTCGGGAGCGGGGCCCCATCCTCTCTGGCCACTCCTGCATCGGCGCCGCCACCAAGCCCTGCTTCCAGACCAGTGACGGCCTCATCGTCGACGCCGGCGAGAGGGCCCGCATGCAGTTCAACCTGGCCGTCGCCGAGTGCACCGCCTTTGGTGGCCGCCTGGGTGACCCCCAGGAATACGCCCACCTGATCCACGAGGGCCTGCGGGCCGACAGCAGCACCTACCACTGGGTCTTCGAGCCCAGCTACTGGTACAACAGCAACATCGGCCACACCCTGGCCCGCTGGTCCACCGGGCAGACCACCTGGTCCTTCCAGACCTCCACCGGCAACCTCAGCGGCGCCGGCAGCGCCTACACCTTCCGCTGCGTCTATAACCCTCAGCTTCAATAACCTCCTGACAAGGATTCCGGCCCATGACCCGCAAGGCCCCGTTGCTCTTCCTGCTGCTGCTCCCGCTCCTGCTTGGGGCCCAAGGGTTTGCGGCCCAACCCGCCCCCGCGGCCCCCGTCCTAGTCCCTGTCGAGGCAGCGGCTGTGGCCACGGCCCGGGAGGACCTCCGCTGGGTGGCGGTGGGTGATGTCCACGGCGACCTCTCGGCCCTCCGACGGGCCCTGCGCCTGGGCGGGCTGGTGGACAAGGCGGACAACTGGACGGGGGGCACCACGGTGCTGGTGCAAACCGGCGACTTCCTCGACCGCGGCCCCGACGAGGTCGCCATCCTGGACTACCTGGAGGCCCTGGCCCCCAAGGCCGCCGCCGCCGGTGGCGCCGTCCACTGCCTCATGGGCAACCACGAGTTCATCAACCTGGACCTCATCTTTCCCTATGTGACCAAGGAGGGCTTCGCGGTCTTCAACAAGCTGTACCCCCAGGCCCTGAACGATCCAGGCCTGGGCAAGTACCCGCGCCACAAACGCGGCCGCGTCTTTGCCATGCGCCCCGGTGGCCCCTTCGCCCTGCGCCTCTCCCGCCTGCCGGTGTTCCTCTTGCTGGGCGACACCCTGTTCGTCCACGGCGGCCTCTCGGAGGACTCCATCATCTACGGCCTGGACCGCCTGAACGACGACCTGGCCGCCTGGGCCCGGGGCGAGACCGCCGAGGCCCCCCCACCCCTGCGCCACGCCAAAAACCCCCTTTGGTTGCGCGACTGGTCCAAGGACACCCGCAGGCGCGACTGCCCCCGTCTCTACGCCCTCCTCGAGCGCGTCGGCGCCGCCCGCATGGTGGTGGGGCACACGGTCCACGACCACATCAACTCCTTCTGCCAGGGCGCCGTCTGGCGCATTGACACAGGAAATTCCCAGGCCATGGGCGGCCGCACGGAGGTGCTGGTCTACGACCGCGGCACCCTCACCGTCCTTCCCAAGAAGTCCAAGTAGGAGGTGTCTTCATGGAATATGTCCTGACCCAAGACGAGGTGCGCGTATTGGCCAGCCTCATGGAAAAAGAGGCGTCCACGCCGGAGTACTACCCGCTGTCCCTGCGAAGCCTCACGGCCGCCTGCAACCAGCGGTCCAACCGTGACCCCGTGGTGGACTACGACGAGGACACGGTGCAGCGCCTGGTGGAAGGCCTGATGATGAAGCAGCTTGTATGGGAGAGTGGGGCTTCGGGGAGAGTGGTCCGCTACGAGCACGGGGTGGCCCGGGACGAGGACCTGTCCACCGCCGAGGCCGCCATCCTGTGCGAGCTGATGCTGCGAGGCCCCCAGACCACCGGGGCGCTCAAGGCCAACTGCAAGCGGATGTACGACTTCGGCTCCGTGGAGGAGGTGGAGGAGGCCCTCCAGTCCCTGACGGCCCACGGACTCTGCCTCCGGCTACCCCTGCAGCACGGCAGGAAGGAGCCCCGCACCTGTCACCTCCTGGCAGGAGTCCCCGAAGCCGACGCCCCCCTGGTCCTCCCCCAGCGCAACCTAGAACTGATAGACATCAAGGCCCAAGTAGCCCGCATCGACAACCTGGAAACCGAAGTCGCCGCCCTGAAAGCATCCCTGGAAGAACTGAAGAACCTGCTGAAATAACCCTTCCAAATTCCCTTCCCCCCGTGGGGGAAGGTGGCGCCAATGACCCCTTCCTTTTCCCCTTCCCCCCGTGGGGGAAGGTGGCCCGAAGGGCCGGATGAGGGTGCCGGATGAGGGTGCCGGATGAGGGTGCCGGATGAGGGTGCCGGATGAGGGCACGGGTTCCACCGCCAGCTTTCCCCTCTCCCTAACCCTCCCCCCCAGGGGGAGGGAACCGCCAAAATGTCCCCTTCCAAATTCCCTTCCCCCCGTGGGGGAAGGTGGCCCGAAGGGCC
>CAZMEC010000129.1:0-9313 GCA_964565265.1 uncultured Myxococcales bacterium
CTGGCATGCCCTTCGGCGCCGCCATTGAATTCATGGACGGCGAGACCCTGGCCAAGGCCATGGACAACCGCCGCAACATGGGGTGAACCCCTGACGCCCGCCGGAGGGAGCGCGGAGGAAGCCCCATCCCGGCGAACGCCGGGCCCATGGGGCTGTCCGGAGAGCGAGCGACCAGAGGCGGCTGCGACCAAGGCACAGGATCCGCTTGCTTCGTGCGCGGCTTGGACGGACAACCCCCTCCCTGGCGGTCGGGGTTCGGACGGCGTGGCGACCAGAGGCGGCGGGGCTAGTTGGCGAAGGCGGTGGTGCGCATCTCGCGGATCACGGTGACCTTGATCTGACCGGGGAAGGTCAGCTCGTCTTGAATCTTCTTGGCGATGTCGTTGCAGATTACCACCGCGTGGTCGTCTGACACCCGGCCCGCATCCACCAGCACGCGAACCTCACGGCCGGCCTGGAAGGCGAAGGCCTTCTCCACACCGTTGAAGGAGATGGAGATCTTCTCCAGGTCCTCCAGGCGCTTCACATAGGACTCCAGCATCTCGCGGCGGGCGCCGGGGCGGGCTCCGGAGAGGGCGTCGGCGGCCATGACGATCTGGGTGATGATGTTGTCCGCGGGGGCCTCGTCATGGTGCCCACCGATGGCATCGTAGATCTGCTGGGTCTCGCCGTACTTCTTGGCATACTGGGCACCGATGAGGGCGTGGGGGCCTTCCACTTCATGGTCCAGGGCCTTGCCCAGGTCATGCAGCAGGCCGGCCCGCTTGCAGATCTTGATCTTCAACCCAAGCTCGGCACCGATGAGCCCGGCAAGGTGGCCCACCTCCATGGAGTGGACCAGCACATTCTGGCCGTAGGAGGTGCGGTACTTGAGGCGTCCCAGGATCTTCACCAACTCGGGGTTCAAACCAAACACCCCAAGCTCCATGGCGGCGTGCTCGCCGGCGACCTTGATGGAGGCCTCGACCTCGCTTTCGGTCTTCTTGACGACCTCTTCGATGCGGCCGGGGTGGATCCGCCCGTCCCCGATGAGCTTCTCCATGGAAAGCCGGGCAATCTCGCGGCGCACGCCGGAGAAGCCAGAGAGGATCACTGCCTCGGGGGTGTCGTCGATTATCACATCCACACCTGTGGCGGCTTCAAAGGCCCGGATGTTCCGGCCCTCACGGCCGATGATGCGGCCCTTCATCTCGTCGTTTTGCAGGTTCACCACGCTGACCAGGCGCTCGGCCGAGTATTCACCGGCGTAGCGGGCCACCCCGATTGCGATGATGCGCTGAGCCTCCCTGGCGGCGCCTTCCCGGCCCTGCTCCAGCAGCGCCCGGACCTCCTTGGCGCTGTCCGCCTTGGCCTCCTCCACCAGACCCCGCTTGAGCTCCTCCTTGGCGGCCTCGGGGGACAACCCGGCGACCTGCTCAAGGCGCTGCAGAACCTCAGTCTCCACAGAGGCAACCCGATCCTCCCGGGCCTGAATCTGGGCCTCCTTCTCCGCAAAGCCCGCCTCTCGTTTGAGGAGTTCGGCATCCTTGGCGGTCTGGAGGTCACTCTTCTTGTCGATGTTCTCTTCTTTTTTGGCGAGCCGCTGTTCCATCCGGGTGATCTCGGCCCGGCGTTCCTTGGCCTCGGCTTCCTGCTCCCGGGCGCGGTTCTTGGCGTCGTGGGCTTCGTCCACGGCCTCCTTGCGGATCTCGTCCGCCCTCACCAGGGCCTCCTGAACCAGGACCTCGGCGCGCTTCTTGGCTTTCTCGATGATCTGCTCTTCTTCGCGGCCCTTCTGCTGAAGGCGGAAGTAGGCGAGGGTGCCAACAATGCCGGCACCAAAAACAAATGCTAGGACTGCAAGTACAATGGTCATCTTCGGGCCTCCTGGTCAAAACAGAGTTTTCACCAGCAAACCCTCCACGGAGAGCGAAAGACGGGCCAATCAAGCTACCAGTATCCACACCCTGACGATCAGGGGTCAACGCCTGAATGCCTTATATATAAATCCTCCCTCCGGGAGGTCTGCAACCGCCACTCGTAACCAGGGAGCCCAGGGGGGTTCTACCGTGGCGCCGACGGCTGTCAGCAAAGATACCCGCTACGGTCGACATTTTCCAGCATAAATTTGTACTTCTTCTTCAGATCTTCGGCGAGCTCGCGGAGGCGCTTCTTTTCCCTGAACAATTCGTCCGCAAGATTCAGCAAAGTCAGGACGGCAAGGGTCATCTCCGGCAGCTTGCCGCTGGCGTCGATCTCGTCCATGGTCTTCTGGATGTAGTCAACCAAAGAGGTGATGTATTCGTCAGAGTCCGTGGTCTTGATTGGAATGCGGCGACCAAAGAGTTCAACATTCTGGCTCTGCATCTCGTACACCTCCCCGGAGCAGGAATTCGCATGGGCGTCATTCTAGCCCCTGCCCCCCAAGTGTCAAGAATCCTGGGAGCAGGGACGATGACTTCTGCTTTCCCCTGGGCTATCCTTCCCCAACTTCGGAGGTTCCCTTGGCCATTCGCGCTTACTTGCTGCTGTTGTTCTCCCTTGGAGGCTTTGCCTGTGGCCACACCCAGGGGTTTCTGGACGGGGGCGCCGGGGGCCCCGAGTCCTACCTGTGGCCGGAGGAGCAGGAGGTCCTGGCGCTGCTGGACCTGGCCGCTGAGATCTCCGCCTCCGAAACGGTCTGGCCCGGCTTTCGCACCCAGGATCTACCCTTGATGGTGCAGTGTTCAGGCCCCCGGACCCTGGTCCTCGGTCCCTTTCCCGGGGCCCGCCCCCTTCCCTCCCATCCGGCCCTGGGACCGGTGGCGCTGGTCCCCGACGGCCAACTCCCCTTGAAGGATGTGGGCAGCCTCTTCCTCGGAGAGGTGCAACTTGAGGGCGTGGGCTGGTTCGTGATGCGCCATCAGGCGGGCACGGACCCCGTGGAGTGGTACCGCACCCTGGTCCACGAGCTGTTCCATATGTACCAGAAGACGGCCTTCGCGCCGACGCCCCGCCCCGGCTGCCGTTACCCCTACGCCGACTGCGCCAACTTCACCGCCCTGGCCACCGAGGGCCGCCTGCTTGGAGAGGCCCTGGCCACGGGCCAGCAGTGCCACCCCAGCCTGGTCAGCTATGCAGGCTCCCGCCTGGGCAGACTCCAGGGGGCTTCGGGGGCCGTTGCCGCCTCCATAGAGAACCAGGAGGAGAGGATCGAGGGCAGCGCCCGCTTCGTCGAAGGTCGCTATGCCCTGGAGGCTGCCCTCTCGGTCCCTGAAGACGAAGTCCGGCGGGTTCGGGAGGCCCTGGGCGACCCCCAGCCGGCCAAGCTGCAAAAGTGGCGCTACTACGAAAGCGGACGGGCGCTCCTCGACCTGTCAAAGGGTCGGCAGGCCGCCCTGGTGGAGGCTGGAGACGCCCCCTTCAAGGTGCTGCTTCGCACCTGTGGAATCGAGGTCCCGCCCATCCCCCCGAGGCCCGACCAGGCCCTCTGCGAGGCCCGCATCGCCCCCTATCTGGACCGGGAGACCTCGCTGTTGGCGGCCTTTGAGGACGCCCCCGGCCTCCGCCTGCGCCTGCTGCTGCCCCGAAGCCTCTCGTCCTTCTACAGCAATCAGGGGCTGACCTTTTCCACCGAGGATTGCCGCCTGTTCATCTCCGGAATGCGGCTCTTCGAGGACCGGGCGGCCTCCCTGGTGGTGCGCCAGCGGCCGGTCTTCCTCCAGGCCCGCCGGGATGACGGCCTCTATCTGCTGGAGTTCAAGGGCCAACTGCAGGACCTGAGCCTGGACGGACGAAGGGTCAGGCTGGAGGAGGCCTGGACGGAGGACTTCAAGCGCAGCGTCACCCTCGCCGGAGAGGGGTTCTCCCTGGAGTTTCAAGGGGCTGGAAGGCTTTCCCTGGGGGACGGTCAGTTGACCCTGGAGGCCCGGCCCGGGGCTGGCACTGGGGCCACGAACAGCCTGCCCCCGCTGCCCCCCACGAACACCTTCTGATCCCAAGTTCCAAGCAGGGACAGGGGCGAGGGCTCGGCCAGTTGACCCACCTCAAGCCTGGTTCCGTCCTCGGCCCAGGCCCAGAGCTGGCCCTGCCGCCCTCCGCCAAGCAGGAAGCCCTCCTCCAGCCATAGCAGAGACAGGGTAGTGGCCGGAACCTGGAACAGGACGCTCCATTCGCCTGGGGCCTGCCTGGCCAGCAACTTGCCATCCTCCAGAAGTGCCAGAGGACGCCCCTGGGGGCCGGCAAGCAAGAGGACCACCTGGGAGGGCAGGGGCAGGGACTCTTCTTCCAGGTCGCCCTCAGCGCCCAGCCGCAGGACCAGGCCGGGGGGACCGGGCAGCAGCACCCCCGCCTCGCCCTCAAGGGCCAGACAGGTGCCCAGGTCCTGGTCCTGGCCGCTCTCCAGCCGCTGCAGCGTGAACTGCGGGCCTTCCACCAGGGCCAGATAGCCGAAGGCTCCACCCAGGACGAGGGTCTGGGGCCCCAGCCGGCACAGGCTCAGGATCTCAGGGGCCCCCTCCAGGGGATGGACCAGCAGGGGACCTCCGGGGTTGGGGACTTCCAGCAGGACGGCTCCCGTGCCTACGGCCAGCACGCCCCCCTCGGAGAGGGGCGACAGGGCCCGCAGCTGGATAGGACGGTCCAGGGGCGCGGCCTCCCAGGAGAGGCCCTCCGGGCTGTGATAGAGGAAATCCCGGCCGGCCAGCCAAAGGCCCCCCAGGGCCTCCGGCACCAGGCTGGAAATCTCGGCCTGGGGAACCAAGGGTTGGGATACCCAAAGCCCCGCTCCCTGGCGGGCCAGAAGGGTCCCCCCAGCCCCCGCGGCCAGCAGGCCCCCCGCGTCATCCAGCGCCACCAGGGCCAGCAGATCCTGGTTGAAGCCCGGGGGCAGAGCGCTGCCATCCACCACCCAGTTCTTCCCCGTCGGCCTCAGGACCAGGCCCCTGTCCCCAAGGAACAGGGGCAGGTCGGGGGCCACGGCGCGGATGGCCCGCCCCAGGGGGTCATTGGAGGCTGCGGCCGTCCATTGGGAGTCCCGCAGCAGGGAGATCTCGCCCCCCGAGCCCCCCGCAAAGAGCGTCCCATCGGCGGCCAACCCAAGGGCCGTCACCGCCGAGTTGTTGCCAAAGATCTGGTTGTTGATCCAGGTCTCCCCCAGGCGGCTCAGCACCGAGCCCTGGGCGCTGCCCGCGTAGACCTCCACCAGGGAACGGAGGGTCAGGCTTGGCAGGGAGGCCGCCAGGAAGCTCTCCTGGTGATGGAAGGTCTGGCCGTCGAAGAACAGCAGCAGCCCCTCGGCGCCTGCCACGAAGAAGCGCTGCCCCGTGCCGGCAATGGCCAGGAGATCGACCGTGGTGGGAGGCTGGGGGCTGAAGGGGTGGAGCCCGCTGGCGTCCAGTTCCAGTAGCAGCCCCTGGTCGCCGCAGATGAGGGCGGCGCCGTCGGAGCGCATCCAGATGCCCTTGAGGTCCCGTTGGTCCGGGGGAAGCAGGGGGCCGAAGCTGCCGTCTCCGACCCGGCGCAGCAGCAGGCCCCCATCCCCCGCCGCAAGGGTCAGGTCCCCGCTGTGGCCAAGGGCCCTGAGGGTGGCCTCCTCCAGGCCCCCGGGGATGAACCAGACCCGCTCCAGATCCTCCAGCAGGGTGAGGTCGGGGAGGTCCTCCTGGGCCAGGTCCAAGACCAACTCCTCAACCTCCGGCAGGCTGTCCTGGGGCAGCTGGTCCGGCCGGGCCAGGTCCGCGCCCGGGCCGCCGTCAACCCCACCCTCAGGCCCCGCGCAGGCCAACAGCAGGCAACCCAACCCAAGGAGCAAATGGCGTGGGAGGATCATTCCTCACCGGGCTCTTTGATGAGGCCCAGGTCCCGGATGTCCAGGCCCGCAGGGTAGCCATAGGAGACATATTGATCGTAGCCGTACACATAGACCCCAGCGGGCTGGTCGCTGTAGAGGCGGTGGGTCCCGTCGGAGATGGCGGTCTTGAAGGTCTTGTATTCCTGGCTGGCGAACCACTGGTAGCTGTCCTCTGGGACGGGGTCGCAAAGCTCCACGATGCGGGCCGGGTCGATCTCCGGGCAGTCCAGGTAGACCTTGGCCTCCGCGGCCGCAATCACGGTGATGTAGTCCAGCTTGTACTTGTCGGGGGCGAGGAACACATAGTCGTTGCGAAACTGCTCCGTGGGCACCAGCAGGATGAAGGTGGGGTCACCTATGCCCGCGTCCCCAGGGCCGGGGCCATTCACATTGGGATCGGGGGCGTGCTGGGCCTGGAGGAACTGGCCCACCATCACGGGCTTGTCGGAGATGACCTCGAAGTTCATGCCGGACTCGAAATCGATCCACTCGCCACGGTTCAGCAGGGGAATGTTGAGCTGCACGGGCAGGGTGGTGACCAGGGTCCGGTCCTCCGCGGCGATGATGCGGAAGCTGTCCTTCTCCTGGTTCCGGGGGAAGCTGCGGGAGACCAGATAGCGCTTGCCCCAGCTTTTCACCGGGTAGAGCTGCTGCTCGAGGTGATCGGCGCAGCAGGTGTTGAAACCAGCAAGGGTGCAGTCCCAGTTGTTGTCGCAGGGGGTCTGGGCGTCCCATTCGCAGAGGCCCCGGGTCTCACCCTCCTGCACCAGGCAGTGGTTGGTGTTGGGGGCGTTGGCCGCCTCCGAACCGGCGAAGACCGCCACCGCCCGGTTGGCCAGGATCTTGCTGCCCGTGAGGTCGCCGCCGATGGAATCCGTCTCCAGGTTCAGGACCTCGAACTGTTTCAGGTCGAACTTGCGAATATCCCCGGGCTCCATGGAAGAGATGGCCTGACCGCTGGAGCTGACATACCCGAACAGGGTCGGAGCCGTGACCTCCACGGAGATCTGGGTTGTGCCCTGGTTGACGGCGACCACGGTGAGGAAGCCCCGGAGATCGTCAAAGGACTGCTCGCGGGTCATGACGAAGTAATACTTCCCAAGGACATTGCTGGGTAGCAGCAGGGAGGCGTCGTTGGAAAACACGCCCTCGTTTTGCAGCGGGTTGAACTGGTAGGCGGTGATGGGGATGGAGCTGCTCACGCGGTAGGCCAGAGGGGCCAGGGTGGTGCCGTCGGCGTCCCGCCGGGGGAGGTTGTAGACACGCAGCGCCCCGGGGGCCAGGGGGCCCGAGGGCAGCAGGCCACCCTGGGCGTCCAGCAGGACCTCGCCTTCGTTGGTATGGATGGCGACCTGGGCCAGATAACGGGTGCTGGGGTTGGAGACCACCACGGAGTATTGGGAGCCCGCGGCGTCGTTGAAGCCGCTCTCACCGCCGGGCACGAAGGCGTTGTCCAGGTCCACGGCCCAGAACTCGCAGCCAATGTAGATGTTCTGTTTGATGTTCAGATCGCAGAGTCGAATGCAGCTTCCCTCGTAGCAGATCTCGCCGGTGACCTCGGTGTCGCAGTGTTTGCCTTCAACCCAGGAGCGGCCGTCCTGGGCGCAAAGCTCCGCGTCCTGGTCCCCGGAACAGCGAAAGACGCCGGGTTTGCAGTCGGCGCAGTAGGCTGAACCGTTCGCGGGGTTCAGACAAAGGGCAGTGGTACCGTCCGCCCCCAGGCAGGGGGTCTCCAGGATGCTCGCCTCCGGAGTGCAGGTCAGGCGAAAGCGCCGGTCCTCGCTGCAGCCCAGGACCTCGCCTGGTCGGCATTCGCCACCATCAGGGATGACCTCGGCCACCTCTGGGCCGCAGTCACCGGGACACAGCCCCGAGACATCCAGCTCAGCGCCACCGCCGGGGTCATTCCCACAGCCCGCAAGGATCAACAGGAGGGCCCCGATCATCAGGGCCTGGGCGCTATTCAAAAGGGTCTTCAAGGGACTTCCTTTCCGGTTGCCGCAGCATCGTATATTCCTGCATACTGCCTGTCAAACTCGGCCGGGAGGCAGGCGCTGCATGGAAACCAACGAAAAGAATCGCTGGGGCTATCCTTCAAGTTTTTGGTCTGCTAATCTCACAGAACTATTTGAACGCGCAGCCTATTATTCGATCGCCAGCTTCATTGTGATCTACCTTGGCCGCCTGGGTCTGGGGGACTACTGGCCCAGCACCCTCAACGGCTTTCTGTGGGGCCTGGTGTACTTCCTGCCCGTGCTCAGTGGGGCAGTGGCGGATCAGGTGGGCTTTCGCCGCTCCCTCCTGCTGGCCTGCCTGCTCCTCATGGCCGGCTACTTTCTCATGGGCGCCCCCGTCTGGTTCGGGCTGGCCACCTTGCAGGACGCCATGGGCTCCCAGGTCACCGCCGGACCCCAGGTCATCGTGCCCCTCCTGATCGGCATCCTGCTCATCGGGGCCGGCGGCTCGGTGGTCAAGCCCTGCATCTCGGGCACCGTCCAGAAGACGGCGGGCCTGAAGGTGGTGAAGGCCTTCGCCATCTTCTACATGGTCATCAATGTGGGCTCCCTCTTCGGACGCGGTGTGGGCTTCGTGGTGCGCAAGGGCCTGGATCTCAGCTTCATCTTCGCCGTGGCGACCATCTGCGCTGCGCTGGCCTTCCTGGTGGTGCTGCTGGTCTTCAAGGACGCCCCAGCCCCGGAAGGCAGCCCCCAGCGCCCCCGCCGCAGCCCCTGGCAGGTGCTCAAGGACATGGTGCTGGTGCTGAGGAACCCCCGCTTCGCCCTCTTCCTCCTGGTGCTGTCCGGCTTCTTCTTCCTCTATGGCCAGATCTACAATGTGCTGCCTTTGTACCTGAAGAAGGTGGTGGAGAAGGACCCGGCCATGGACCTGTACACCATGGCCAACCCCCTGGTCATCGTGGCCTTCCAGTTGCTGATCACCCGCCTCTTCGGGGGCCTGCGCCCCATCCGGTCCATGGTGGTGGGCACCCTCATCATCGCGGTCTCCATGGCCCTCAACATCGTTCCCCTGGTGCTGGGCATGAATCCCAGCGCCGTCCTGGGGGGGCTGCTGCCCATCGCCTCCTTCGCCGCCATCGGCGCCGTGGCCATGGTGGCCCTGGGCGAGTTGTTCACCTCCGCCCGCAGCTACGAGTACATCGGCGCCCTGGCTCCCAAGGGCCAGGAGGGCCTGTTCCTGGGCTACGCCAGCCTCCCCATGGCAGTGGGAGCCTTGGCCGGAGGCCCCGCCGGTGCCGCGATCTTCAACGAGGTCATGTGCAAGGGCGCCACCCTTGGCCCGGACGGCCTGCTGCTGCTGGACCCCGTGGCCAATGCCTCGGGCTGGCTCATCCTGTCTGGCGTGGGCATCCTGAGCGCCGCCGCCCTCTGGGCCTACGATCGGTTCCTGGTGGATTCCCGCCAGGCCTGAAACCACTTCCATTCCTCGTCCTAAACGGCAGACCACACACCGAGGGCCACCCTTCGACTCGCTTAGCTCGCTCAG
>CAZMEC010000130.1:0-9311 GCA_964565265.1 uncultured Myxococcales bacterium
TTGTTTTTGCTGTCTACTTTGGCGCAGAAAACGCTTGAAAGTGGATGACCTCCAGGCCCTTCTCGGCGTACTGGGCCAGGATGTCGTCCAGGCGGCGGGATAGGGCGGGGGGATAGAGTACCAGGACCTTCTTCCAGCCCTGGGCCGCTAGGATCTCGAAGAGGTCCGTGGGGCCAGGGCCGAAGCGCCGGCCACTGGAGTGGAGGACCTTGGCCAGGGGGAACCCGTAGGCGGCGGCCGCCAGGCCCATCAACTCGGGCATGGTCAGGGAGAACTCCGACTGGGGCTTGGACCAAAGCAGCACCGGAGTCTCGTCCAGGCCGGCCGCGGCAAAGGCCCCCAGGGTGAAGGCCAGGGATCGGACCTGGGGCCCGGGCTCCAGCATCTCCTGGCGCTTGGGGTCCCGGTCCGGGCCGTGGACCACCACGGCGTCAAAGGCCGCCTGCCGCAACTCCGCCGGGATCTCGGGGAAGCTCCGTTTGGGCAACTCCTGGGGGACGGACAGGGGATAGATGCGCTTGGCCGCCTGGGCTTTTCGGAAATCCTTCAGGGCCCGCTCCAGATGATCAGCGTGACTGACCAGGAGGGCGGACCGGAACTTGCGGGGACGGAGAATGTTGGCGGCGCCCTCGGCGTTCTCACCAGTGGTCATGGACCGGTTCTCCAGCAGCACAGCCTTCCGTGGGACGCCCAGGGTCATGGCCATGATTGCCATCTCCTCGGCCTCGGAGATATGGCCCGAGGTGTAGCCGCCGCAGAAGAGGAGCTTGCCGGCCCGGCCTTCGCGGAAGGCCTCCACCGCCGTCCGCACCCGCTCCACCATGCCGGGCCCGGGGCGGGCCTCAAGGGGGTGGCCCTTCCCCAGGACCACGATGACGCCCACCTTGTGGGGCTCCTTCTCCGGCTTCTCGGATCGTTTGGAGGCCTTCCCAGGACGGGCCTGGCCCCCCGGCGCCCCCCCCAGCAAGAACAACAGGGTCAGGCAGCAGACCAGGGACGCGGTGGGGAGCCGCGGGGCAAAAAAAAGGCCCCCCCGGACCAGCCGGGAGAGCCATTCTTTTCGCGGTCTCCGCACCAGTGGGGCGCGGACGCAACTCATTGGATCAGCCGCCGCACTTGGCGCCGCCGCCGGTGCCCTGGGCCTCGCCGGAGAGGGTCGCAGCGCAGCCCTTCAGTTCGGGGTTGTGCTGGCAGATGTTCTGCTGGATGGTCTTGGGGTCAACGCCGCTGAACTTGAACTTGTTGTTGGCAAGCCAAGTGGGGCTGGCGGAGATGCCCAGCGCGTTGCCGATCTTGATGTCTTCGCGGTGAAGGTTCTTGCCTTCGTCGCCGTTCACGCAGGCTTCCATCTTGGGCAGATCCAGACCGGAGTCGGTCACGCACTTCTGCCAATCGGGGTTGCGGATGTCCTTGTTGCGGCAGAGGATGTAGCCCATGTACTTGTGGTTCTCGGGGAAGCTCTTGATGGCGCAGAGTTCGCGGATGTTCTCATCCACTTCGGGCTGGCCGTGCAGGGCGGTGAAGCCGTCGCCTTCGGCGGTGGCGATGAAGTGAATCTCAAACTTCAGCTCGTCGCCGAAGGCCTTGAGCACTTCTTCCATGGCGTTGAGGGCCTTGACGCCAAAGGGGCACATGGACATCACGAACACATCAACCTTGGCCTTGACCTCTTCGCGGCAGTCCATGGAGGCCTGGCAGGTGGGGTCGGCGCAGTCCACGGTGCCGTCGCCGGTGTCGTCGACCTGGTTGTTGCAGATCTCGGCGGTGGGGTCGAAGTTGGCGCCAATCTGAAGAACCTGGAAGCCTTCCTTGTTGGTGGGCTTCAGGTAGCGGCTGATGCGATCAAAGCCTTCGGAATCCTTCACATCGGCGGGGAAGATGAAGGCGGGGAGGAACTTGACGCCGTACTCGGCGTACTGGGCCTTGCCCTCGTCGGTGCCGTAGTCGGACTCAACGGCCTCGAGGCCGGGGAAGATGGACTTCAGGCTGCCGATGATGGCGCTGGTGTTGCAGTTGCGCTCGGTGCAGCGCTTGTCGCCGATGACCACCAGGTTGATCTTCTTGGGCTCGGGGATCTTGGCGCAGGCTTCGGGCTTGGCGCCCTTGAATTCCTTGCAGATCTCGCGCATGAAGTCGGTGCCGGTGCGGCCGCCGCGGTAGTCCTGGCCGTTGATCTTGATGGTGGGGGAGCCCTGGGCGCCCACAGCCTTGGCGGCTTCAAAGGAGGTCTTCAGCAGGGCCTTGCCCTCGTCGCCTTCGATGCAGGTCTTCAGCTTGGCGATGAGCTCGTCGTTGTAGGCCACTTCCTTGGCGCAGGCGTCCCAGTTGGCGGGCAGCGCGCGGTAGTCCTTGCTGACGCAGGAGATCAGCTTCATGTACTCGTAGTTCTCGGGGGCGTACTTGATGGCGCAGAGGTGAATGATGTTGCCCTTCACTTCGTTCTCGCCGTGCATGGAGGTCAGGGCGTCGCCCTGGACATCGCCGATGTAGTTCATGGTGAAGTTCACCAGACCGCCCATGTCCTTGAGGGCGGGCTCGATGCCGTTGATCACCTGAACGCCAAACGGGCACTGGGACATGATGTAGAAGTCCAGCTTGACCTTCTGGTCGGCGGCAACTTCAGCGGCGGGAGCGGGGGCGGCCTCAGCAGGAGCGGCCTCGGCGGGCTTGGCAGCCTCAGCAGGGGCGGCCTCGGCGGGCTTGGCAGCTTCCGCGGGGGCGGCTTCAGCAGGAGCGGCCTCGGCGGGCGCAGCGGCCTCAGCAGGGGCAGCAGCGGGAGCAGCAGCAGGCGCCTCAGTGGCGGCGGGAGCAGCAGCGGGTGCCTCAGCCTTCTTCTCACAGCCGTTCAGGAGGGCCAGGCCCATGACAGCAACCAGAATCGTCATCATCCTTGTCTTCATCTCGAAAACCCCTTTTGTGGTCAAAAAGACATTTGATCCCGCAGGATCGGTGAACCAAAAAATCAGTGGCAAAAGTTATTCCAAAGCCCAAGCAAGGTCAAGTGATCTTTGCAAGGCCCCATCCAGGCCTGCTCCAAGCCAACTACTGGGCCGGTTTTTTGACCCGTCGAAGGGCTATGGTATCCCTCCTGCTTGCATGAAACAGGCATCATCAAGATCTATTCCCATTCTCCTGGTCCTGGCACTCCTGCAAGGATGTTTTGATGACTGCACCCTCCCGGGCTGTGCCCTGGACAGTGATTGTCCCAAACCCTATTCGCGCTGCCTGGAGGGCACCTGCTTCCTCCCCGAACCGATCTGGCAGCAGCCCTTCTGCCACCTGAACCCCGACCCCGGTGGCCCCTGCTGCGACCTCCTCCTGGGGCAGGACTGCCTGCTGCCCTTTCCCTCTGCGGCGACCTTCGATTCCCCGCCGGCCGTGTTGAACCCCCGCACGCTGGTTGTGGCCAGGGCCAGCGGTCAACAACTGGAGTTGGCCCAACTGGACCTGAACGGGCTGGAACTCACCGCCCAGCCCTGCCCCCTGGGCTCCTCCTCCCGCCCCTTCGCTCCGGCTTTGGATCCGGAGGGCAATGTGTGGGTTTCGGCGGGCCAGACCCTGTGTCGCTTTCGCCCCGGCTTTCCCGGCGCTGAGCCCCTGGCCAAGGTCCTGGAGGTGCCCCCCCTGCTGCCACCCCTGCCGGCCTGGCCGGATCAGCTCCTGCTGGTTGGCGAGAACACCTTGACCTCCCTGGACCTGGAGGGCGAGGTCCTCTGGACCACCACCGCCTGCCAGGACAGCCCCCTTGGCGCCTTCCCCTGCCCCGAGGCGGGCACCGTCATCCTGGCCTGCCCGGGCCAACTTCGCGGCGTCCTCGCGGATGGCCGCACGGCCTTCGTCTTCGACGATCCCCGGCTTGGAGAGGGGCCCCTGTCCCTGGCGGTTGACGGGGGAAGCCTGGGCCTGGTCCTGGGCGAGGAGGTCCTGGTCATGGATGCCAGGCTTGGCTCCGCCGGGGCCGGTTGGTTTCGGCTGGACTTCGCAGGCCAGGGGCCACTCTCGAATGTGGTCTTCCTGGGGCCCGGCCAGGTGGCGGTGCAGGATTCTACAGGCCGGGTCTTCGCGGGGGCCGCCGAGAATGGCGGCCAGGCCGAGTTGCTGGACAGCCTCGACTGCAAGGGCAGGGCGCTCATCCAGGCCCTCGACGGCGCCGGGCTGCTGTCCCTCTGTGGTCCCCAGGCCAGGGACCAGCTCTGGCTTCTCCCCCCCCGCTCCCCCACCTCCGTGCTGACCCCCCAGGCAGACCAGCTCTACAACCTGGGCACCCTGGACTTTGAGCCCACCCACCTGACGCCCCTGGGCCTTGGCCTCGCCCTGCTTGGTGACGAGACCCGGCGCAGCCTGGCGGTGGTGAACCTGCCCTGGAGGAAGGAATGAAGCTGCCCCACTGGTCCTTGCCCCGGACCGCCTTCCTCGGATTCTGGTTGCTGCTGGGGGCGCTTGGTTCCTTGGGGGGCTGCGGGGGCGGCGGGGCGGGGGACTCGGATCAGTCCCAGGACCAGGGCTGCCAGTTGCGCGGGCGGGTCTCCTTCGGTGGCCCCGTCAGCGGCGCCCTGGTGGTTCTATCCATTAAAGAACAGACGGGCTTCAGGGAACTCTGCTCCACGGAGAGCGGGGTCGATGGATCCTTCCTGTTGACCCTCCCCCCCGGCGAATGCTGGGGCCAGGCCAGGGTCGAAGCCCTGGGGACGGAGGCCGCCTGGACAGAGGAGGCGGACCAGGCCCCCTGCGGGTTCAGCCTCGGGGCGAGCCTTCGGCTGGATCTGCCCGACCTGGCCCAACTTGGCCAGCGCCCCATCTTCCTCCACCCCTGGACCGAACTCGCTGCGGCCCTGGCCGATGCCTATGGCCGGCGGCCTGGCAACGAGGACTGGAAGGCCACCATCTCCCTGGCTCAAGGGCTGCTGGCCATGCACCTGGACCGCCAGAACCCCCCGGACCTGCCCTTCACGGATGCCTTTGCCCCCTCCGCAGGCCCCTGGCCCTGGCCCAATCCTGCCACCCGCCTGGGTCTGCTCACCGCTGGGCTCTCGGTGGAGGCCCGCTCCATGGGGACCTGGGATGGCCCCGAGAACTGCGGCGCGGAGCTGTTGGCCCTGTTGACCCTGGACGCCAGCGACGGCCTCTTCGACGGGCGGGCCCTGGACTGCCCGAAAACCGAGGCAGACTGCGCCCTGACCAAGGCCCTGGAGGCCAACCCCGGCCTGCCGCCCCTGGACAGCCAACTGCTGCGGGGCACCCTGGCCCGGGCCACCCACCTGTACGCCAGCGGGGAGCGCAACCTCAGCGGGGTGAGCCCCCAGGACCTGGGAGTGGACGACGGCCTGTATGAATCCCTCAGCGGGGCCACGGGCCCCCTCTTTCCCATGAACGAGCCTGGCCTGAACTTCGATCCCCTGCCACCGCACCTGGAGATTCTGGCCTCCAGCGCCCCCGAGGGGGCCTGCCTTGGAGAGCCCTTCTCCATCGTGGTCGAGGCCTCTGATGACCATGGACTGGAGCTGTTTGACTGGCAGTCCGCCTGCGGGGCGGTGGAGACCCGCAAGGGCGGGCGGCTGACCCTGGAGGTGACCCCAGGGGAGGCGGGCTGTCAGGGGCCCGTGGACTTCCTCTTCCGTGCCCAGGACCCGGCGGGGAACAGGGTGACGGCTACCAGACGCCTCATCCCGGACACCCTGGTGCCAGCGCTGGAGGCCCCCGACTGGAGCCCCCGCTGCCCCCTGGACTGGCCCCAGCCGCTGGTGCTGCGGGAGGCCCAGGACGCCTGTCCCCTGGTGAAGGTCGGGGCGGGGCCCGGGTGGTGCAGCAAGACCGCAGAGGGCCTCTGGACCTGTCCCACTCCCCCGGTGGAGGAGCTGCTGCTGGAGCTGACCCTGAAGGATGAGGCAGGCAACAGGAAACCCCTGGCCCTGCAGATCTGCCCCGACCATGCCGCCCCGGTGGTGAACCTGCTGGAACCCACCTGCAAATGGTTCGGGCCCCTGGTCCTGGCGGCCGAGTTGGAGCTCACCGACGAGTGGGGCGTGGCCAAGGTGGACCTGAGCCTGAATGGGACCCCGGTGGACCCCCAGGAGCTGTCGGGCCTGGGCACTGAGGAAGTGCGAGTCAGCCTTCCCCTTCCCAACGATCAGGGCCCCCTGCTGCTGGAGGTTCGGGCCGAGGACAGCAACGGAAACTTCGTCCTGAGGGACTTTGAACTGGTTCCCGATCTGGAGCCGCCCGAGATCTTGGTGCCCGCGGAGGTCGAACCCCATGGGGCGGAGCTGGCGCTGTTGCCCTTTGTGGCGACGGACGCCGTCAGTGGCCTGGCGGAGCTGCGGGTGGAGTCTCCCGAGGGCTGGATTGTGGAGGACCTTGGGGACGGAGGCGCCAGGGTGGCCAAGGGACCGCCGCCACCGGGGCTGAGCTTCGAGGTGAAGCTGAGGGCCACGGACGCTGCCGGCAACCAGACCCGGACCAGCGCCTGGATGGCCCGGGACCAGACCGCTCCCCAGCTCCGACTGTTGCCAACCCAGAGCCTCCAGGAGAATACCCTCAAGGTGACCAAGGAGGGGGAGGCCTTCGTCTACACGCCCACGGGGGACCCCGTGGAGCTCTCCGAGGAGACCTGTGCCGTGGAGTGCCCCTATCTGGTCAAGCGCACCCCCAATCTGCTGGCCTCCGGGGTGGAGGACGCCAAGCCCCGAAACCTGCCCCTCTTCCGGGTCTGGGCGGGGGACAGCGTGGATGGCGGCGAGGCCGTGGGCCTGGGGCGGGTGGTCCGGCTTGAGGCCCGGCTGATGAACGGGGACCGCGAACTGGCCAAGGTGGAGGCCGCCCCCAATGAGGCGGAGGGCCTGGTGGAGCTGGCGGTGTACTGGCCCTTGTTGTTTGACGAAGGGGGCGAGGAGCCCACAGTGACCGCTGAGAACCTCCCCCAGGAGTTGGTGGTCGAGGCCCGGGACTCCTGCGGCAACTCCAGCAGCCGGAGCTACGCCTTGAACCTCAATATCTACGGACCCCCCTTGGACCTCACCGTGGAGCTCACGGGACCGGGCAACTTCACCACCGTGAGGGAGTTGTTCGACACCGGGACCCCCTGGGACCTCAAGGGAGAGTTGGCGGGAGGGGTGCTGCGGGTCAAGAATCCCACCCCCTTTTCCTCCTTCATCGCCTTCCACTCGTACTACGGACGCTCCCGCTGCCAGGTCATCTCGGCCGGAGGCTACCTGGCCCTCCACAAAGACCCCAGGGGACAGGGCTGTGCTTCAGGACTCTGCCGCGTGGTCGCGGGCACCGACTGGACCACCACCACTCTTGGCAAGTGCCAGACCCCGGCGGAGTACTCGGAGGAGACCCTCCATGATGCCTGGACCTCCGTTGAACCTTTGCTGTTCGACCCCACCGACGCCGCCGTGACCGCCTTCGACGCTGAACCCGTCCCCCTGGCCCCTTTCCAGGAACTGCTGGTCGTCCTGAAGGTGGACAGCACCTGTCTGCCCAAGGTTGTCGGGGTGCAGACCCTCTATATTCCCGGAGAGCCCGCCGCCCAGACGATCCAGACCCCTATCCTGACCGGGGAGCGCGGCCTGGCCATCTGCCTGCCCGCCACCGGTGGCCCCAAGTCCTATGTGTATGACATCAGCCCCAAGCTGACGACCCTTGCCATTCAGTCCCAGCAACCCATGGACCAGCTCACCGTGATGGCCCTGCCACCGGGCCAGGGGGACCTGGAGCTGCGACCCGTGCAGGTGCGCTGGGACGGCCAGTTCACGAGCCCGCCGGGGCCGGCACTGCCGCCCTTGTAGGAGCCCCGGGCGCTGTAGTGTAATGTAAGGTCCTGACCCCTCCGGAGGCGACCGTGAAGATCCTGGTCTCGGCCAAGAGAAGCATTGACGCAGATATTCCCCTCAAGGATGGCCCCTTGGGGCCGGAGCCTCGTTTCCCCGAATACTGCCTCAACCCATACTGCGAGGCGGCCCTCGAGGAGGCTGTTCGGTTGACGGCTGGGGGCGCGGGGGAGGTGCTGGCCTTTTCCCTTGGCGGACCGGAGTGTGACGAGCAGCTTCGCCGGGCCCTGGCCCTTGGCGCCAACCGGGCCCTGCGCCAGGACCTGCCCCCTGGGGCGGACCCCTGGCTGGTGGCCAACGCCATTGCTGAACTGGCCCAGGCCCAGGGGGCCGACCTGGTCCTCCTGGGGGCCTCCAGTCCCTGTGGGGACTCGGGGTTGGTGCCCTGGCTGGTGGGTCAGATCCTGGGCTGGCCGACGGCCGGGCCCGCCATCCACCCCCAGGGAGAGGAGGGGCTCAGGGGCCGCAGACCGGGGCTCAGCCTCCAGGGGCGGGACCTGTCGGGCCTGGCCCAGTGGGACCAGGGGCCGGCGGCCTTCTCCCTGACGCTCCCCGGGGTGGTCTGCTGCGACCTGCGCCTGGCCCGCGCCTCCATCCCCCTGCTGCCCGCCCAGCTTGCAGCCCGAAGGGCCCCCATCCAGGTCCTGCCGGGGGGCCCCGCCGGCCCCCGCTGCCACAGCCTGGGGGCCCGACTGCTTCACCCCGAGACGCCGGCGGGGCCCCTGCCGGACCCCATCGATATCCCGGAACTGGCCCGCCTGCTGCTGCCCCTGGCCCGGCGCCAGGAGCCCAGCCCGGTCCCCCTCCAGCCCTCCGCCCCGGGGCCTCTCCTGCCCCCCGCTGCCCCCCTGGCCCGAGCCCTGCTCCTGCCCGGTTGGGGCCCGCCCGGCCCCGCCGAGTTCGCCTCCCTGGCCCTCACCCAGGCCCTGGCCCAGGCTGCGGGAGGGGGCTTTGATCTGCTGGTGCCCGACGCCCAGGCAGCCAAGGCCCTGGCGGGGTTTGGCGCCGGCGCGGTCCTCCGTCCCCAGGATCCCCTCCCGGACCCGGCCCGACACCCCGAGGCCGTCCAGCAGTTGGCGGACCTGTTGGCGACCCTGCCCCACCAGCGGTTCTTCTTTCCCCACAGCCGCTTTGGGCTGGCCCTCGTGGCCGCCCTGGCCAGGCGCCTTGGCTGCCCGGCCCTCAGCAGGGTCCATGGGGTGGAGGCGGACGGCACCCTGCTGCGCCTCTCCCACAGTGGCCGCGTCCTGGCCCGGCTGCGCCCCGAGGGGGACCACCTGGCTGCAACCCTCGAGCCGAGGCGCGCCCAGCCCCTGCTGGCCTCCGTCCCCAGCCCCAGCTTCGCCCTGCCCCCGGTGACTCCCCGCACCCTGGTCGCCCCTCCCCTGCGCTGGGCCCCGGCCCCGGAAGGTTTGAGTCCCAGGGGGCCCTCCCTGGACAGCGCCCCCCTGGCCCTCGGCGTGGGCCGGGGCGTGCTGGCCT
>CAZMEC010000131.1:0-9307 GCA_964565265.1 uncultured Myxococcales bacterium
ATCTTGCCGGCTCCTTCCTGGCCCCCTTCAACGGGATGTTCTTCTTCGCCCCCTTGACCGCCCTGGTGCTGCCCGCCGCGGTCTCCTTCTTCGTCGTGCGCCGGCAGCGGGATCCCCTGGTGGGCATCTCTTTGTTGGTGCTGGGGCTGCTGACCCTGTTCATCTCCTGCCATTCCCTGTGGCGGGGAGGCTGGACCTTGGGGCCCCGCTACATCGTCCCCTTCGTGCCCTTCGCGGCCCTGTTCCTGGCCCTGGAGTTGCCTTCTTTCGGAGGTTCCCGGCTTTGGCGCTGGCTGCTGGCCGCAGGCATCCTGGCGGCCATCGCCGTGACGGGCACAAGTTCATTGGTGTCCCAGGGCTTCCACACCGCCTTCTTCAACCCCCTGCGGGAGGTCGTGCTGCCTCTGCTCAAGGCGGGCTACTCCACCCCCACCCTGGGCCACCTCGCGGGCCTGTCCAACCCCGTGGCGCTGCTGCCCCTGGGGCTGGCCGCCCTCTTGGTGCTGGGCTTTGCCCTGGGCCCGGTGCTGGATGTTGGTACCCAGACCCTGGGGCCACGGATCCTCAAGGGTGCCGGGGTGCTGGCCCTCGCCCTGCTCCTCTGCCTGGGGCTACTGCTGCCCAGCAACCAGCCCAACAACGGGGATGTGAAGGCCCTGGCCTGGACCATGGACCACTTCGACCCCGAGTCCTCTCCTCCAAGTCGAAAGCCCGGCGTCCTGGCGAAGGCCCTGGAGGGCCAACCCTGGGCACCCTCCCCCGTGCTTCTGGGGGCCGTAGAGCGCCTGACCAGAAACGGCGACTGGAAAGGTGCCCTGCAACGCTACCGCAGCTTCGTAGAGCGCCGCGACCAGGAACTCCAAGACCTGGCCACCTGGCCCCTCCTCTGGACCCTCCACTTCTTCGACGCCCCCTGAACCCCCAATGTCCCCTACCAAATTCCCTTCCCCCCGTGGGGGAAGGTGGCGCGAAGCGCCGGATGAGGGCATGGGTTCCATCGCCGGCCAGCTTTCCCCTCTCCCTAACCCTCCCCCAGAGGGGGAGGGAACCGGGCTGCCTGGCGCGAAGCGCCGGATGAGGGCACGGATTCCATCGCCAGCCAGCTTTTCCCTCCCCCTACCCGCCCCCGCAGGCCTTGAGGTTCCTTCGCAGCCCTTCCAGCCCGGCCCTGGAGGCCGGCGTGATCCACAGGGGGTGGTCCTCCGGCACCTCGCCTTGCAGCAGGTTCGCCAGGGCCTCCTTCTGCCACACGGACAGGGGCGTGGCGAAGCGCGGGTCCACGGGTTCTGGAAGTTTCCGTCCCTGATTCCATGGGCAGACTGCCAGGCAGCGGTCGCAGCCAAAGACATAGTCCCCACCTGCCATGAGTCCCTGAATGGCCTCCGGGATGGGGCCCTCGCCCTCGATGGTCCAGAAGGAGAGGCAGCGCCCCGGGTCCAGGTGGCCGTCGCCCCGCAGCGCGCCGCCGGGGCAGGCCTCCAGGCAAAGCGAGCAAGCCCCGCAGCCCCCGGCAGGTATGAGGTCGGCGTGGGCCCCCTGGACAGGGGCCAGGTCGCCGCGAATCACCAGGCCTCCGAGGAAGACCCGGGACCCAAAGACGGGGTGGATCAGGCACCCGTTCCTACCCAAAAAGCCCAGCCCGGCCCGTGCCGCCAGGGCCCGTTCCCCAATGGGCGCCCGGTCCACGAAGGGGCGCGCGCGGACCCCCCTGAAGTGCCGGGGCAACTGGATGGCGGCCTCCAACAGGGCCCCACCCAGGATGCGATGGTAGTCCTCGTAGAGGGCGTAGGATGACACCCCCGCCCCCGCCAGGCCCAGGTCACCCGCATCCAGGTAGGGCGCGGCGGCAACCAAGACGGCAGTGGCTCGGGGAAGGTAGAGGGAGGGGTCGGCCCTGGTCTCGGCGGTCTTGCGAAGGTAGGGCAGGTAGCGGTCCTGGGCCTCGGTCAGCAGGGTCTCGTAGGCGGCGCTGCGGGCGTCCGGCCCCGCGGCCACCACCCCGAAGTCCCGAAACCCCGCCCCCTGCAGCCGCTGCCACAGCCAACCCTGCAAGGCCTCTTTTTCCAGAAACGCCATGCCCCCTCCAAACCGCGAAGGAGGATAGCACAACTGGGGTCAGGACCTTACACATTACACTCGCCCCGGCACCCGCCCCCCTTTACGCGGCCCCCCGCCCCGTGGATAATCGCCCCCGCCACGCGCTCGCCAAGGGAGGCCCCATGTTCAAGGAAGTGAAGACCAACGCTGTGACCCTCTCGGGGGTCTCCCTGGCAGGCTTTTGCACCAGCATCTTCGTGAAGGAACTGGACCTGCTGCTGGATGTGGGGACCTTCCTGCCGGAATTGGTGCGCGGCCGCCGCCTCTTCGTCAGCCATGGCCACCCGGACCACTGCGGGGCCCTGGTGTCCTGGATGGGCGCCCGCCGGCTGCTGGGGCTGCCCTGTGTGGACCTCCACTGTCCGCCTGACCTGGCCCCCCACCTGCTGGCAGGGCTCAAGGCCGCCGAACGGGCCCAGGGCTTCGATTTCGATTACCGCCTCCTGGTCCTGCACCCAGGCGTGGACGCCGACCTGGGCAAGGATCTGACCGTTTCCCCCCTGCCCCTTCAACACAAGATCCAGACCTTTGGCTACCTGTTCACCCGGCGGGTGCAGAAGCTGAAGGAGCAGTGGCACGGTCTGTCCGGCGAGGAGATCCAGCGCCGCAAGAACGCCGGCGAGGACCTCTTTCGGGAGGAGCAGCGCCCCCTGCTGGCCTACCTGCCGGACACCCTGCCGGAGGGGCTGGACGCCCTGCCCGACCAGGTCTTCGCCGCCTCCACCCTGATGGTGGAGTGCACCTTCCTGGACGAACGAAAGCCCATGGAGGCGGTCAAGAAGGGAGCCCACATCCACCTGGACGACCTGCTGCCGCGCCTGGTCGAGCGCTTCCGCGGCGACGACCTGGTGCTGTTCCACATCAGCCGCCTTTACCGCCCCGAGGAGGTCCAGGAGATCCTGGCCCGCCGCCTGCCTCCAGCCCTCCAGGGCCGCGTTCAGGTGCTCTGAGTTCCCCCCTCCAGGATCTGCTTGCTCGCCCTCGCCCGCGGGAGTAATGTTCCGCAGTTTTTTGAAGTTTCAAAATCAGCAAAACTGGAGAACGACCATGGTGAAGGTGATCAAGGAAGGCAGCGACGAAGCCAGAAACCCCAGCCCGGGAGAATTCGAAGCCTTGCTCAATGAGAGCCCGGAAGCAGGGCTGGTGCTTCCCGGCGAGATCGTAACCGGCCGTGTGGTGTCCGTGGGGCGCGAGTGGGTCTTTGTGGACCTGGGCGGCAAGAGCGAGGGCGTCATTGCCGTCGCCGAGCTGACCGACGAGGAGGGCAAGGTCTCCGTCAAGGCGGGGGATGAGGTGGAGGCCACGGTGCTTACCACCCGGGGCGGCGTGCGCCTCTCCGTCAAGATGTCCAAGGGCAGCCAGAACGACGCCGTGCTGCGGGACGCCTTTGAAAGCCAGATCCCCATCGAGGGCCGCGTTCTGGAAGTGAACAAGGGCGGCTTCGTGGTGGACATCGGCAGCACCCGGGCCTTCTGCCCCGTGTCCCAGATTGACAGCAGCTTCGTGGAGAAGCCCGAGCAGTACCTGAACCAGTCCTTCACCTTCCGCATCATTGACTACAAGCCCGACGCCGGGAATGTGGTGGTGTCCCGCCGCGTCATCCTTGAGGCCGAGCGCAAGGCCATGGCCGCCCAGATGAAGTCCGGCATCAAGGTCGGGCAGTTGCTGTCCGGCGTGGTCAAGAAGCTGATGCCCTTCGGCGCCTTCGTGGATATCGGTGGCATGGACGGCCTCGTGCATGTCTCCCAAATCTGCTGGGACCGCGTGGATGATCCTGCCAAGGTGCTGCAGGAAGGCCAGCGCGTCCAGGTCAAGGTGCTGCAGTTCGACACCAACACTGACAAGCTGTCCCTCTCCATCAAGGAGGCCGGGGTGGACCCCTGGTCCCAGGTGGGCGACCGCTGGCCCGTGGGCAGCGCCGTGGAGGGCGAGGTCATGCGCCTCGAGCGCTTTGGCGCCTTCGTCAAGCTGGAGCCCGGCCTGGAGGGCCTGGTGCACATCTCCGAGATGAGTTGGGTGGGCCGCGTGCGGCACCCCTCCGACCTGCTGACCGTGGGCCAGCGCGTGCGCGTCATCATCCTGGGCGTGGACCCCAGCCAGAAGCGCATCAGCCTCGGCATGAAGCAGCTCTCCGATGATCCCTGGTCCGACGCGGACACCCGCTACGCCGTGGACTCCATGGTCAACGGCAAGGTCGACCACATCGCCTCCGGCGGCGTCTTCATCAACCTTGAGGAAGGCATCACCGGCTTCCTGCCCGGCTCCCTGGCCGGCATGGGCCCCGGCGAACCCCTGGGCAGCGGCTTCAAGATCGGCAAGGATGTGAAACTGAAAGTGAAGGAAGTGGACGCCGAGCGCCGCCGCATCACCCTCATGGCCGACGACAGCGCCGACCGCGAAGAGCGCGACGCCGTCAAGCAGCACTTCGCCAAGCAAGCCGCCCAGACCACCAAGAAGCCCGAAGACGACAAGGGCTCCTTCGGCAGACTCCTCGAAGACGCCCTCAAGTCCGGCAAATTCCCCAAGCGGGACTGAAAGACACAAAGCGAGCGCTGGAACCCGTGCCCTCATCCGGCCCTTCGGGCCAAGCAGGCTGATTCCCTCCCCCTTGGGGGGAGGGTTAGGGAGAGGGGGATTGCAGGTGAGATAGCGGAGTACGGCTGGCGCTGGAACCCGTGCCCTCATCCGGCCCTTCGGGCCACCTTCCCCCACGGGGGGAAGGGGATATGGAAGGGGTCGTTAAAGGGGAATATTCCCGTGCTTGCGCTCGGGGCGGGGGACCTTCTTGCCCCTTAGGGAGCGCAGGGTCTCGATCAGGATGCGGCGGGTGTCGGAGGGCTTGATCACATCGTCGATGAAGCCCTTCTCGGCGGCCTGGTAGGGCGTGGCGAAGCGGTCCCGGTAGTCGTCCACGAGTTCCTTGTTGCGGGCGGCCTTGTCCGCGGCTTCGGCGATCTCCTTGCGGAACACGATGGCCACCGCGCCCTCCGGGCCCATGACGGCGATCTCTGCCTGGGGCCAGGCCAGGTTCAGGTCCGCGCGGACATGCTTGGAGCCCATCACGCAGTAGGCCCCGCCGTAGGACTTGCGGGTGATGACCGTCAACTTGGGCACCGTGGCCTCGGCGTAGGCGTACAGCAACTTGGCGCCGTGGCGGATGATGCCGCCGTACTCCTGCTGGACGCCGGGCAGGAACCCGGGCACATCCTGGAGGGTCACCACGGGGATGTTGAAGGCGTCGCAGAAGCGGATGAACCGGGCCCCCTTGGCGGCGCTGTTGATGTCCAGCACGCCCGCCAGGAACATGGGATTGTTGGCCACGATGCCCACCGTGTCCCCGCCAAGTCTGGCGAAGCCCACCGTGATATTGGGCGCGAAGGCCGGCTGGGTCTCAAAGAAGTCCCCGTTGTCCACGATGGCCCGGATGACCTTCTTCATGTCGTAGGGGCTGCGAGGGCTGTCGGGGATGATGGTGTCCAGCAGCGGGTCCGCCCGGTCAATGGGGTCGCCCGTGTCAACCCGGGGGGGCTGCTCGCGGTTGCTGGCGGGCACGAAGGAGATCATCCTGCGAAGCTGGGCCAGGCACTCTTTCTCGCCCTTCACGGCCACATGGCACACGCCGGACTTGGCGCCGTGCACCTTGGCGCCGCCCAGGTCCGCCGAGGTCACATCCTCGCCCGTGACGGACTTGATGACCTGGGGCCCTGTGATGTACATCTCCGAGCCGCCATCCACCATGAACACGAAGTCCGTGACAGAGGGCGAGTAGACGGCGCCGCCCGCGCAGGGCCCCATGATGACGGAGAACTGGGGAATCACGCCCGAGTTGCGCACATTGCGGAAGAAGACCTCAGCATAGCCCCCCAGGCTGGACACGCCCTCCTGGATGCGGGCCCCGCCCGAGTCGTTCAGGCCGATGAGGGGGGCGCCATTCTGGTAGGCCAGGTCCATGACCTTGCAGATCTTGGCCGCGTGGGCCTCCCCAAGGGATCCGCCGACGACCGCGAAGTCCTGGGCGAAGACATAGACCAGCCTGCCCTCAACCTTGCCGTGCCCGCAGACCACACCGTCTCCCAGGGGACGGCTGGCCTGCATGCCAAAGTCGTGGCACTGGTGCCGCATGAAGCGGTCCAGTTCAATGAACGAGCCCTCGTCCAGCAACAGGGCGATGCGCTCCCGGGCGCTGAGCTTCCCCTTCTCGTGCTGCTTCTCCACCTTGTCCCAGCCTGCAGGCGCAAGGGCCTCGTTGGACAGTTTGGCCAGTCGGTCTAGTTTTTCCTGATTGGACATCGAACGCCTCCAGGCAAATGTGATGACCGCGCGACTATGGCAGAAGGCGGGAAGGCCCGGCAACAAAAAAACGGGGGCATTCCTGGACATTAAACAGAACTGGCTTGCTTTGGTGGGCCACTTGACCAGAATCGGGGGAAACCTGGGGGTGGGCATTGGCCAACAAGAAGAGACCGTCCTGGCAACTGGAGAGCAAACACCAAGGCGGGGTGTTTGGGGAGGTCCAGGCCTACGCCCTGCCCAATGGGCTCAAAGTGATCGTGGTCCAGGACCAAAGCTCGCCCGTCTGCGAGTTCCAGACCTGGTTCACCGCCGGCAGCGCCTGGGACCCCCCCGGCAAGGGCGGCCTGGCCCACCTGCTGGAACACCTGATGTTCCGAGGTACCCGCGCCGTGCCCGACTCGGGCTTCGACGAAATAATGGAAGAGCACGGCGTCTATGTGAACGCCGCCACCTGGCTGGACTGGACCTCCTACCGGGCCAGCCTGCCCGCGGACGCCCTCTCCCTGGTGCTGGGCCTGGAGGCGGATCGGGTCTCGGGACTGCTCATTGACGCCGAGGTCTTCACCAGCGAACTGGAGGTCGTCCGCAACGAGCGCCGCCAATTCGTGGACAACGATCCCGATGGCCTGGCCTCGGAGGTCCTGCTGGAGACCCTCTTTGGCAGCCACCCCTACAGCCGGCCCGTCCTGGGTACGGAGAAGGACCTGGACGCCCTCACCGCCAAGGACTGCCGCCAGTTCTACCGGCAAGTCTACACGCCCCAGATGGCCAGTCTGGTGGTGGTGGGCCCCCATGCTCCCGAAGAAGTCCTGGAACTGGTCTCCGCTACCCACGGGCGCCTCCGCCGGAAGTTGGGCGCTGTGGCCGCCATCACCCCCCCGGCCCCCCTGAAGGCCAGCGTGGACCTCCAGCGCCATTGGCCCGTGAACCAGCCGCGCCTCTCCCTGGCCTACCTGGTCCCGGATGCCGCCAGCCCCCAGCAGGTGGCCCTCAAGGTCCTGGCCGAGATCCTCGCCGGGGCCGAGTCCTGCCCCTTCAACAATCGCGTGGTGGAGGAACTGTCCCTCAGCCTCTCCGTGGAGGCCCTCTGCGCGGGCATGGGCCAGGGCGGCATCTTCGAGGTCCATCTGGAACCCCGAGAGGCCTCCCCCGCCGTGATGGATCAGCTCCTGGCCGAGTTTGACGCCGAGATCCAGCGCCTCGCCACCAAGGGCCCCAGCCAGGAAGACCTGGACGCCGCCCGGAACCGCATGCGCATCTCGGTGCTGCGCGGAGCCATCGGCGTCGAGGGCCGTTGCAGCCTCCTAGGCGAGTACCAGGCCACCACCGGGGACTACCGGCGGGTCTTCGGCTACTGTGACGCCCTGGACACCATGCAGGTCAAGGATGTGGCCGCCGTGGCCGCCGCCTACCTGCGCCACAGCCACCGGGTGGTCCTGCGCATCTACCCCGAAGCCGACGGGAAGGAGCAATAAATGAGACTGCTCCACGACCTCACTGCCACCCTTCCCTACATCCGCTTCATGCTGGTCTTCCCCCGTGGGGCCGTCCAGGATCCCCACGGCCTCTGCGGCCTGACCCACCTGGTCACCCGCCTGGCCCTGCGGGGCGCCGGCGGCCGAAGCCTCCTGGCCTTCCACCGGGAACTGGACTCCCTGGGCAGCAGCCTGGACATTCAGGTTGGCGCCCGCTGGACCACCGTCCACGGCGACTGCATGCCCTCCACCCTGCCCCGCTTCGCCGCCCTTCTGCGGGATCTGTTGGGCTCTCCCGCCCTGGAGGACTCGGAGCTGGACTCCCTCAAGAGCCAACACCGCGAGGCCCTCCTTGGGGAGCGCGAGAACGACGAGCAACTCTTCTCCCTCTTCATCCCCCGGCACCTCTTTGGCACCAACGCCCACGCCAACCCCACCCAGGGTCTGGAAAGCTGCGTGGACCGGGTCACAGGCCAGGCCGCCATGGACCTCTGGGCCCAGACCTTTCGCCGTCGCCCCGCCATCGCCGGCGTGGTGGGCAACATCACGGAGGCCGCCGCCCTCCGCGCCCTGGACCAGATCCTGGAGGGCTTCCCCGAGGCCGCCCCCACCATCTTCCCCGAGGTCCCCACTCCCCGACTCAGCGAAGGCAGCCCCCGCCTGCTGCTGGTCGAGAAGCCCGGCCTCACCCAGATCCACGCGGGTTTCGCCGCCCTGGCCCCCTCCGCCACCAGCCCCGACTACATCCCCCTGCACCTGGCCAACACCGCCTTTGGCGAGCTCTTCACCGGCCCCCTCGTGGCCGAACTTCGCGGCCGCCGCGGCTGGTGCTACTCCACCGACTCCATCTATTCGCCCTGGCCCGGCTTTGGCGTCCAGACCGTCATCCTGGCCACCGGCGCCACCGAAGGCCCCAAGGCCCTGGCCCTGGCCCACAAGCTGTTCCGCGCCCAGGCCTCCAAGGGCCTCACCGAGAAGGAACTCAACTTCGCCCGCCTCCATCTCGTGCGGCGCCACCCCTTCTCCCTCTCCAACCCCTTCACCCGCATGAAGACCCAGATTCGCATGCTGCTCAGCGCCCGCGAGCCCTCCTGGCTGGACGAATACCAGGGCCGCATCGAGGCCCTCACCCTTCCCCAGGTCAACGAGGCCCTCCAGCGCCACTGGCTGACCTGCCCCCTGGCCGCCCTCGCCGTGGTACCCCCCGCCAGCGCCGCCCGCTACAACAAGGCCCTGGCCCCCGCCTCCCTGGAGCGCGTGGACTGGATGCACGACTGGGAGGCCTGAGTGAACCGCCACTCTCCCTCCAACTCCCTGCTTAGGGCCCTTGCCGCCTTGTGTTTCCTGGGGGCTGCGGGGGTCTTCCTCCTGCCCCCCACCATCCTGGGCCCCGGCGGCGAAGGCCGCTTCTTTGGCTGGGCCGCCTTCCTGGCCACCATGCT
>CAZMEC010000132.1:0-9289 GCA_964565265.1 uncultured Myxococcales bacterium
GAAGGCGATGGCCACCAGCACCACCACGCCCACCGTGAAGGAGGGCTCGGCGAAGAGGGCCGGGGGGGTGATGTTGAAGAAGGCCAGGGCGTTGATGAACAGGCCCGTCAGGGCCTCGCCGGCGATGAGGCCCGCCGCCACCAGCACCCCCGTGTTCTCCAGGACGGACAGCTTGTCGGGGCCAAAGCCCTTGGCCGCCGCCCGGCGGTCAGCGATCCAGCGAATGAGGCCGCCCACGAAGATGGCGGCGGTGGTCTCCATGGGCAGGTACATGCCCACGGCCACCAGCATGGGGCTGGGGACGCTGACCATGATCATGGCGATGCCCATGAGCATGCCCACGATGACCAGGGGCCAGGCCATGGTCTGGTCGATGATGCCCTTGGCCAGCATGGCCATGAGGCCCGCCTGGGGGGCCGGCAGGTTGCGGCCACCAAAGCCCTCACCGCCCAGGTTGATGTCGCCCTGATGCAGGGCCACCAGGGGGAAGAACAGCACGGCGGCGGCGAAGAACACGCCGATGATGTCGCCCAGTTCCATCTTCCAGGGGGTGCCCCCCAGGATGTGGCCAACCTTCAAGTCCTGCAGCATCTCGCCAGCCACGGCGCTGGACACGCAGACCACAGCGGCGACGCCAAGGACCGCGGCCACCCCCGCGCTCCCCCCGACCCCCACCAGCAGCATGAGCAGGGCGGCGATGATCAGGGTGGACAGGGTGAGCCCCGAGATGGGGTTGTTGGAGCTGCCGATGGTGCCCACCAGGAAGCCCGACACGGCGGCAAAGAAGAAGCCCGTGACGGCCATGACCAGGGCCGCGGCGATGGCCCCCGGGAGGCTGCCGCAGAAGAGCTTGTAGAGGCCCACCATGAGGATGATGGTGACGCCCAGGACGAGGAAGACGGTCTTGAAGGGCAGGTCCTTGTTCTGGGGCTCCACGGCCTCGGCGGTGCTGCCCGCGGCCTTCTTCAGGTCCCCCACGGCGCGGGAGAGGCCGGCGCCCAGGGACTTGCGCATCTTGAACAGGGTGAAGCCCGCGCCCACCAGCATGCCGCCCACGGCGATGGGGCGGACGATGGACTTCCACACCGCCACGGACATGGCCGACCAGGACACGGGGCCCGCCTCGCCCTCGGGGATCTTCACGCCCACGAGGCCGCCGATCTGGTCCCCCAGGACATAGGTCAGCAGGGGCACGAAGAGGCCCCAGGCCAGGACGCCGCCGGCGAAGTTCAGGGCCGCCAGGCGAGGCCCGATGATGAAGCCCACGCCCAGGTAGGCGGGGGCCACCTGGGGGCTGCTGATCATGGTGGAGCCGGACACCCCGATGGAGGTGATGGGCTTGAGCTTGGAGGTCATGAAGTCGATGCTGGTGGAGCCCATGGAGATGACCCAGGTCTTGGCCGTGGCGAAGACACTGAAGGCCCCGCAGATCTGCACCAGGGCCCCCACGCCCATGAAGGAGAAGAGGGTCTTGGCGCCCTCGCCGCCGGAGCGGCCGGCCTTGTGGATCTCAGCGGCGGCCACGCTCTCGGGGAAGGGCAGGCTCTCGTCCTCGACCATGACGCGGCGCAGGATGGTGACGAACATGATGCCCAGCACGCCGCCCAGGAACATGACGGCGGCGGACAGCAGGAAGTGCTCGGTGTTGGCGAAGGGACGCCAGAGGCCCGCGATGAAGAAGGCGGGGATGGTGAAGATGGCGCCGGCGGCCACGCTCTCGCCGATGGATCCAATGGTCCGGGCCATGTTCTCTTCCAGGATGGAGCCCTTGAAGAGGCGCAGCACCGCCATGCCGATGACCGCCGCGGGGTAGGTGGCGGCGATGGTCATGCCGGCCTTCAGGCCCAGGTAGGCGTTGGCCGCGCCCAGCACCACCGTCATGATGAGGCCCAGGATGACCGCGCGCAGGGTGAACTCTCGCAGGTCGCGGCCGGGTTTCTGATCGGTACTCATGGCTTCCCCCAAGGATGATCGCGTCTGGGCGCTATTTCCCGACAAGCGGATCCCTTTGTCAAGGAGCCAGTTGACACCCACCCATGCCAATGACTATAATCGGCGCCGTTGATTTGGAAGTAGCCCGCTGGCCGGGTCGTATTGGAAAAACCATTTTGGAGGATTTGTCATGAAGAAACTGCTTTCCATTCTTTCCGTTCTGGTCATGGGCGTGGCCTTCTCTGGCTGCGACTTCGGCAGCGACGACGAGGACAACGGCGATGTGGTCCCCATGGACGACATGATGGCCCAGGATGTTCCTGAGGATGTCCTGATCGCCGAAGAGGGCTACACCTTCGTGGCCATCATCGACGACCTGAACAATGTGGTGGATGTGGGCTGCCAGGACGGCAACCCCGGCTCCGACATCGACGCCATCGAGCTGATGCGCGGTGGCCAGGAAGCCGCCAATGTGGTGGCCGTGGCCGGCGAAGTCGTGGATGTCTCTGATGTGCCCGAAGCCAACGCCACTGCTTGCCCCACCAACGCCAAGGATGACCCCAGCACCGTGCTGGACATCGCCGACGGCGTGGTTGGCCAGCCCACCTACTTCTCCCTGAACGGCCGCGAGATCCAGGTCCAGCTGTGGGACGAGACCGAGGTCCCCGCTGAGATGATGGCTGGCGACTTCCTGCATGTCGTGGAGATGCACAACGGCACCCCCGAGTCCGCCGAGGACTACACCATCAATGTGGGCTTCGAGGACGCCAACGGCGACATCCAGTGGCAGCCCCTGACCGACACCGGCTCCACCGGCGAGACCTTCGTGGAGATCATGTAATCTTCACCAGGCTTTGGCCACGAAAGGGCTGGGGGCAACCCCGGCCTTTTTTGTTTAACGCGTGGGCCATTGACACTCCCGCCCCCCGAAACTAAATTAGCGCCGGCTTCAAGGGATGAGGTTTTTTGATGGGCACCCCAATCTATCTGGACAATCACGCGACCACCCCCATGGATCCCCGGGTGCTGGAGGCCATGCTGCCCTACTTCAAAGAGCACTTTGGCAACGCCGCCTCCCGGGACCATGACTTCGGCCTTCGGGCCAGGCAGGGCGTGGACGAGGCCCGGGCCCTCATCGCCGCCCTCATCGGCGCCTCCCCCAGGGAGATAGTCTTCACCAGCGGCGCCACCGAGTCCGACAACCTGGCCCTCAAGGGCGTGGTGGAGGCCGCCAAGAACGGCCCCGGTCATATCATCACCGTGGTCACCGAGCACAAGGCCGTCCTGGACACCGCCAAGTACCTTGAGACCAGGGGCACCCGCGTCACCTGGCTGCCCGTGGACGGCGAGGGCCTGGTCACCGCCGCCCAGGTGGAGGCCGCCCTCACCCCCGAGACCCTCCTGGTCTCCGTGATGCTGGGCAACAACGAGATCGGCGTGCTCCAGCCCATCCGCGAGATCGGCGCCCTGTGCCGCTCCCGGGGCATCCTGTTCCACACCGACGCCACCCAGGGCGTGGGCAAGGTGCCGGTGGATGTGAATGATCTGAATGTGGACCTCATGAGCCTCTCCGCCCACAAGATGTACGGCCCCAAGGGCGTGGGCGCGCTGTTCGTGCGCCAGACCACGCCCCGCCTTCGCCTGGCGGCCCAGCTTCACGGCGGCGGCCACGAGTGGAACCTGCGCTCTGGCACCCTGAATGTCCCCGGCATCGTGGGCTTTGGCGCCGCCGCCCGGATCTGCCGCGAAGAACTGCCCGCCGAGGCCAAGCGCCTGGCGGCCCTGCGGGACCGGCTTTACCACGGCGTGGTTTCCCAGCTTCGGGAGGTGCACCTGAACGGCCACCCCACCAAGCGCCTGCCGGGCAACCTCAACCTGTCCTTTGCGGGGGTCGAGGGGGAGGCCATGATGCTGTCCATGCCGGACCTGGCGGTGTCCTCGGGCTCCGCCTGCTCCTCCGCCAACCTGCGGCCCTCCTATGTGCTGGAGGCCCTGGGCAAGCGCAAGGACCTGATCCATACCTCCATCCGCTTTGGCCTGGGGCGCTTCACCACCGAGGCCGAGATAGAGTTGGCCATCACCCAGGTGGTGGACGCAGCCACCAAGCTGCGCAAGCTGTCTCCCCTATGGGAGCTGCTGGAAAAGGGCGTGGATGTGAACGCCCTGAACTGGGGCCCTGAGCACGACCATCACTAAGCAAGAGGGACGCCGTCATGGAGTATTCAATCAAGGTGCTGGATCGCTTCAACAACCGGAAGCACGAGGGCAAGCTGGACGAAGCCAGCGCCGCGGTGGGCACCGGCATGGTCGGTTCGCCCGTGTGCGGCGATATCATGAAGGTGCAGATCCTGGTGGATGACCAGGGCCGCATCAGCGACGCCAAGTTTCAGACCTTCGGCTGTGGCAGCGCCGTGGCCTCCACCGACCTGGCCTGCGAACAACTGATCGGCAAGACCCTGGACGAGGCCCTGGGCATCAAGAACTCGGAGCTGGCCAAGACCCTCGAACTCCCCCCCGTCAAGATCCACTGCAGCGTCCTGGCCGAGGACGCCATCCGCGGCGCCATTGCGGATCTGAAGAAGAAGCGCGGCGAGGCGTAGAACCTCTACATGCAGCCGTTTTCTTCGAACAGTTTTTGCCAGCGCAGGACCCGCTCGGGGTAGGACAGGTTGAAGGGGCTGAGCTTGTTCTTGGCCGCCTGGTTCACATTCCCGGGGCCTGCGTTGTAGGCCGCCAGCCCAAAGATCACATCCCCGTCATAGCGCTTCAGGTAGGTTTGCAGCACCCGACAGCCGCAGTCGATGTTGGTGGCCGGGTCAAAGAGATCCCCGGTGCACTTCATGTGCTGGGCCGTGCGGGGCATGACCTGCATTAGCCCCCGGGCCCCCGCCCGGGACACGATGCGGGGGTTGAAGCCGCTCTCCACCTTGATGAGGCCCAGGACCAGCAGCGGGGGCAGGCCAAAGGTCGGGGCGATGCGCTCCACCAGGGGGCGCAGTTCCTCGCAGGCGGCCTTGCGCTGGGCGCTGGGGCGGGGCTTCTCGCTGGGGTCCGAGCGCCGCACGGTGCGGCCTGGGGCCTGGGGTTCCTGGGGGGGGCTTTCGGGGGCCGGGGGGCGCTTGGTGGTCGCCGTCCTGGGGGCGCGGCTGCGCTCCCTTCCGCCCATGTGGGCAGGCAGCGGACCGCAGGCGAGGGTCCCAAGGACCAGTAGCAGGACCAGACGACTCATGGGCCCCATTGTAGGGACGCCTTGGGGCTTGGGCAAGAAAGGCGGGCCAGGGGTTCTTTGGCGCTACTTGACCACGGTGGGCTTGGAGTCCAGGGCGGCGGTGCCCAGGAAGTTGGTGTAGTGGCGGATGGCGTCGGGGTTCTTGAAGACCACGAAGTGGCCCGTGTAGGTGCCGTCGCTGCCGTACTCCACGGTGAGGCCCCGGCTGACGGCCTTGGGCAGGGACACCACGGTGGCGCCGCTGAAGGCGTCAAACAAGGCGGGGGCCAGGCTGGGGGAGGTGGCCAGATCGGCGCGCATGACCTGGGCCAGGCTGCGGATGGTCGCCGGGGGCGTGTGCATGTCCTCCAGACCGTAGATGTGCAGGATGCGCACGGCGTGTTCACCCGCCTCGACGCTGTGGAAGAGGGCCTCGCCGAAGTTCACCGGGTCCACGGGCTCATAGAGCATCTGGAGGAGGGCCAGCACGGGGTGGCTGCGGGAGACATTCTCGTCCTGCAGGGCCATGATCACGCCGTCCCGGATGTCCACCGGGGCGACCTTGCGCAGCAGCGAGTCGGTGAGGCCGCCGCCCGAGCCGCTGAGCACTGCGGCCTTGATATCGCTGGCCCAGGGCAGGAACAGGGGGCCCGTGGTGCCGCCCTGGGAGTGGCCCATGTAGAAGATGGCGCCGGGGTCGAAGGTGGAGGGGCTGGCCTCGCTGAAGGGGGCCAGGGTGAGCTTCATGGTCTTGGCCAGGGCCACGAAGGAGATGTTGTCCGCGGCACCCTGGAGGAAGTTGCCCAGGGCCGCCTGGGGGTTGCGGAAGTTGAACACCAGGGAGTCGGGGTCCACACCCGAGTCGCCCTTGCGGGGGCCGTGCATGACCTGATCGAAGCCCAGCACTGCGAAGGCCATGGGGCGGTCGTAGGTGCTGGTGGTGTTGTTCCAGGCGACGAACTTGTTCAGGGCCTCGGTCACCCCCTCCGTGACATGGCTGCGGAAGTTGCCCCCCGTGCCGTGGGCGTAGACCACCACGGGCCAGCCGCCGCCGGGCATGGAGACGCCCTTGGGGATGGTCACGGAGAAGCAGACCTCTTCCACGCCGGTCTGGAGCGGCATGCCGTTTTGCATCCTGATGCGGCCGCCGTCCTCGGGCTCAAGGTAGGGGCGGGTGCCGGACTGGAAGATGGGGATCCGGGCCTTGCCCTGGAACTCGTAGTATTTGGTGGAGGCCGCGAAGCAGCCCCGGACATGGGCCTCGCCCACGAGGCCGTCGTCGCAGGGGGAGGTCACGCCGGAGTCGCAGAGCACCAGTTCGGTGACGGGGGGGGCGCCCTTGACCTTGAGGAAGTCCTTGATCTCCCTCACCCAGGTGCGGGGGTCATAGGTGGTGAAGACGGCGGCCCCCAGGATGTTGTCCTTGGCGAGGCCCTTTTCGGTGGCCTTGGCGTGGACCAGGTAGGTCCGCAGGGGGGCGTACTTGTTCCAGGCGTCCAGCAGGTCGGGGTCCGTGGGGGCCTTGTTGGAGAGCATGACCTTGAAGTCGTCGGACTGGGTGTAGACCCGGGGGGTGCCGCCCTTCTCGAGGGGCTCGGCCTTGAGGGTGTTCTTGATGATCACGGCGTACTTGTGCCCCGCGTCCAGGGGCCGGGACCAGGGCAGGTAGATGGCCATGAAGTCGTGGCAGATGTAGCGCTCGCGGCCCGGGCTGAACTGCCAGTTGAAGGCGCTGCTGGCGCCGAAGCTGGGGTCCTCCGGGTCGGTGATGTCGATGAAGAAGATGTTCTGGTCCACCCCGGAGGTGAAGATGCTCTCCTTGGGGTTGTTGGGGGAAGCGCTGAAGCGGAAGAAGACGATGGGGTTGGTGCCGAAGGCCGTGAGGTCACGCTCGGCCACATCAATGACGCGCTTGGCCACATCCATGCCCACCACGCCGGGCCCCGGGGTGGGGTGGCCGCTGAGGTCCAGGTGCTTGCCCGTGCGGATGTCATTGGGGAAGGGCAGCCGGTAGAAGTCGGGCAGGGGCACGCCGGCCCGGGGGATCTCAAAGAAGACCTTGGGGTCCCCTTCGATCTCCGCAGGGGACTGGCAGGTCTCCCCGGAGAAGAGGGGGATCTCGAAGCCCAACATGCCGCACTCGCCCTTGTCGCAGGCCAGGCCCGCGAAGCAGTCGTCGGAGGCGTCACAGGGGGCGCCCACATCGCCGTCGCCCTCGGGCATGCAGCTTCCGGTGAAGCCCACGGGCTTGCAGAAGAAGCCCTTCTTGCAATCCAGGTCCGTGGAGCACATGTCCCATTGAATGCCGGCCCCCTCGGGGATGCACTGCTTGGGCTGCTCCAGGTTCTCCAGGTCGGGGCCGCAGATGAGGCCGTCGCCGCACTCCACGGAGAGGGCACAGGGGGTCGCCGCCTCCAGGTTGCCGGCGGGCTCGCAGAGCTTGTCCACGCACAGCAGGCCGTTGCGGCACTGCCCGTCCTCGGTGCAGGCCTCCCCTACCCCATAGCCAGCGAAGATGTTGGTGGGGATGTCCAGGGGCTCGAGGACCTCCTCAAAGGGCAGGACCCCGCCGTTCTTGGACCAGTCGGCGCAGGAAAAAAGAAGACCAAAGGCTACCAGTGGACCGAGCCAACGCAGGCTGAGCATGGCTTACATCTCCATGGGTTCGTGTCGTACAGACGGGTGCCATGTTAGTGCGAAAACCCGGCTGCGGTCAATCGAGTCCTTCACTAGTCCTCACCTTCGGCGATGAGTCCATGCCTCCGCAGGAGCCGCCGCAGGTGTTTGCGATCCAGGTCCGCCTCCCTGCCCGCCCGGGAGATGTTGCCGTCGCAGCGGCGAAAAAGCTCCCGCAGGTACTCCCGCTCGAAGAGATGCTCCGCCTCCTCCTTGGCCTCCTTGAAGCCCGGATTTGGGGTCCGGGCGGGGGCACTTTGGGAGAACCCCAGGCCCAGCTCCTCTTCGGTGATGGCCCCCCCCGAAGAGAGGGCCAGGGCCCGGGCCACCACATTGGCCAGCTCCCGGACATTGCCGGGCCAGGGGTGGCAGCCGAGGGCCCGCATGGCCTGGGGGGTGAAGCTGGGGGGGATGGCGCCGGGGCTTAGGCGCTCCAGCAGGTGCTCCAGCAGCAGGGGCAGATCCTCCAGGCGGTCCCGCAGGGGGGGCAGGTGGACCCGCAGCACCTCCAGGCGGAACAGCAGATCCCGTCGGAAGCGCCCGGCCTGGACCTCCTGGGGCAGGTCCCGGTTGGTGGCGGCCAGGACCCGGATGTTCAAGGGACGGGGGGTGGAGGCCCCCACGGGGCGCAGCTCCCGGGCCTCCAGCACCCGCAGCAGCTTGGGCTGCAGCTCGAGGGGCAGCTCGCCCACCTCGTCCAGGAAGACGGTGCCCCCGTCGCCCAATTCCAGCAGGCCGATGCGACCCTCCAGGGCGCCCGTGAAGCTGCCCTTCCGGTGGCCAAAGAGCTCGCTCTCCAGGAGGCTGGGGGAGAGGCAGGAGCAGTCCACCGTGACGAAGGGTCCCTGGGCCCGCCGAGACAGCCGGTGCAGGGCCCGGGCGGCCAGCTCCTTGCCGCTGCCCGTCTCGCCCTGGATGAGCACCGGGGCATCACAGACCGCCAGCTTCCGCAGCAGGGAGTAGAGGCGACACATGGCCGGGGAGGCGCCCACCAGGCCCTCCAGGTGGCAGTCCCCCGAGCCCCCTGGAGTGAACCTCTCGGTCACGGGCGAGAACTGCAGGCGCTGGTCCCCCACCTGGAACTCGCAGGGGGCGGAGAGGACGGCCTCCTTCACCCGCAGGGGGCCAAACCAGGTGCCGTTGGTGGAGTCCAGGTCCTTGAGGATGACGCCAAAGCCGTCGCAGAGGAGCTGGCAGTGGTGCCGGGAGACGGTGTCGCTGGCCAGGACCAGATCGCAGTCCGGGCTGGAGCCGATGGTCACGGGGGAGCCGGGGAAGACCTTGGGGGTCTCGCCGGGGAGCCCCAGGGTCAGGGCTGGGATCTGCAGCTCGTCCACGGCCAGGAGCCTGGTCTCCCGAGGTTCAGTCAAGGCAGCCTCCGCTCAGTTGGTGTCCCCAAAGACCTCAGTGTTCTCCATGTGGAGTTCCTTCTTGGGGACCAGCATGATCTCCCGGCCCGTGCGGCGCTCCAGC
>CAZMEC010000133.1:0-9152 GCA_964565265.1 uncultured Myxococcales bacterium
CCCTCCATTGAAGTACCCCGTTGGGGCATCCCCAACCTTCCCTGTTTTCAGTAAAACAGCCATTTTCAGCATTTGATGAAAATGGCCAATACACTGAAAATGTCCTTGACGCGGGTGAGTTCCGGCGGTATGCCGTCCCCAGACGACGCTGAAGAATGGGTGTTCCAATGAAAGAGGCGGACCTGATTGACCGGATCGGCCCCGAACTGAAGGGCCTGCTGGAAGAAATCCCCGGCGTCCAGGTATTGCTCAAGCGCCCCCCTTACCGCCAGTTCGGCCTCCTCCAACCCGACCTTCTTTTCAGGGTCAAGACCCGCCAAGGGGAACGGACGCTGATAGTTGAGGCCAGCACCAGCGGTTCGCCAAAGAGCGCCAGGGCTGCCCTCAACCAGTTGGCCCGCTTCAGGGAGTCTGTGCCCGAAGCCCTGGGCGTTTTTGCGGCACCCTTCATTTCCCCTGCTTCCTTTGAGATCTGCAGAAGCGAGGGCGTCGGTGCAGTGGACTTGGCGGGCAACTGCATTCTGGCCTTTGACGAGGTCTTCATTCGAGTCACCGGAAGGGACAACCCCGCGCCAAACCGCAGGGCACTTCGTTCCCTCTTCATGCCCAAGTCCTCACGGGTTCTGCGGGTGCTGCTGTCAGGTCCGGGACGCCACTGGAAGACTCAGGAACTGGCGACCGAGGCTCAGGTTTCCCTTGGCCTGGTGTTCAATGTCAAAGAGAGGCTGATGGATCGAGAGTGGGTCAAGGCAGAACCAGAAGGCCTGTTGCTGGTGGAACCTCGCCTCCTGTTGAAAGACTGGGCGGACTGGGCGGGCGCGAATCCCTGGAAGGCCCAACAGTTCTACAGCATGGAGTCCCTACCAGACATCGAAGCCAGGCTGGCGAAGGTTTGTCTGTCCCTCGGGGTGCCCTTTGCCTTGACGGGGTTCTCCGCAGCGGATCGCTTGGCACCGTTCACCCGGTACTCCAAGGCCACTGCCTATGTCATAGGTTCAGCTGACCCGGTGGTAGCGGCAATGAACCTGAAGCCGGTCCCCAGTGGCGGAAATGTGGAGTTGCTGGTCACTGAGGATCGGCATGTCCTGTACGGTGCCAAGGAAGCCGCTGGTGTCATGGTAGTCACGCCAGTTCAGGCCTACCTTGACCTGCAAGGCCAATCCGGCAGGGGCCAGGAGGCCGCCGACTTCCTGCTGCAGGAGGTGATCTCAAGCCAATGGTAACCACGAACTACGGAGACCGGGACTCAGTCGAAGCGGCCAAATCCGTCATGATCGAACTCGCCCACATCCTGGGTGAATACCGAAGAGAAATCGTCGTTGTCGGCGGTTGGGTTCCATACCTGCTGCTACCAGACGCCGCCGAGCGGCATGTGGGGTCTTTGGATGTCGATCTCGCCCTGGATCACAGACACTTTGCCGAGGACGGGTACAGGACCATCAAGGTCCTTCTGGAGACCCACGGCTACAAGCTTCGGCCAGCCGGACAGCCGTTTGTGTTCTTCAAAGAGGTAACGGTTGAGGGGAAGGTCATCAAGGTCGAAGTGGACCTGCTTGCCGGGGAATACCACGGCACAGGAGGTAGCCATCGCACTCAGCGCGTCCAGGATGTCCTGCCCCGCAAGGCCTTGGGCTGCGACCTTGCTTTTGAGCACCCCGTCATTGTGACCCTGGCCGGGCCCCTTCCAGACGGAAGCCTGGACCGAGTGGACATCCAGGTGGCTGACCTGCCGGCCTTCATCGTCATGAAGGCCATGGCAATGCGCGACAGACTTAGTTCCAAGGACCCTTACGACCTATACTTCTGCCTTCAGAACTGCCACATGCCCGCCCTGGTCGCCAGTTTCGGTTCCCTTGTCCGGAGGGGCCGCGTCAAAGAGGCTCAGAGAGTTCTGGCGGAGAAGTTTGCCAGCACCAATCATGTCGGTCCCCGTCATATCGTGGACTTCCTGGGCATTGAGGACCCCGAAGAACAAGAGAGGGTAAGCCGAGATGCGTTTGAACGGGTCCAGGCCTTGCTGGCGGAACTCTCTTCGCCGCCATGAGCCCCAACCACTGTGGGAACCACTTCCCAAGCTGAAGGTCGCGGGTTCGAATCCCGTTTCCCGCTCAAAAGAAAGCCCAGCCCCCCCGGCTGGGCTTTTGCGTTTAAGGCCCCGGTGACTGGGTATTGGGGGGATCGACCTGGGGTCGTTGGCCAGACGGTGGTCCTTGGCCTCCGACAGCTTCGGTGGTATGGTCCTTTTTTGTTCGGAGGAACCGATGAAACCTATGATGCTTATGCTGCTGCTGGCGCTGGTCTCCTGCACTGCCACCGAAGGCAAGGATGTGGTGGGCCAGGATAGCTTTGACACCACAGGTGGGGGCGATGTGGTCCTGGACGGCGTCTTTCTGGACGGGCAGACCGTGACCGGGGCCATTTCCGTGGCCGGCACCCTCACGCTGGTGGATGCGCCCATCGCCTCCATGGATACTTCTGCCTACTGGATTGGGCTGTACCCCGCGGACTTCCAGCAGGGTGACGACCCCATGACCAGCCTGCTGGGCATCTTCTCCTTTGCCCCCGGCGCCGGCTACACCGGCACCTCCATCAGCATCCCCGATCAGGGCAACACCTTCCTGGCCTGGAACCCTGAGGCCGAGAACGGCCCGGTCCTGGACTACCCCTACGCCGCCACGGCGGGCAACTATGTCGTCATTGTCTCCCTGGCCCTGGACGACAGCTCGGCCCACACCGCCGCCTATTACTACGCCACCGAGGTCCAGATCCCTTCGGTCCCCTACACCCTGGACCTGGGCCCGCTCACCCTGGACCTCGTCCCGGTAGAGTAAGCCTTGGCCCTGGGGCCTATTTCGGACCACCCCCCAGCCCCATAATGCGCTTCTGCGCCTCCCGGGCGATCTGCCGGAAGTCCCTGGAGACGCGGCGGTCGGCGGCCACGGCTTGCCACAGGTCGGCGGCGGCCTTGACGGCGTCGGGGACCTGTAGGGCCTGGGCTGCCTTGGCGGGAGGCAGCGGGAACGGGCTGGAGGACAACTCCTGGTGCCGTGGGAAGTAGTGCATGGGCAGCATGTCGTAGACCGGGGCCAGGCCCCGGGGCTGGGTGCCGTCAAGCAGGAAGGCCAGGTTGCCGAAGTGCATGTCGGTGTTGCCCAGGCAGCAGCCGAAGACCTCCAGCCAACGGACCCGCCGGAGGTCATCTTCGCTGGCCAGGCCCTGCTGGACCAACCTGCCCACGGAGGCCGACCAGGAACTCTGCTCGGTCCCAAGCAGCCCCGCGTCCAGGGCCCCAAGGGACACCTGCCCCAACCTGTGGGCGGGGCCCTGCCGGTCGAAGCGCTGGACCTCCAGAAAGCAGCGGCCCTCGGCGTGCAGAACGCTGGACGCCGGGCTGGGGATTTGGTGGGCCGCCATCACCAGATGGCCAAGGTGCTCGGCCACCAGCAGGTCCGCGATGCGCTGGTTGACCTCGTTGGTGGTGGGCGGCGAGAACTTCACCAGCACGGGCGTCAGGTCCTGTCCATGCTTCACCGTGGCCAGGAACTTGGGCTGCTCGCCCCCTGCGGAGGAGCCGGCCTGCCCCGACTTGAGGACCTCCGCCGCCAGCCGCGGGTACTGCGTCAGCCGGGCCTGGGCTTCCACCAGGTCCGGCGGGGCGACAGCAAAGCGCTGGAACTGCCGGTAGGACTCCTGGCCCACGAGGAAGGCCCCGGGAAGATCCCAGCCGTACCGGGTCGCCAGCCGCAGCACCTCATCCGATGACCACATCACGAGGTCCGCGGGGTTGCCAAGCTCGGGGTGGGCCAGGGCCTGGAGGCGCCCCAGAAAGCCCGCCGGCCGCAGGCCCTCAAGGAACCACGGCAGATCCTCAAAAAACAGCCCGGGCCCGCCCTCCTCCCGCTGCGCCAGAAAGCCCCGGGGATGCACCGGGTGCAGCTTCATCAGCAACCTGGGCGCCTGGGGTGCCGGCCGGATCTCGAAGACCGGCACCGGCAGGTCCAGCCCTTCCACCCTGCGCTCCACGGCGTAGCGGGTGTTCTTGGACTCGCCAAGCACGAGCAGCCGGCCCTGGCAGGCCCGCGCCAGCCTGGAAAAAGTGGGCTGGCTGACCCCCAGCAGGGCGACCAGGTCCGCCGAGCCACCGGGCCCATTGGCCCCAAGCAGCGACAGCAACTGTTCCGGGGTGGTCTTGTTCGTCCGCGCCATGGCAAATGAATAGAACCACTGCGCCATGAAGTCAATGATTTATTTGCGTTTTACGGGGCTCACCCAGTAATTATGAATAGGAAGTGGGTTGAAAACGAAAGTGACCGGAACCGGTACCTAGTGCACCCGGTCGCCGGCCTTGGCGTCGGATTCGGGGCTTAGGAGGTAGACTTCCTGGGCGCCGGGGCCCGCGGCACAGACCATGCCTTCGGAGAGGCCAAAGCGCATCTTGCGGGGCTTCAGGTTGGCCACCAGGATGACCTTGCGGCCCACCAGGGTCTCGGGGGCGTGGGACTTGCGAATGCCCGCGAAGACATTGCGGGTGCCCAGGTTGCCCAGGCTGACGGTAAGCTGCAGCAGCTTATCGGCGCCCTCCACGGCGGCGGCGGTCAGGACGACGCCCACCCGCAGGTCCACCTTGGCGAAGGCGTCAATCTCGATTTCGGCTTCCAGGGGCTCGGGGTCCTGGCGGGCGTCCACCTCGGGGCCCTTGGCGCCCTCCCCCGCAGCCCCCTCCACGACAGCAAACTCCGCGGCGGCCTCCTCGCGAATGGCGTCCAGCTTTTCTGGGGCCACTCGCTCCATTACGCTGCCAAAGTCCCCCACCTTGCCGCTGGTCATCAGCACCGAGACCTCGCCAAAGGAGTTGATGGGGTGGCCCGTAAGCTCGCCCACCTTGCGGGCCAGATCAGGCAGCACGGGGGCCAGCAGCACGCAGAGCCGGTAGAACAGATTCACGCCGCCGCTGCACACCGCCCGGGCACCCTCGGGGTCCGTCTTCACCATGGTCCAGGGCGCCGTCTCCGTGAGGTGCAGATTGGCGTCGTCGGCCAGCTTCATGATGCGCCGCAGGCCGTGGGAGAAGCGGCGGTCCTGGTAGCAGCCCAGGATCTCCGGGGCCGCGGCCTCAAGCTCGGCGAGCAACTTCACGGAGGCCTCGTCGGGCTGGCAAAGCTGCCCGTCCAGCTTGCGGTTCAGGAAGTTCACCGTGCGGCTGCCCAGGTTCACCAAGGTGTTGATCAGCTCGGCGTTCACGCGGGAGACGAAGTCCTGGAAGTTCAGGTCCAGGTCGTCCACGCCGTCGGAGAGCTTGGCCGCGTAGTAATAGCGCAGGTACTCGGGGCCCAGGTGCTTGAGCCAGGTGCGGGCCTTGATGAAGGTGCCGCGGCTCTTGCTCATCTTCTTGCCGTCCACCGTCAGGAAGCCGTGGACATTCACCTGGCGCGGCGCGCGGAAGCCCGACCCCATCAGCATGGCGGGCCAGAACAGGCAGTGGAAGTAGGTGATGTCCTTGCCGATGAAGTGGACGATGTCCGTGTCCTCGGACTGCCACCAGTCTTCGAAGGTCTGGCCGTGGCGCTCGGCCCAGTTCTTGGTGGAGGCCATGTAGCCCACGGGGGCGTCGAGCCACACATAGAAGTACTTGTCCGTGGTGCCAGGAATCTGGAACCCGAAGTAGGGCGCATCCCGCGAGATGTCCCAGTCCTGAAGGCCATCCTGGAACCAGTCCTCCAGCTTGCGGCGGATCTGGGGGTTGAGGCGGTCCTCCACGGAGATCCATTCCTTGAGGCGGTCCGCGAAGGCGCCAAGCTTGACGAAGTGGTGCTCGCTGTCCCGCAGCACGGGGCTGTTGCCGCACAGCGAACAGTGGGCGACCTTGAGGTCCGTGGGCTGGTAGGTGGCGCTGCAGATCTCGCAGGCGTCGCCGTACTGGTCCTCGGCCCCGCACTTGGGGCAGGTGCCGCGGATGAGGCGGTCGGGCAGGAAGATGCCGTCGTGCTCGCAGAAGAACTGGCGGATGCTGCGAATATCAATGTAGCCACCGGCCTTGAGCCGCAGGTAGATGGTCTCGGCAAACTCGCGGTTCTCAGGGGAGTTGGTGGTGTAGTAGTTGTCGAACTCCACCAGGAAGTCCTGGAAGTCCTGGCTGTGCTCGGTGTGCACCTTGGCGATCAGCTCCTCGGGGCTGATGCCGGCCTTGCGGGCCGACAGCATGATGGGGGTCCCGTGGGTGTCGTCGGCGCACATGTGGCGGCACTCGTGGCCCATCATGCGCTGGGCCCGCACCCAGATGTCGCTTTGGATGTACTCGACCAGATGCCCCAGGTGGATGGAGCCGTTGGCATAGGGCAGCGCGCTGGTGACCAGGAGCTTCTTGGACATGGTGAACCTCGAAGGTGAAGGGACGCGACGGACTCAGGGGCGCACGATGCCGCGGCCGATGGTGTGGTACTCGAAGCCCTGGGCCTTGACGCGGGCGGGATCGTAGAGGTTGCGGCCGTCGAAGATGACCTTGCCGTTGAGCAGCCTGCCAAGCAGCTCGAAGTCGGGGGTCCGGAACTCGCCCCACTCGGTGACGATCAGCAGCGCATCGGCCTTCTCGGCGGCCTTCCAGGCCTTGTCCGCATAGATGATGCTGTCCCCAAGGACCTCCCGGGCGGTCTCGGTGGCGGCGGGGTCGTAGGCCGTCACGGTGGCGCCGCGGCTGAGCAGGTCATTGATGATCACGCGGGACGGGGCCTCGCGCATGTCGTCGGTGTTGGGCTTGAAGGCCAGGCCCCAGATGCCGAAGTGCAGCCCCGAGAGGTCCTCGCCGAAGCGCGCCACGACCTTCTTGGAGAGGCGATGCTTCTGGGCCTCGTTGACGCTGTGGACGGCCTCCAGGATCTCCATGGTGTAGCCAAAATCCTTGCTGGTCTTGGACAGGGCCATCACATCCTTGGGGAAGCAGGACCCGCCAAAGCCCACGCCGGGGAAGAGGAAGCTTTTGCCAATGCGGGGGTCACTGCCGATGCCCTTGCGGACCATGTCCACATCGGCGCCCACCAGGTCGCACAGGTTGGCAACCTCATTCATGAAGGTGATGCGCGTGGCCAGCATGGCGTTGGCGGCGTACTTGGTCATCTCGGCGGACTTCTCGTCCATGAAGATGATGGGGTTGTTGTTGCGGAGGAAGGGCTCGTACAGCTCCTTCATGACCTCCCGGGCGCGCTCGCTGCGGGTGCCCACCACCACGCGGTCGGGCTTCATGAAGTCCTCGATGGCGGCGCCTTCCTTGAGGAACTCGGGGTTGTTCACCACATCGAAGGGCAGCTTGGTGAGGGCCGTCATGGCCGCGGTCACTTTTTCGTTGGTGCCCACGGGGACGGTGCTCTTGAGCACCACCACCTTGTAATCCTCCATGGAGTTGGCGATGTCCCTCGCCACGGCCAGCACATAGGACAGGTCCGCCGAGCCATCCTCCTCGGGAGGCGTCCCCACGGCGATGAACACCACCTGACTGGCCTTCACGGCCGTCGCGGTGTCCGTGGAGAAGGTGATGCGGCCCTCCTTGACATTGTCCATGACCAGGCGATCCAGGCCGGGCTCGTAGATCGGAATCACGCCCTCGCGCAGCCGCTCGATCTTGCGGGCATCGTTATCCACGCAGACCACCTGATTACCGCTGGAGGCAAAGCCAGCGCCCGCAACCAGACCCACATACCCCGAACCAACGACCGCTACCTTCATGGCTTCCTCCAGTTGGAAAATCGCGTTGCATTATGTCCGGGCAGGGCGCTGTTGACAAGGCTTTTGCAGGGGGGACTGGGGGGGGCGCGGGGGGCTCAGCGCACCGAGTCCACCCAGCCCTCGGGGTCGTACAGCTCGGCGGCGGTGGCGGGGCAGAAGGGAGAGTCCGTGTAGATGCGGATGCGGTCCTTCCCCCCGATGGAGCTGGTGAGGATCTTGTAATAGTTCTCGGCCAGGGCAAAGATGTCCACATGCCGGGGGCCCAGGGACCAGCCCACATCCTCAGCCACGAAGCAGCCGTCATGGAAGTCCAGGCCGCCCTCGTCGGTGGGCAGCGAGATGCCGATGAAGTCGGGGAAGAACAGCACCGTGCCGGGCTTGATGCCCTGGTTCACGGCGATGGTGCGGAAGGGCTTCAAGGGCTTGGAGGAGCCGTAGCCAAAGGGCGCCTTGGCGCGGTTGACCTCCAGGAAGCACCAGCCGAACTCGGCGGCCTTGCACTTCTCGTGGAGGTTGATCACGCGGCCGTCCCGCAGCACCCCGGTGCCCTCCATGGTGACGGCCCGGGCGAAGTCCTCGGACACCACGGCGATGGTGCGGCCCTTCGTGTCCAGAATGGGGACGGAGGGAGCACCGCCGAAGTACTTTTCAAAGGCGATCCAGTAGTAGGTGGCCTTGAAGAAGCCCAGATCGGTGCCGAAGCCCTCCTCCTGGGCCCGGACCCCAGCGGGCAAAAGCAGGAGGCCTCCCAGCAGCACCAGCAGCAGCGTCTTCGTCACAGCCTCCCTCCAGCGTGGTCCCGTATCAGCGCCGGATTCTCCGGCAGGGGCCCGGGGCCTGTCAATGCGTTTCGGGGGCACAATCCGGGTTAGACCTTGACAAGCGCCTGGAAATATAGATCCTTTGCCCGGTCGATGCTTCGACGGGAAGGCGGGTGATTTATATGCGTCTCAAGGAAGTTGTGGAGTGGGCTCCCCTTGAGGTCTCCGTGGACGGCGACAATGTGGAGCGCGCCCTGAAGGCTCTGAAGCGTAAGATGGCCAATGAAGGCATCTACAAGGAGCTGAAGAAGCGCAAGTTCTTCATGAAGCCTAGCGAAGAGACCAAGCGCAAGCAGCGCGAAGCCGAAAGGCGTCGCCGCAAGGCCTTCCGCATGCGCGGTAAGGGCGCCTGAGCAGACCCGCCTGGTAACAGGACCTTAGAAGAAACGGCTCGGCAGATCAGGGGATCGCCGGGCCGTTTTTTTGTTTCCCCCTCACCACGAACCAAAGCCCGAACAGACAATACTGCAGCAGCATCATGGCCCAGACACTGATGCCAAAGGCGATGGGGGCAGCACCGGCGGGCATTCCTGACACATACATGGGCAGCAGGAGAAAGTACCAGAAGCTGCCCACATTGGCGGGGGAGTTGGGGATCATCATGCCCACGGCGGC
>CAZMEC010000134.1:0-9145 GCA_964565265.1 uncultured Myxococcales bacterium
ATGCCCTGGTGGGTGACGAAGCGCCACTCGCCGTTCTCGGGGGCGTAGGTCAGGACGCCCTGGGCGGTCAGGGCCGCCAGGGTCTGGGCGGGATCCTGGGGGCTGGCGGTGCGGACGAAGACCAGGTTGATGGCGGGGTCGCGGCTGAGGGTGACGCCGGGGATTTGGGTCAGCAGGTCCGCCAGCAGGCGGGCGTGGCGGTGGTCGTCGACGAGGCGCGCCACCTGGGTGTCCAGGGCCACCAGCCCGGCGGCGGCAAGGAAACCGGCCTGGCGCAGGCCCCCACCCAGGAGCTTGCGACGGCGGCGGGCCTTGGCGATGAAGGCGCGGGTGCCCACCAGCAGGGACCCCACGGGGGCGCAAAGACCCTTGGACAGGCAAACCGACACGCTGTCCGCGCAGGCGGCCAGGGCGGCTGGCGTCACGCCCAGGGCCAGGGCGGCGTTGAAGAGGCGGGCCCCGTCCAGGTGCACGGGCACCCCCGCAGCCCCCGCAAAAGCATAGATGGCCTGAAGGTCGGCCAGACTGTAAAGCTCGCCAAAGGCGGTGGCCTGCTCCACACAGATGAGGCCCGTCCTGGGGATGTGGATGTCGTCGCCCACCCGCAGGCGGGGCTGCAGATCGGCCACGGTCAGGCGGCTGCCGTTGCTGGGCGGGATGCAGCGAAGCTGGGCCCCGGCGAGGTAGGCGGCGGCGCCACACTCGTGGACCACGATGTGGGCCCCCTCGGACAGCAGGACCTCGTCGCCGGCGTTGATGTGGGTGGCGATGGCGCACTGGTTGCCGAAGGTGCCGGAGGGTACGAACAGCGCGGCCTCCTTGCCCAGCAGGGCGGCGGCCCGGGCCTCCAGGCGGTTGATGGTGGGGTCCTCGCCCAGCACATCGTCGCCAACCTCGCAGGTCAGCATGGCTTCGCGCATGGCTTGGGTGGGCTGGGTGACGGTATCGGAGCGAAGGTCGATGAGGCGACTCATGGGCGACTCCCCTGGGGCTGTTGACCACAACGGGAGGCATGGTCCTTCAAGGCGCGCGGGAATGCAACAGGGGGAAATTGGGACCGTCCCCGGGGGAGATGCGGTGGGAAATTAGGACCGTCCCCGAAACATCGGGTACAATGCGCGGGCGCGAAGGGGGATGGATATGGCTGAGAACGAACAAGACCTGATCAATGACTTCCTGGAGAACGGCTCGGAGGCCAGCTTCCAGAAACTTGTGGAGACCTATCACGCGGAGATCCTGCGCTTCGGCAGCCGCATGTGCGGGCACCGCGAGGATGCCGAGGATGTGGCCCAGGAGACCATGCTGGCGGCCTTCCGGCACATGGGGTCCTTCCGAGGGGACGGCAGCTTCCGAAGCTGGCTGTACAAGATCGCGTCCAGCGCCTGCCTCAAGCAGCGGCGCCTCAGGAAGGACCAGCCGCGCTACACCGTGTCGCTGGACCAGAACGAGCCGGGGACGGACCGCAAGGTGCAGATTCCTTCGGGGGACGATCGGGACACCGTGCTCACCGAGACCCAGGCCCTGGAGGCCGCCAAGCATCTGGTGGAGGCCCTCCTGGAACTGCCTCCCAAGTACCGCCTGGTGCTGACCCTGCGGGACTTTGAGGGGCTGTCCACCGAGGAGACCGCCCAGGAACTGGGGCTCACGGTGAACAATGTGAAGGTGCGCCTGCACCGCGCCCGCACGATGATGAAGGTCCAGATGCTGGACATCCAGTCCCGGCTGGCGGATCAGGTGGTCCCCATCAAGTAGCCCCGGAGCTACTCCTCGTCACCCCAGATATTGTCGTAGTTGATGCCATCGAAGGTGCGGTGGGGGTCGTAGCGCTCCACGGCTGCGTGGAACTCGCGGAAGACCTTGTGGGCGAAGGCCTCGGTGTCGTTGCGGTCCCCCGCCAGAGCGATGACCATGGCGTCGGCGCTGGCCTTGGGCAGGGAATAGTCCACATGGGTGCAAAGCTCCGGCGTCATGTTGAACTCGTCCAGCAGCACCTGGATGGTCTCCGGCAGGACCTCGAACTCCCGGGCCACCGAGTTGAGGTTGTAGTGCCGGGGCCGGAAGTTGGCGTCCAGGCCCAGGTGGTACCTGCAGAACAGTTGAAAAGCGTCCGGTCGGCCCATGGAATCAGCTCCAGAAAAAAGGTGCTTGCACCAAAACGGCGCCGGACAGAATATAGACGGCCGCGGCGCCAAGTAAAGGAGTAACGGTGCGTAACCAGGCGATTCTTACGGTTTTGTGGCTGCTGTTGCTGGCCAGTCCCGCCAGGGCCGAGGCCCCGGGCGAAGGCCTGGAGGCCGTGTGGTCCATCATCACCGCCCTGCCCGGCGACACCGTCCAGTCCCTGGCCGCCCGCTTCCATATGGATGAGGACTCGCTGCTGGAGGCCAACCCCCACATTCGGGTGTTGCCCCGCCCCGGCGAGCGCCTTCGCGTCTTCTCCCGCCTCCGCGAAGAGGAGCGCTTCCGCATGACCGTGCGCACCGTCCCCGGCCTTCGTCTAACCGACCTGGCCCAGCGCTACAACCTCTCCGAGGACGCCCTCATGCGCCTCAACGGCTATCGCAGCGCCCCTAGGTTCCGGGGCGGCGAGCGGGTCACCGTCTATGTCCCCCGGAGCCTCTGGCCCGGCAACTACCTGGACGGCGGGATTCAACTTCAGGAGGGCACGGGCCTGTTGGTCAAGCGCCCGGACAACGCCTGGGGCCGCCCGGTGGTGGTGCGCAGCCTGGAGCAGGTGGGCATGCTGATGACCCTCACCCACCCGGGCACCAAGTTGGTGGTGGGCGACCTGTCCCGGCAGCGGGGCGGCCGCTTCTCCCCCCACTCCTCCCACAAGGAGGGTCTGGATGTGGACCTGGGGCTGTACCGTCCCGGCGTGGACTACGACGAGCAGTACAAGAACCTCCGCGCCGAGGAGCTGGATCTGGAACGCACCTGGTATCTGATCAAGGCCCTGCTGGACACCGGCCGCGTGCACAAGATCCTGCTGGACTGGAACCTCCAGGCCGTGCTGTACGACGAGGCCGTCCGCCAGGGCGCCACCGACCAGGACCTGGCCCGCTGGTTCCAGTACCCCAACAAGCGCTGGGACGAAACGGGCATCATTCGGCATTGGCGCGGTCACCGCCATCACATTCATGTGCGCTTCAAGGAACGGGAGGGGGAGGCCCTTCTATGATTGGTGCCGTGATTCTGGCCGCAGGACGCGGGACCAGAATGGGCAGCACCAAGGCCTTCCTGCCCTTGCCTGGACAATCCCTACTGGCCTACCAGCTTTCCCAACTGCCGACGGACGCCGCCAAGGTCGTGGTCATCCCCGAGGGAGCCTCCTACCTGGCCGCCGCTGGGGTGGCCAAGGGGGCTGCGGGGGAGGTGGGGAACCCCCGGGTGGACCTGGGTCCCTACCTGTCCGTCAAGCTTGGTCTTGGGGCCCTGCCTCTGGAGGCCGACCCCATCTTCGTGGTCCCCGTGGACTGCCCCCTGGCGCCGGGCCTTTGCGCCGCCATGCTGGCAGCCCTGGAGGCCCACCCCGACTGGGACTGGCTGGCCCCTTTGGAGGCTGACTCCCCCTCCAGGCCCCCCAGGACCGGCCACCCGGTGCTGCTGCGGGGCGCCCTCCGCCAGGCCCTGCTGGCCCACCCCGACACCCACCGTCTGGACCTGGCGCTGGCGCCCTACGCGGGGGCCCACCTGCCCTGGACAAGCCCCCTGCCCTTCCTGAACCTGAATCTTCCCCCGGACCACCAGGCCCTGGTGGCCCTGCTGACAGCCAGCCCTGACCCCTCCCAGGAGGCAAGATGAGACTTCGCTATTTCGGGCATTCCTGCTTTGGCCTGGAGGCCCCCGGGGTGTCCCTGCTGATGGACCCCTATCTGTCCGGCGCCTTCCAGAACCGCTTCCGCTACCGCCACATCCCGGGCACCTGGGACCTGGCCCTGGTCAGCCACGAGCACGACGACCACAACCACATCGCCCCTTCCTTTGGCCAGCCCGTGGTGGTGAGGGGGCCGGCGGAGCACCTTGGGGTCCGGGTGCAGGCCTTCCCGGGAAAGCACGGGGACGCCGGGGGGCGGGTGGATGCCCAGGTGAGGATCTTTCGCTTTGCCCTGGAGGGAGTGACCTTCATCCACCCCGGGGACCTGGCGGGCCCCGTCAGCGAGGACCTGGCCGCCAACCTGCGCCCCGTGGAGGTGCTGTTTTTGCCCGTGGGGGGCACCTTCACGGCGGGCCCCCAGGAGGCCCTGGCGCTGATCGAGCAGTTGCAGCCCAAGTACGCGGTCCCCATGCACTACCTGCTGCCCGCAGCGGACCTGACCATCCTGCCCCTGGCCGAGTTCCTCAAGGTGAACCCCTGGCCCGTGAAGAAGCTGGACCAGTCCACCCTGGAGCTCTCCAAGGAAACCCTGCCCGCCCGAACCACCGTGCTGCTGCTCAAGCCCGAGTGTGCGTAGGGGGAACAACCCCCTCCCTTGCGGTCGGGGTTCGGATAGGCCGGCCCGGAGGCTTTCCGAACCGCGCGCGTCAGCAAGCGGGGCTTGGGCGGCGGCCCGCTCCTTTACAGTCGCGGTTCGGATGGGCTAGTTCAGGGCTTCGTCTAGCCAGCGATCGAGGTCCGCCAGCACCTGCTCGCGATTCAACTCCTGGAGGCATTCGTGGCGGGCCTCGGGGTAGAGGTGGAGGGTCACGGGGAGATCCAGGGAGGCATAGCGGCGAGCCAAGGCCTTGGGCCCCTTGCCGAAGTGGCCCACGGGGTCCTGCTTGCCGGAGATCATCAGCACGGGCAGCCCCCTCGGGAGGCGGCGCTCGTTGGCGGGATTCCAGATCTGGGCAAGCAGGGACAGCAGGTGGACGAAGAAGGCGTTGGGGAAGTGGCCGCCGCAGGCTGGGTCATCCAGGTAGGCCTGACGACGCACGGGGTCGGAGGTGATCCAGGCCTTGGTGGGCTTGGCCCAGGGGGGGCCGTCGAAGTGACCCACTGCCAGGTACTGCAGCAGCCCTGCGTAGCGACCAGGGCCCCGCAGGGCGGTCCAACTCCGGGCCAGCACCAACCCCGCCGCCAGCCCTGGCTGGAAGCCACTGGTTCCGCTCAGGACCAACCCGGCCAGCAACTCGCCGCGGCGCTGGGCGAAGGCCTGGGCCAGGAAGGACCCGAAGGAGTGCCCGAACAGCACCAGGGGCAGCCCCGGGTAACGGGCACCGAGGGCCAGGGCCAGGGTCTCCAGGTCCTCCAGCAATTGGAGGTAACCCCTGGGCCCCAGGTCCCCGGGGGCGTCCCCCGGCCGGCACTCCCCGTGGCCCCTCAGATCATAACTGGCGCAAACCAGCCCCCGGGCTGCCAGATGCTCGGCCAACTCCTGGTAGCGCCCCCGGTGTTCCTGCATTCCGTGCACCAGCAGCACCAGTCCCCGGGGCCCCTCCGCCGGGGCCTCCAGGTGCAGTCGAAGGGGGCGCCCATCCGATCCCGTGGCCTCAATCCAAGTCCCAGCCATGGCGGCTCCTCCTGTAGATGATGGGCGGCAGCATAGCACGGGCCAAGGACCTTGACAGTAATGGAGCGCTTTCTTAGGCTAGGGCCTTCCGAAGCGGCTGCTTCGATCATCAAGGTGCGTGCATGTACACAAAGGCTGGCAAGGTCCTGTGGGCGATTCTCCTGGTGGTGTGGGCGGCCGGCTGCGGGTCGGAGGATGCCGCCACTGGGGACAGCACCGGATATCAGGACTCCTATGAAATCGGTGACTTGGACAATGACTGGCCCGATGCCACCGACGACCCCCTGGCGCACTGGCGCAAGCCCTGCGATGAGCCCACCGAGTGCGCGGGCAGGGTCTGCATCCCGGACGAAAAGGGCGCCAAGGTCTGCAGTCTCCCCTGCGCCCTGACCAAGGACTGCCCCGGGGATTGGGTCTGCACGGAGACCGCCCAGGAGGAATTTCGCGTCTGCTCGCCCCCGGCCCAAAGCCTTTGTCTGCCCTGCTATTCGGATAACGACTGCATCTACTTCGGCAGCAGGTGCATCAATGTGGGCAACACGGGGAAATACTGCGGCACCGACTGCTGGAACCAGCCCGAGGTCTGCCCCGACGGCACCGCCTGCGTGGAGGCCATCTTGGGAGGCAGCGGCCCGGGCAGCTTCCAGTGCGTCCCCACCACCAATAGCTGTGTGTGCCTGCCCGGGGTGGACGGCACGAACCGCCACTGCGAGCTGGAGAACCAGTTTGGGGCCTGCAGCGGCACCCAGACCTGCAACGGCCCGGATGGCTGGTCCGCCTGCAATGCCAAGATCGCCGCCGCCGAGGTCTGCGACGGCAAGGACAACGACTGTGACGGCGCCACCGACGAAGGCCAGGAGGACATCCCCTGCAACGCCACCAATGACTTCGGCAGCTGCCAGGGCTTCAAGCGCTGCAAGGGCGCGGCCGGCTACGGGACCTGCGACGCCACCACCCCGGCCCTCGAAGCCTGCGACAACCTGGACAACGACTGCGACGGCCTCACCGACGAGGACCTGCCCGACACGGACAAGGACGGCATCCTGGACTGCCTGGACCCGGACGACGACGACGATGGCGTGGCGGATGCCCTGGACAACTGCCCCCTGCTTGCCAACAAGAAGCAGCAGGACCTGGACGGAGACAAACTGGGCGACGCCTGCGACCCGGACATAGACGGCGACACCCACCTCAACGAACTGGACTGCCTGCCCTACGACAAGACGGGCAACCCCAACGCCACCGAGAAGTGCGACGGCATCGACAACGACTGCTACACCGTGATCGACGAGATCTTTTTGGACTTCGACTACGACGGCAAGGCGGACTGCATCGACACCGACGACGACGACGATGGGGACCCGGACGCCAGCGACTGCGCCCCCTTTGACTACCTCATCTCCTCCTTCGCCGCTGAGGCCTGTGACGGTCTGGACAACAACTGCAACGGCGTCAAGGACGAGGGTTGCGGCCCCGTGGAGGTACACCTCCAGTCGGCCCTGGCGGTCATCAAGGGCAACTCCTTTGGGATCAAGGGAGAGATCATCGTGGGGGGCCTGCAGACGGTGTCCCGCGTCACCGATGGCAAGAGCACCATACTTGAACTGGGCATCCAGCCCTGACAGCGAGGAACACCATGCGTAACAGTATCCTGGCGGGCTTTTTCTCTGTGATGCTGCTGTTGTCTGCCACAGGGCCCGCCCTGGGCGCCGGCAGTCCGCAGATCTTCATCACCGGCCGCCTCAGCAACCTCGCCGGAGAGCCCATGGCCGGACCCGTGCGCATCGTGTTGAAGCTCTACACCAGTCAGGGAGCCACCCAGGCCCTCTGGTCCGAGACCCACAACGGGGTCCCCTTGAGCGCGGGCCGCTTTGATCTGTTGATGGGCTCCCTCACGGCCCTCCCTACCCCAGAGGTCTTCTCCGAACCCGGCGCCCTCTGGCTGGGCGTGGCCGTCAACGGCGAGGCCGAACTCCCCCGCTCCGCCCTGTCCTCCGTGGCCTACGCCATGCAGGCTTCCAGCGCCGTCACCGCCAAAAGCCTCACGGGCCCCGCCGGCGACCTGGAGTGCACCGGCTGCGTCGGCGCCGGGGACCTGGCCCTGGGAACCATCGGCCGCCAGCACCTGGACCCCAACACCTGCGCCGCCGGCCAGTTCCTGCGCACCAGCACCCAAAGCAAGACCTGGATCTGCAGCAAGGACACCCTGGAATCCACCACCTGCCCCGACGGCCAGCTGCTGCACTACGCCGGCAATGCCTGGCGCTGTGGGGACGACCGCGTGCTGAGCAACGATGAAGTGGACGCCATCAACCAGGCCCTGGGCTACGCCGCCCACGACGAATTGGCCCTGGTAGCCACCGAGGGCACCTTCCCGTCCCTGGACCTCATCCCCGAGGGCCTGCTGGATGGGGACAACGACGCCCTGGGGCTCCTGCCCTGCCTCCAGAACCAGATGCCCAAGTTCGACGGCGCCAACTGGGTCTGCACCGACTCCTTCTCCATCTATCAGGGGGGCTCGGGGGTCTCCATCAACGACGACACCATCGACCTGCGGGCCGACGACTGCGAGGCGGGCTGGCACCTGCGCCGTAACGCCACCAACGAGGGCTGGGTCTGCAGCCCCGAGCTTCAGGCCGGCGATGGCCTGGAGGTGACGGACGGCGTGGTGACCCTGGACCGGGACTACATGTCTGCCAACTTCGTGATGAATGGCACCTTTGAGGCCATCCCTCCGGGCATGTTGCAGGCCGGCGCCGTGGTCGATTTCAATGTCCAGAGTGTCTCCTGGAGCAAGCTCACCAACCTGCCCGCCGGCTTTGCAGACGGCGTGGATGACGGCCTCACCAAGGAAGCGGACCCCCAGGTGGGCACCATCTACAAGGACAAGTGGTGCACCTCCGACGGCACCATGATCAACTGCGCCTCCGAAAACCCCATCACCGCCGAGACGGACCCCCAGGTGGGCGCCAATACCCTGGGGGCCCTGAGCTTCTGGGATGGCAACGCCCTGGTGGCCTCCAAGGTGACCCAGAGCGGGACCTCCGTCGGCATCGGGGCGGCCACCCCCGCGGGCGCCCTGCAGGTCGGCGGCGCTGAACTCCGCGTCGGCAACACGGGCACCCCCACCCTGGCCACCGGGGACGGCGCCCTCTTCGTGGCGGGCAAGGTGGAGGTTGACGGCGAGGCCCACTTCGACGGCCAGGCCAACTTCCAGACCACCAGCACCTTCACGGGCCTGGCCACCTTCAACGGGGGCGCCAAGCTGGGTGCGGCCCTGGACATGGGCGGCAAGAAGATCAACTACCTGGCCAACCCCATCGACACCACCGACGGGGCCAACAAGACCTATGTGGACCAGACCACCGCCGCCGCCGTGGCCAATGCCCCGGGGCTGGCCAACATGCGCAGCATCTTCACCGTGGTCCTGGGAGTCCAGGACCCCAGTTACTGCCCCGCCGGCTTCACCGCCGAACAGGTCAGCAAGCTGGCTGGCCCCAATGGCTCGGTGGTAGTGGACATCTCCACCAACGGCCTCTTCATGGGCGGCGTGGACACCCCCACCTCTGCCCGCACCATGCAGGCCACGGTGTCCGGCTCAGTGGCCTACCTGTGCAGCCGCACCTACGAGTCCGGCAGCGGCCGCCCCTTCGCCG
>CAZMEC010000135.1:0-9143 GCA_964565265.1 uncultured Myxococcales bacterium
GTCAGGTAGACCAGGAAGAGGGCGGGGCCGCGCAGGGCCTCGGGGATGAAGGCGGGGATGAGCAGCATGAAGATGGGCAGGCGGGCGCCGCAGGGGACGAAGGGGATGACCAGGATGGTGATGAGGCGGTCGTGGCGGTTCTCGATGCGGCGGGCCGCCATGATGGCTGGGACGCTGCAGCCCAGACCCAGGAGCATGGGCAGGAAGCTCTTGCCCTGGAGGCCCAGGCGGGACATGAGGGCGTCCATGAGGAAGGCCGAGCGGGACATGTAGCCGCTGGTCTCCATGAGGGAGAGGCCAAAAAACAACAGCATGATGTTGGGGATGTAGACCAGCACGCCGCCCACGCCCTCCAGCAGGCCATCCAACAGCAGGGAGCGGGTCCAGTCCGGCAGCAGGGCGGGCCACACTGCGTGGAGGGTGGAGCGCAGGGCCTGGAGGCCATGCTCCAGCAGCGCCACGGGGTACTTGCCCAGCTCGAAGGTGAGGACGAAGAGCGCCAGCATGCTGAGCAGGAAGAAGGGCAGGCCCAGGAAGCGGTGGAGCAGCAGGGAATCCAGCCGGGCGGCGGGGTCGGGGTGGGGATCCACGGCCTCTTCGGCGGCGGCCAGCACGGCGTCCACCTTCTCCCAGCGGGTCCGGACGGCCTCCGGGGTGCGAAGGCGGGCCATGGCCTCGGTCGGGGAGGGGGGCGGGCTGGCAAAGTCAGCGCCCCCGGGCAGGAGGATGCTGAGCAGATCCTGAGCCAGGCCCCTACCGGCCCGGCCCCGCTCTTCCAGGAGGGGCACGCCAAGCTGCGCCGCAATGACCCGCAGGGAGGGGCCGGCGTGGCGGCGAGGGTCCCCGTCCACCAGGGCACAGGAGAGCCCCAGGTCCAGCATCTGCATCAAGAGGTAGGTGCTTTGGCGGGCGTCCTGCCGGTCCAGCACCAGGAGGATCCGGTGGGGCGGGTGGTCGAGGTTTTGAAGGAAACGATCCAGCTCTGCCTGGGGGAGGACTCCAAGGCCCGAGCAGGGGGCCATGGTCTGCACCCGGACCTGGGCGCCGGGGAGGTTGAGGAGCAGTTCGGGGTGGCTGGCCTCGAGGGAGGGCGCCAGGGTCCCCGAGGACTGAGCCAGGCGCCTTAGAATCCGGTCCTGGCCAGCCCCTGGAATACCTGCCACCAGCACTTCATACATGGCTGCTCCGGTAGGGGTCAGGGGGATTCCACTTCCACCCAGGCGGCTTCACCTTCGCGCAGGGACAGCTTCTTGCCGCAGACGGTCACCGCCAGGGGGCCACCCAGGGGGGCCCGCCGTTCCATCACGACCTTGCAGCCGGGGTAGATGCCCAGGTCCAGCAGCCGGTCCCGCAGGGGGCAGGACTCGGAGATGTCGCAGACCTTCCCGCAGCAGCCGGTCTTGAGCTCACAGAGTTTGAGGCGCTTGGGCATGGTCATCTCTTCCCGGGCCTTCCCGGAACTGGAACCGCCCGAAGGATAGGGCGACGGGGCAGCCGTGTCAACCTGGGGGGCCCGGGGGGCCGGGTGCCTGGCGCTTGCCACGGGGGGGCCACCGTGCTAACCATGGTGGCTGTTGGCAATTGTTTGAAACCAAAGCCAAAAAGGGGGCTCCATGAACCGTATGGCAGGGCTGCTTTTGGGCTGGGCCTTCCTGTGCCTGGGCCCGTCCACTGCGTTGGCCAATCCCTATTGGATGCAGATGAGCTACGGCCTCCAGGTTCCTGAGACCATGCATGTCCAGATCTCCGTGATGTTTGACAGCAGGTGGACCCTGGACCTGCCCACCGCGGCGCTGTGTGGAGACCGGGTCATCCCCTTTGAGAGCGTCCTGTTCGATTTCCAGGAGAACACCGGCAGCGGCCTGGCAGAGGTCAAGGCGCTGCAGGCCTGCGACTGCAACCTGCTCCCCGGCGAGTACAACTACGAGTTCGGGTACCTGGAGGGCGTGGACACCTGGGACGAGGTCTGGCCCATCGCGGTGACGGTGGTGTCTCCGCCGCCACCGCCGGAGTTGGCGCAGACCACGCCCGAGGGGGACGAGGTGATGCCCTGGGATATCCCCAGCCCCCCCTGGCCCAAGGGTCTGGACTGCGTGGCCTGGTGCCTGGACCACGGCGAGGCCGACGGGGGCGGGCCGGAGGCCACCGGGGACCTGCGTCCGGGCCCCGACGGGGCCGACCAACGGGCCGCAGAGACTGCCGCTACAGACCTCAAGACAGGGGACGGAACCCTGTTGGACGGAGGCAGCGGCGGCGGCGCCAAAAAGGGGTCAGGTGGCTGTGCCAGCGCCCCCGGCGCCCCCGTTCAGCCCCCGATCCTGCTGGCGGTCCTGGCGTTGCTGGCCCTGGTGCGGGTCCGGCGTTCCTCCCGAATCCCAGGTTGACCCCATGCACGAGTTCCTCGCCTCGCGGTCCCCAGTCTGCCTGGTGGGCCTGCTGGTCCTTGGGCTGGTGGGCGCCTGCGCTCCCCCACGGGCCGAGCCCCCGAGGACGGTTTCTGAAGGCACCGCGCCGTTTGAGCTGGAATGGGATCCCAAGACCGGCCGGGGCAGCGTGACCCAACGGATCCCTGGGGACGGCAGCTATCGACTTTGCCTCAGTTGTGTCTACCCAGGCTACACTGGTGGCCTTTGGGTGGGCAGCCAGTCCGCCTCGGGCCTGGAATGGACCCCCGAAAAGCCTCCCCGGGGCTTCGCCAACCTGAACCTGTTCTGCGCCCAGGATGAAACCATCTGGGAGCCCCAGGCCGGCCTGGGCTATGAGCCCGGCTGGTCCCAGAACTTCGGCCGCGGGGACGATGGGGTAAGCCTTGGCTATCTGGGCGGGGAGGTGTTGGACGACGGCAGCACGGGCCAGGGCCTGACCCTGAGTTCGGTGAACGCCGGGGGCTGCTACCGGGAGACCCGTTACCTGCATTGGCCCCAGGGGAAGCCCTACCTGCTGATTGCCTTGTATGTTCAGAACACCTGCGCCCGGTCAGTTGAGTTCGAGTTCTGGACGGGGGAGGACCCCTGGATTGGCCGTTACGCTACCTCCGAGGGCGATGTGGGCTGGACCCCCGCCGGGGTGGTTCGCCGGGAGACCGCGCTGGCCGCCGGGGGCTTTACCGTGGCGGGCTTCTACGACCTGGGCAACGAGTTGCTGGGCGAGGGCGCGGCGCCCTTCAGCAATGTGGCCAACTTTCTCGCCCTGGACCCCTCCTCGCCCCGGCCCAGCCAGGCCCTGTTCGCGAACAGCTTTGCCCACTCGCCAGCGGACCTGAACCCCCAACGCCCCCTGGATAACGACAGCCTGACGGCCCTCAATCTGGGCTGGACCGGGCTGTCCTTGAAGCCCGGGGAGGAGTTCAGGCTGGCCTATGCCCTGGGTAGAGCAGAGACGGGCGAGGCGGGCTCTACCCCGGTGGCGCCCACCATTGGGGTCTCCACCTGGGGCTTTGATGTGGCCTGGCACCGCGCCGCTGCGGGTCGTTGGGCTGCCGCCGGCCAAAGCGGTGGTCCCCAGGCGCCCCTGCAGTTCCGGGACGAGATCATCCGGGTGGTGCTGGACCCTCCCCTGATGAGGGTGGAGGCGTTGTACACCTTCCTGAACCCCAGGGAACAGGCCCTCAACGCCACCCTGTTCTACCCCTTCCCCCTGGGCACCGAGCTTGACTACCCTACGGACATCAAGGTTGAAGGGGCTCGCTTCAAGAGGGCGGAGGGGGGGCTGCTGTGGCGCCTCCGGGCAGGGCCCGCCGAGCGGGTCACCGTGGAGGTCAGCTACACCCAGCGCTGCAAGGGGCGCCTGGCCCGGTACATCCTGACTTCCACCAGTTTCTGGAACCGGGCCCTGGAGAGCGGGCGTTACCGAGTGGACTGGCCCTCCAGTCTTGGCGGGGTGACGGTGTCCTTCGCAGGACGCCACGGCTCCGAAGGGGACAGGGACTTTGTGGAATGGAGCGCCGAGGACTTCCTGCCCACCAAGGATCTGGTGGTCACCTGGTAGCAGCCCCAGGTCGGGGAGGACAGAGGTGCCGGGCGGAGCCACCGTGGGCTGGGGGCCTCAGTAGGCCAGGCGGGTGAACTGGAGGTTGGGCCAGGTTGAGGACAGGACCAGGACGCTGCTGTCGGAGCTTTGGGCCATGAACTGGGGCTCGGTGCCGGCCCAGGTGGTGGACCACTGCCGCTGGCCGGCGGCATCAAAGCAGGCGAGGAAGGGCCGCTGCTCCAGGATCTCTTGATAGTACCCTTCGAAGTAGTAGCCGATCCGGGTGCCCAGGACCAAAAGCTCGCCCTCGGCTGTGAACAGCAGGTCGTTGGGCACGGTGTCCGCGTATCCCGACAAGCCCCAGGTCCGCTTCCACAGGGTCTTCCCCTGGGGGTCCACCCGCCACAGACCCGTGATTTCGAGGTAATTGGGCAAGGTGACGGAGCCCAGGGCGACGAAGCCTCCGTCGGGCATGGGGACCAGTTCCTTGACCCACATTCCCGGGTAGGGAACGGTGAGGCTTTTTTCGGACAGAAGCTTACCCGCCGCGTCGACCCGGAGGAGCAGGACCTGGTCCTCGTAGGAAGCGCCAGCTATCAAAAAGGCGTCCAGCGTGGGCTCCGAGATCCCGATGGTCTCGAGGCTGGCCAGGCTGTCGCTGGGGAAGGTCTTTAGCCAGACCTGCTTGCCCTTGGCGTCCACCAGGGCCAGCCAGGTGCTGGTTTCGTCGCCTTGCTTTTGGGTCCCTACCACCAGGAAGGCGCCTGCACGGGTCTCCGCCGCGGCCAGGCCTGTCCGGCAATTCTGGCCGTCGAACAGGGTCATCCACTCTTGGTTGCCCGCGTCATCCAGCTTCACCAGGGCCACGCCGATGGGATCGGCGTAGCAGTAAGGGGGGCCGGACAGCAGAGCGACCACGCCGCCGTCGGCGGTGGGGCCAAGATCCACGGCGTCTTCGGCCAGGAGTTCGGAGTCGAACAGCTTCTCCCATTGCTGCTGACCTGTCGCACTGAACCCGGCCACCCGCGCATCGTAGTCGTAGTCCGGGTAGGTGGAGTTGTCCACGAACAGGGACCCGGCCAGCACGGGTCGGTCCTCGGTGGTTACCACAAAATCGCTGATTGTCAGGCCCGACGATTCGGGCCCCTCCAGGGTGGCCTGGACCTTCATGGGCGCCCGGCTGGAGCTGCCATCACAGGCCGTCTCAAGGGTTGAAACCATGGCCACCAGCAGCAGCGGTGCCAGCCCAAAGCCAGAAGCGTTCTTGGTATTCATGGGGGGAGTTTGGTCAGGTCTTGATTGGGTGTCAAGCGAAAGCCCACGACGAAGTCGCCGCCGCCGGCCCCGGAGACCTTGGCGTGGAAGCCTCGGTCGGTCAGGACTGCCAGGGCCGCTGTCACGGCCGGGGTCAGGATGCTGCCCCCAAGGGCGGTATCCAGGGCGGCCAGGGTGGCGTTGGCGGCTGCCACCGCCTGGGGCAGCCCGGCGGCGGGGGCCTGAGCGCAGAGGATGTGGATGAGGTCCCGGGAGGTCCGGGCGTGGGCCTCCAGGAGGGCCGGGTGGTCGGTGGGGCTACCCCTGCGGGGATTGGCCAGCAGCCGGGCCGTGGAGGCCTTGACCCCCGTGTATTGCCAGGCCAGCTCCAGCCCGGGGGCCAGGGTGGCTGGCAGGGCGGCGCTGGCCCCCTGCAGGAAGGTGGAGGCCCCGCCAGCAAAGCAGGCCGCCACATCGTAACCCGAGCCGCCCCCTTGGAAGAGACGGTGGGCCGCTAGGGCCAGAGGCAGGGCGAAGGCGCGGTGGCTTTCGGGAAGGAGGGCCAGGGCGAGGGCGACAGTGAGGGCTGCCGAGCTGCCCACCCGGGGGCCCTGGTGCAGGGGCGTGGCCAGGAGGGCGGGAAGCTGGCAAGTGGGCACCACGGCGGCCGGGGGCACCAAGGCAAAGCCGGGCAACCCCCTCCCTTGCGGTCGGGGTTCGGAAGGAAGCTGGGCAAGCCAGCGGACCTCCAGGTGGCCCACCTCGGCGGGGGGGCGCAAGGGGAGGCCCAGGAGGGCGGCGGCCTCGGGGAGGCAATAGGGCAGGCGCAGGGCCTGGGGCAGTTGGTCCAGGGGGGTGCCGGGGGCGGGCCAGGGGAGCCAATCCCCCCGCGCCCCCCGGCTGGCATAGGTGGTCCCGGGCCAGAAGAGGACGGCGCAAAAAGGGGCCGTGGCCAGGGTGAGGGCCTGGCCGCCGGGGGCCAGGACCGCGTACTCCCCGGCCAGCATGGCCTTGGTGGGGGAGAGGGCCGCGCCGCTTGGATTGGTCTGGCTTGGCGGATCCGCTTGCTGGCGCGCGCGGCTTGGACTGCACAGGCCCGGGCGGCATTTAGCGGCTGGCATCTTGGGCTCCGTCCCCGGGCAGCAGGTCAAGGAGGGGGGCCTGGGGAAAGAGGCCTTGCAGCTCGGCGTGGAGGCGGGCCCTGGTGGGGGCCAGATGGAGGAGGACGGGGTTGGGGCCGGCGTCCAGGGTCACAAAGACCGGCAGGCCCTCGGCCCGAAGGTCGTGGGCAAGTTGGAAGACCCGCAGGGTGTCCTGGGTGGCGTAGAGCAGGGGCGGGCTGGAGGTCAGACAGACGGCGTGCATGGCCAGGGCGTTGGCCTCGGCGACGGTCCCAAGGGCCGAAAAGTCACCCGCCTCCAGGGCACGCTGGATGGCGTCGCAGTCCTGCTGGCAGCGCTCGGGCCACCAGGGGAACAGGCGGGAGGTCGCGGCGCTCCGGAGCATGCCCTCGGTGGAGGAAACCGCCTTCCTGCCCGGGGCCAGCAGCAGCACCAGGAGGGCGAAGTCGGGGACAGTCTGGGGCAGGGGCAGGGCGAAGGAGTCGCTGCCATCCGGGGATTGGCCACGCTGCCAGCGCACGAAGCCCCCAAAGAGGGAGCGACAGGCCGAGCCCGAGCCAAGGCGGGCAAGGATGGAGGCCCGGCGGCAGTCCTCGGGCTGGGTCAGGGAGCGACCCCCCAGGAGGGTCAGGGCGGCGGCCAGGGCGGCAAAGGCGGCGGCGCTGCCGGCCAGGCCCTGGGCGGGCTCCAAGGTGGGCAGGAAGCGGGCCTCCAGGCCGGGGGGCAGGTCCAGTTCCTGGCGGGCGGCGGCCAGAACCCGGGCGTAGGGCGGCAGCAGGTGAGGGGGCAGGGGCGCCGGGGGGCCACCGGCGGCGGGCGCCCAGAGGATCAGGTCCTGGGGGGCGGCGCGCAGCTCAACGGTGGTGCGAAAGTAGTTCAGGGTGACGGAGAGACTGTCCGCCACGGGCAGGTTGGCCGCGCCGCCGGGGCGCTTGCCCCAGTACTTGGAGAGGGCCAGGTTGGGGGCGGCGGAGGCGCGGGCGAGGCACATTTCTAGTGGTGCTTCTTGCCGGGCTTGGCGTTCCAGATGCGCAGGCAGAGTACGAAGCCCAGGATGGTGAAGGGGATGAGGAAGAGGGGCCAGTAGGACCAACTCTTGGAGGTGAGAAAGCCCAGGGACAGGGACTGGGTGCCCACGCCCAGGTAGACAAAGCCATCAATGACGCCCACCGCCGTGCCGGCGCCCTTACGACCGCCGAAGTCCATGGAGGCGGTGCCGGAGAGCATGCCGTGGGTACCCACCACGCTCATGGAGAGCAGGAACACCACGACGCCCACCATGAAGGGGTTGAGGCCCAGGGTTGAGCCGGCCTTCAGCTTGCGCTTGTCGCCCGCCCGCATGGTGGCCCCGGGATCCCGCAGCTTGAGTTCAGTGATGGTGTCGCCGCGCATGACCTTGGCGGGAATGAAGCCCGCGCTGACGGCGGCGCCGGCGGCCAGGGGGGCGGCGGGCTTGGTGGTGCACATGCAGGTCTTGGTATCCCAGGAGGACTTCTGGCAGGCGGAGGGCAGGCAGGCCACGGCCTTGTTCACGGAGGTCCAGTCCGTGAGGTTGCCCACGCCGGCGATCTCCACGATGGTGTCCCCAGGCTGGAGCTGGTCAAAGCCTCCGGCCACGGCCTTGGGATCATCGGCGGCCCACTCAACCCGAGTGCTGGTGGAGGGCAGGACGAAGTACATGACTATCAGCAGGAAGAACATGCCCACATAGAAGGCGCCGGCGGCGGGGATGCGGCGGCTTTGCAAGAAGAGATCGGAGACCCAGCCCGCCGCGTTGGCGCCGATGACGCCGGAGACGAAGAAGAGGCCGCCCACGCCCGCCTGCATGAAGGGGGCCATGGCCAGCAGGGCGCCGCTGATGATGTACCAGGCCTTGCCCTTGCCGCTCTTGGCCTTGGCGGCCAACACGAAGAAGAACACGGCGAGGACGAAGAAGGGCACGATGGTGTACCACTCGGACCAGGAGCCATTGCGCAGGGCGTGGGAGTCCGGCAGGGACAGGGCCTCGGCGGTGTAGAACTGGAACCAGTGCATGACGCCGTCGCGGATGGCGCCAGTGCAGAACTCAATGAAGGCCACCGTCATGATGATGGGGTTGGTGAAGATGCGGCGCATGATCTCCAGGGTGGGCACGGGGGCGTCGGATTCGCCGGAGGAGGCGTCGCCGGTGTCGAAGTTCTTGAGTCCGGCTTTCTCAGGGGTGTCGCGCAGCAGGACCGACTCAAGCAGCCACATGCCAAACAGGATGAACGAGGGCAGGAAGAAGACCCACATGGCGGCGCCAAGCTGGGAAGGGGCCGTGGGATCGGCCATGGCCGAGAGGAACAGGGGGTTGATGAAGAAGGCAAAGAAGATGCCGGAGGCAATCATGGTGCCGAAGATGCCGCCGAAGCCGCCCCGTTCGCGCACATGGAACCAGTTGGCGTTGACCTTGACGATGGAGACGGCCCCAAAGCTTTGGAAGTACATGTTGAGGGCGTACACGACGCTGAAGATGGGGACCATGTGGTCCGTGTAGCCAGCGCCGATGACTGCGAAGTTGATGTAGAGGCCCAGGATGAGGTTCATGAGGGCCGAGCCGAAGGCCGCCAGCAGGATGCCCCGGCGGCCCCCCATCTTGTCCGTGAGGGGTCCGTTGATCAGGAAGGAGAACGCATAGGTCAGCGTGCCCGCAGCGAAGATGATGCCAAAGTCCTCCTTGGTCATGGCGTCGCCCAGGGCATTCTTGGCCACGGTCAGGTTGTACCTGCCCATGTAGAGGAACGCGTAGGTGAGGCCCATGGGGAACCAGTTGAGGAA
>CAZMEC010000136.1:0-9139 GCA_964565265.1 uncultured Myxococcales bacterium
CGGCGCAGCGGGCCAGGATCTTCAGCAGGTCCTTGCCTTCCACATACTCCATCACGATGTAGAACTGGGTCTGGTCGCTCTCCAGTTCGAAGATCTGGACAATATTGGGGTGCTGCAGGACGGAGGTCAGCTTGGCTTCCTCCACCAGCATGCGGATGAAGCTCATGTTGCGGGCGTAGCCGGGGAGGATGCGCTTGACCACCACCAGCTTCTGAAACCCCTCCACCCCCTTGAGCCGGGCCTTGTAGACCTCAGCCATGCCTCCGGCGCCGATCTTGCCGAGGAGCTCGTACTTGCCGAGGGTCTGAACGGACTTCATGGGTGTGGTCCCAACTATCCTGCAAAGTCTGACTTGTAATAATGGAAAATGGGGGCTTTGAAAAGATCTTCCTGCTTTCGCCTCGGAAATTGGCTCAGCGAGGGATGGCCAGGATCATCACGGTGACATTGTCGTTGCCGCCCTCCAGGAGGGCTTCGTCCACCAGGGTCGAGGCTGGATCGGGGTCGCCCTCAACGCCAAGGATCTGGGCGATACGCGCCTCCTCCACCATGTCCGTGAGGCCATCCGAGCACAGCAGGTACTTGTCTCCGGGGCGCACCTCGGTGAAGTACACATCGGCCTCCAGCTTGTCCGCAAGGCCAAGGGCCCGAAGGATGATGTTCTTCAAGGGAAAGGTGGCGGCCTGGCTTTTCTTCACGATGCCAAGCTTGATGTACTCGTTCAGGAGGCTGTGGTCCTCGCCAATCTGGGAAAGCTCGCCGTCCCGAAGGCGGTAGATGCGGCTGTCCCCCACCTGACCCACCACCGCCTTGTCCCCAAGGAAGTGCATGGCCACGATGGTGGTCCCCATGGACTTGTAGGACAGGTCCGCAGCGGCCTTCTCGCGGATCATCGCGTTCGCCTTCTGGATGGCCAGGGCCATGAACTCCAGGGGGGCCTTGATGGCCGCCTCCCAGATGCTCAGGTCGGGCTCCGGGGCTTGCTGGTACAGTTCCGTCATGGTCTCTACGGCGGTGGAGCTGGCCACCTCGCCGTGGGCATGTCCACCCATGCCATCAGCCAGGACAAAGAAGGCCTTCTCAGGCAGCGACCCGAAGGAGTCTTCATTGAGGGAACGGACTTTGCCCACATCAGTGCGGGTGCTTACCTGGATCTTCATGGCGTGAATATATCAGCGCTGGTTGACCCATCAAAAAAATTGGCACCTTGGAGGGCTTGCTGTTACATGGGTGCAGGAGGGTCCCATGGGTTGGCAAAGGATACCGTGGCTGGGCTTGGCGGCGTTGGTGCTGGGAGGGGGCGCGGGGGAGTCCTGTACCCAAACCTTCATCCCCCAACGGCCCGTGGCCACCGGCGAGGCCCTGCCCCGGCCCGAGGTGGAGCTGCGCCTGCTGGACGCCCAGGGCCAGCAGACCTATCCGCCCCAGGTCGCCTTCAGCGGGACCCTGCAGGAGCGCAGCACCCTGGGCTGCAACCTGACGCGGGCGGGGGTCTGCCGCTACTCGCTGCTGTTCTCGGTGGACTCCTTTGAGGTCCAAAGCCAGGCGGGCCAGGCGGCCAACCCGACCCGCGCCGAGTTGCTGTTCACCATGACCTGGGACGATCTGCCCAGGCTGGACACCAGCAAGGGGTTCAAGGTCAGCTATTCGCTGCTGCGCTCGGATGGGGGGATGCCCACCCTGGAGTTGGGCATCTTCGACCCCGGCGGGAAGTTGGTCTGGCTGGTCTACTCAGGGGACTCCGCGGCCCAGACCGAGGTGGAAGGCCTGGTGTTTCGCAAGGCCGCCGAGGCCCGCTTCTATTCAGACAACCAGAACGGGCTGAGCTGCCGCTTCAAGCGGACCCACCATTTCACCAAAGTCAGCCTGGCCGACGAGGAGCTTGGCATCTGGGTCCCGGGGGAGACCCGCGAGGTGGACCTGGACGGTCAGAAGCTGCGCCTCCATGTGCTGGACAACTCCAGCGTCCGGGGCGGAAGCTGCGACGAACTGGTCCAACAGGAACAGGCCCACCTGAGCTTTGTGCTGCACTTCTAGAACCAAAGGAACAGATCCGCTTGCTTCGCGCGCGGCTTGGACGGGGAGGAAACCCCAATCCTAGCCGAGAACGGAGTGAGCGGATCGGCGCGAACAGACGGGGGAACCCCCAATCCTAGCCGCGAACGGAGTGAGCGGATCGGCGCGAACAGACGGGGGAAAACCCCAATCCTAGCCGCGAACGAAGTGAGCGGATCGGCTGAAATGGCGTTGGATCAGCGGGACAGGGGGCCGGTCTTGGTGGCCTTGGTGGGCTTGCCCTCGGCGTCGTAGTCGTAGGTGACGCTGAGCAGCACGGTGTCGTTCAGGTCGGTCCAGGCTTCCTGGAGGATGCGGCCGCCGTTATCCAGATCGTAGGAGTAAAGCTTGCGGTGCACGCCCTGGGCGTCGCTGGCCTTGGTGGTGCCGTCGGCGCCGAAGACCTCGGTGCGCTCAAGGAGGGAGTCGTCGTTCCAGATGTTCTTGGCGATCAGGAGGACGGCCTCCTGGGCATCCAGGGTCTGGACCTCGGAGATGCGGCCTTCGGTGTCCAGGACGCTCTTCTTGCCAGCGATCATGGTGTTGTCGGGGCCGAAGCTGCGCTCAAGGATTTCCTTGTCGGCGCCATCCACGGAGATGACCTCCTTGATGGCGTTGCCCTTGGCATCCACGGAGATCTTGCGGATGTCGATGATGTCGTTCTTCTCGTTCATGTTGTAGATGACCTTGGCCACCCCATCCAGGTTGTTGGTCAGGGAGGGGGTCCGGGTGCCGTCGGCGGCGGTGATGGTCTCCAGGCCCAGGAAGGATTCTTCGGTGAGGAAGCCTTCCTTGTTGAAGGCCCAGCGGTAGGCCGCCACATGGTTCTCGTCCAGCATGGGGCGGGCCTCTTCCACGGTGCCGGCGAAGATGTTCAGTTCGGTGCGGAGGCCCTTCTTGTCGTATTTGTGCTCGTAGCTACGGAGCACGGCGCCAGCCCCATCCAGTTCCTTCTGAAGCAGCAGGCCGCCCTTGCGGTTGTACTCAAAGGTGGAGGAGCCCAGGAGGGCGCCGGTCTCGTCCAGGCGCTTCTCAACGATCTTGCGGCCCTTCTTGTTGAAGTCGAACTCGTAGGAGGCCACGCCCAGGAAGTCGGCCTTGGGGTTGCCCTGGGCGTCAAGGATCTTGCGGCCCTTGAGGACGCCCTCTTCCCACAGGTACTTGGTGTTGGAAGAGACCTGGTCGCCGTCGAAGACCACTTCGTCCAGCAGGCGGCCCTCTTCGTTCCAGGTCATCTTGCGCTTGGCGATGCCGCGGTAGTCGCTGTCCAGGGCGCCGAGCTGGTTGAAGCGGGCGAACTCCAGCAGCTTGCCCTTTTCGTCGAAGCTGAACTCGAGGCGGGCCGTGCCCCAGGGGCTCTCGTAGGCCTTGGCGGCGTCGGTGGCCGGGTCCAGATCCTTGCAGTCGCCCCAGATGCTGAGGCCGCCCTTGAGGTCGTGGCCATCCACGAAGGCCACCGTGATTCGGTTGGCTTCAATGTTGGCCCGGCCCACATAGGGCTTGTGGATGCGGAAGCTGTTGTGCTCGTGGATGTCCACTTTGCCCTCGCCGCGATGGCAGAACTTGAACATCTTCAGCATGGCCCCGGTGCGGTTCTGGTATTCCGCGGCCTCGACCTTGAAGTCGGGGGTCCACTTGAACTCGATGCGGTTCGTGCTGTTGTCGAAGCCATCGTAGAGGGTGGCCACTTCGGGTTTGTTGTCGAAGTAGGTCACCTTCACATAGGGCTGCTTGCCAGCGACATCGTCCAATTTGACCTCGTGGCGGAGGGACTCGGGCAGGAAGCCCGTCTCCTCGAAGGCCTCGGTCAGCATGAAGTATTTGGTCGCAAGGGGGGCCTCGGGGGCCACATCCTTCACGGCCTGGGGCTTGGCGGTGCGTATCTTTTCAATCTTGTCCAGGACCTTCTGCCCGTCTTCGGAGGCCTTGGGGGTGGACAGTCCCTTGGACTGGAGACCCTGGTATTGGGGCTCATCGGAAGAGCCACAGCCAACGGCGAAGACAAAAGCCAGGACAAGCGGCGACCAGCGCTGAAACATGCATTCCTCCCTATTTCTTCCAATCAGGGGTCCGAGCAAAACTGCCGCGCTAATATAAATCGCAGGACAAGGGGTGTCAATTGACTTGGAGGGCCGGTGGTTTTATCTTCGTGCCTGTCACTTTTCAGGAGGTACCCCCATGAGCGACGGCGACAGCAGGAACCTGGACCAGCTTCATTCCGAATGGCTTGAGGGGGTCCTCAAACCCTTGGAGGAGGCCAGGCCGCCGCGGCAGAAGGCCTTCCCCCTGTCGGACGGCGAGGCGATTCCTCCCCTTCAGATCCCCAACCATACCTTTGATTACGCCAAGAAGCTGGGCTTCCCGGGCAGCTATCCCTACACGAGAGGCGTGCAGCCCAACATGTACCGGGGGCGGCACTGGACCATGCGGCAATACGCGGGGTTCGGCTCCGCGGAGGAGTCCAACAAGCGGTACCGGTACCTGCTGGAGGCGGGGCAGACGGGGCTGTCCGTGGCCTTCGACCTGCCCACCCAGATGGGCTACGACTCGGACCACCCCATGGCCCTGGGAGAGGTGGGCAAGGTGGGGGTGGCGGTGTCCAGCCTGGAGGACATGCGGACGCTGTTTGGGGGGATCCCCCTGGACAAGGTCTCCACCTCCATGACGATCAACAGCACGGCGGCGGTGCTGCTGGCCATGTACATCACCGTGGCGGAGGAGAACGGGGTGCCCAGGAAGGCGCTGCGGGGGACCATCCAGAACGATGTCCTCAAGGAGTACATCGCGCGGGGGACTTACATCTACCCTCCGGGGCCGTCGCTGCGCATCGTGACGGACATCTTTGATTTTTGCGCCCGGGAGATGCCCAAGTGGAACACCATCTCCATCTCGGGGTACCACATCCGGGAGGCGGGGGCGGACGCCGTGCAGGAGTTGGCCTTCACCCTGGCGGATGGCATGACCTATGTGAAGGCGGCCATGGATGTGGGCCTGGATGTGGACGAGTTCGCCGGGCAGTTGGCCTTTTTCTTCGCGGTGCACAACAACTTCCTGGAGGAGACGGCCAAGTTCCGGGCGGCGCGGCGGCTATGGGCGCGGATCATGAAGGAGCGCTTCGGGGCCAAGGACCCGGACAGCCTGAAGCTGCGCTTCCACACCCAGACGGGGGGCTCGACCCTGACCGCCCAGCAGCCCGAGAACAATGTGGTGCGGGTGGCCTTGCAGGCGCTGGCGGCGGTGCTTGGGGGGACGCAAAGCCTGCACACCAACAGCATGGATGAGGCCTTGTCGCTGCCCACCGAGTCCAGCGTGCAGTTGGCCCTGCGGACCCAGCAGATCATCGCCTTCGAGTCGGGGGTGGCGGACTTCGTGGACCCCTTGGGCGGGTCCTATGCCATTGAGGCCATGACCGATGACCTGGAGCGCAAGGCGGAGGCCCTCATCGACCGCATCATGGAGCAGGGTGGGGTGCTGCGCTGCATCGAGTCCGGGTGGATCAAGCGGGCCATCGCGGACAGCTCGTACCGGTATCAGAAGGGCGTGGAGTCCGCCGAGACGGTCATCGTGGGCGTGAACAAGTTCAAGGCCAAGGAGGGCCCCAAGCGGGAACTGCTGAAGGTCAACTCGGCGCTGAGTGGGGCCCGGAGCGAGGCCCTTGGGGCGCTGAAGGCTGGGCGGGATCGGGTGGCCGTCGGGGGGGCCCTGGAGGCGGTGAAGCAGGCAGCCCAGGGGAGCGAGAACCTGATGCCCTTCATCCTGGCGGCGGTGAAGGCCGGCGCCACCATGGGCGAGGTGTCGGGGGCCCTTGAGGGCGTGTTTGGTCGGTACCGCGAACGGCCGGAGATCTGAATTGGAAGAGGCCCGAGAGTTGGTCAGCCTGCAGCGGGTCACCCTGACCTATGGCCTCACCAGGATTCTTGAACGGATGGATCTGCGGGTGGTCGCGGGTGAGCGGATTGCCCTGGTGGGCCAGGCGGGCTGCGGCAAGACCCAGTTGCTGAGGGTGATGTCCAGTCTGGTGATTCCCTTCTTCGGGTCGGTGCGCTTGTTCGGCGAGAAACTGCACCGAAATCAAGAATTGTTGGCGCGGGTGCGGCGGTCCCTGGGGATGCAGTTCCAGAACTTCGCGCTGTTCGATTCCATGACCGTGCTGGAGAACGCGGCCTTCCCGCTGGTGGCGGGGCTGGGGCTGCCGGGGCCGGAGGCGGAGGCGCGGGCGCGGGCCATCCTGGGACAGGTTGGGTTGGGGCAGTTCGAGGGGGCCCTGCCGGGGGGGCTGTCGGTGGGGCAGAAGCGCAGGCTGGCGGTGGCGCGGGCGCTGGTGACGGGGGCGCCTCTGGCGTTGTTTGATGACCCCGTGGCGGGCCTGGACCCGGTGAACTCGGGGAAGATCCTGGACCTGATCTTCGCGCAGCGGGCGGGCGTGGAGGGAAGCACGGTGGTGTGCGCCCACGATGTGGACCGGCTGCTGCCCCGGGTGACGCGGGTGCTGATGCTGCACAAGGGGCGGCTGGTGTTTGATGGCAGCCCGGAGGAGTTCAGGCGAAGCGAGGAGCCAGCGGTGGCGGCCTTCACGGCGGCGTTGGAGGTGCGGTCATGATGGGGGCCCTGCAGCGCGGCGTGGCGGAGTTGGGTGCGGCCTTCAACCTGGGGGCTGCGGTGCTGTCCCGGGCCTTCTCGGGGCGCTTTGACCGGCGGCAACTGCTGCACCAGCTTGATGTGGTGGGGGTGCGGTCCGTGCCCATCGTGGCGCTGACGGCGTTGTTCACCGGGGCCATCATGGTGCTGCAGGCCATCTCCTATGTGCGGGCCACGGGGGCCTCCAGCTTCGTGCCCAACATGTCCGCCGTGGCCGTGTTCTCGGAGCTGGGGCCGGCCCTGATTGCCATAATGTTCTCGGGGAGGGTGGGGGCCAACACGGCGGCCCGCCTGGGGACCATGGTCATCACCGATCAAATGGACGCTCTGGAGGCCCTGGCGGTGGACCCGCTGGCCTTCTTCGTGGTGCCGCGCTTCCTGGCCATGGCCAGCATGATGGTGCTGCTGGTGGCGATTGGGAACCTGTTCGCGTTGATTGGGTCGGCCACCTTTGCGCACCTGTTGTTGGACATTGACTTCTGGGCCTTCCTTGGGGCGTTGCCAGAGGTGGGCCTGGTGGACGACCTGTCCGTGGGGTTTTTGAAGGCCTTCATCTACGGCGCCATCATCGCCCTGGTGTCGTGCAGCGAGGGGCTGCGGGTGCAGCGCAGCGCCGGAGGAGTGGGGCGGGCGGTCAATCGGACAGTGGTGCTGAGCGCGCTGAATATCTACCTTGCCGACTACCTGGTCACCTGGGCGTGGTACCGGGTGGTCTTTGACCCGGGGGCCTGAGATGGCGTTGCTGCGCACAGCGGGGGTTCTGGCGGGGCGGACGGCCTGGGCGGGGCTGCGGGGGAGGGTGCCCCTGGAGGCCTTCCTTGAGCAAAGCGGCCTGCAATTCTACGGGTCGTTCATCTTCATCGCCATCACCCTGGGCTTCATCGGCGCCCTGGGCATCTATCAGGCGGCCAGCCACATGGCGGCCATAATCCCGGAATACAGCGTGGTGGGGGCCAGCTTCATCCAACTGATGACCCGGGAGATGGGGCCGGTCATGGTGGGCCTCATGGTGGCCACCAAGGTGGGGACGGGCCTGGCGGCCGAGATTGGGGCCATGAATGTGACGGACCAGCTCGACGCCATGCGGTTGTCCGGGGCCTCACCCGACGAGCGCGTGCTGGCGCCGAGGATCTTCGCCTCCCTGGTGGCGGTGTTCTGTCTGGTGGTGCTGGGAGTGGCAGTGTCCTTCGTCAGCGGGGCGGCGGTGGCCTTCGTGGCCTTTGAGATCCCCCCCGAGCAGTTCTTCACCACCCGCTTCATCAAGAGCCCCGATCTGGTGGTGGGGCTGATCAAGGCAGGCGTCTTCGGGTTCACCGTGCCCACGATCTCCATGGCCTGCGGCCTGGAGGCCAGGGGGGATTCGGGGGCCGTGGGGGAGGCCACCACCCGGGCCGTGGTGAACAGCTGCCTGGCGGTCATCACCCTGGACCTGATCATCGGGGCGATTTGGGAGTTGCTATGAAGGCGGCTTCGGAAACCACATTGATTTCCTTCCGGCAGGTGCGCAAGGCCTTTGACGGGCGGGTGGTGCTGGGGGGGGTGGACCTGGAGCTGCCTGCGGGGCGGCGGGTGTTCGTGGTGGGGGCCTCGGGGGCGGGCAAGAGCCTGCTGATGAAGACGGCGGTGGGGTTCGTGCAGCCCGACGCGGGGGAGGTGAGCTACCTGGGGCAGGCCGTGCCCTACGGGGACCCGGCGGGGCTGCTGGCGCTGCGGCGGCGCTGCGTTTATGTGTTCCAGCACCCGGCGCTGATGGACTCCATGAGCGCGCTGGAGAACATCCGGCTGGTGCTGTCCCAGCGGGGGCTGGATTGGAAGACGGCGGGGGAGCGGGCCAGCGCCCTGCTGGCGGAGTTGGAGATCAGCGAGCTGGCGGACCTGATGCCCGCGGCGCTGTCCGCAGGCCAGCAGAAGCTGGTATCCATAGCCCGCGCCCTGTCACTGCGCCCCGAGACCCTGATCCTGGACGAGCCCACCACGGCCCTGGACCCCATCGCGGCGGCCCAGGTGGACAGGCTGCTGGAGGCGCTGCCCGAGGGGCAGACGAATCTGGTGGTCATCTCCCACGACCTGCGCAGCGTCCGCCGTCTGGCCGATCAGGTGGTGATGGTGGAGGCCGGCAGCCTAAGGTTCCAAGGCCCGACCCAGGAGTTCCTGCAAAGCCCGGACCCAGCCCTGAAGCAGTTCCGCGAGGGGTAGGGGGGACGGGGGGGCAGGGACGGGGGGGGCAGGGACGGGGCACGAGCCGAGGCGGCCGACCGCTGGTCCTTCCCCCGCCAGCGGGGGAAGGTGGCGCGAAGCGCCGGATGAGGGTGGCCGATGCTGGTCCTTCCCCCGGTGGGCTTGCTATTTATTACACTTAGGATTGGGCCCTTGGAAGTGTCTGGGTGTTTGGGGTGTTTGGGGTGTTTGGGGTGTTTGGGGTGTTTGGGGTGTTTGGGGTGTTTGG
>CAZMEC010000137.1:0-9105 GCA_964565265.1 uncultured Myxococcales bacterium
TTGTCGGATGTCCATCGTCCTAGGGGGCGCGCCCCACCGGCCGTAGTAACAGCGGGTGCAGTCCCGCCCCCCGCAGCCCCCCCCGACCCCCTCCCTTGCGGTCGGGGTTCTGAAGGCTTGGTGGTGGTCGGGGTTTGCTGAGTTGGCTGCCTACAGCGGGACGCAGTAGCCGCCGCCGTTCTGGCCGGCGCAGAACTGGGTGAAGGTGCAGGAGGAGTTGTTCTGGCAGCAGCCCTGGCCGAGTTCGCTGTCGTCGTAGACCCGGATGTCGTCCAGGTAGACGCCCTCGCCCTTGTTGGTCCAGGGCAGGTCCGACCGGAGGGCGAAGACCAGGCTGACGCGCTGGCCCGCCGCCGAGGGGATGGGCACCTTGTAGGACCCGAAGGTGCCGTTGGTGCTGTCGCACAGGGAGTAGACCACAGGGCTGGCCCCACCGTTGAAGCGGATGGCCACTTCCAAGCGGGCCAACTGGCACCAGTTGATGCCAAAGCCAAGGTAGGCGTTGAAGGTCAGCACGGGGGTCTTGGCCTTGGTCAGATCGAACTGGTGGGTGGTCAGGGTGATGGAGCCGGCGGCGTTGGGGATGGCCTTGGTGGCGGTGGAGCCACCCAGGTACATGGAGTAGCGGGTGCTGAAGGAGCGATCCGAGGCAGCCACCGCAGCCCAGGCCGACGACGACGGGCTGGTGAACCAGCCGGCGGGCATGGAGCCGCTGTCCACGCGTTCGGTCAGCCAGCTTCCGTTGGCCTTCTCGCTGAAGCAGTGGAAGGTCTCGTCGCAGTAGTCCAGCTCGCAAAGGTTGGCGTCGGCGCAGTTGTTGTCGTACTGGCAGCAGCCGGCCTTCTTGGCCACCTCCACGGTGACATCATCCACGCCGGTGCCGTGGTTGTAGAAGGACGAATCCAGGGTCTGGAACCTGAAGACCACCTGGATCTCCTTGCCCGAGTAGGCGGACAGATCGACGGTGTGCTTGGTCCAGGTGATGTTGTAATTGGTCCAGGACTGAATGGGCACCAGACTGGCCCCATCCTGGATGTACAGGTGCAGGAAGTCCCAGCCGGCGGTGGCCTCGATGTCCATCTGGAACTGGAAGCTCAGGGTGCCCACATAGCCCGCGGGGAGGCTGATCTTGGGGGAGTAGGCATAGGCATCCGCGTGGTAGCCGTAGTCCATGTAGTAGTTGTTCAGGCTTGCGTCGTTGGCCACCAGCGAGCGCGTCGGCGAGTAGGACCGGTAGGTCGTCACATGCCAGTTGATGGTAGAAGCCACATAGGACTCGTTGGCCCTGGTGAAGGTCCAGCCGTTGGTTGCCCCATCGAAGCCCTCGTAGTACAGGACCTGGGCCTGGCTCAGCACGGAGTGGCCGCAGACTCCATCCTTGCAGGTATCCAGGGTGCAGTCGTTGCCGTCCTCGCAGTTCTTGGGGCTGTAGACGCAGCGGTTGTTGTTCAGGTCACAGGTCCCGATGGTGCACAGGAAGCTGCTGAAGCAGGTGGCGTCCTCCTTGCAGCAACCCGGAACGGCCACACCGCCGCACTTGCCAGAGGCGCTGCAGGTGTCGTTGCTGGTGCAGACCTCACCGTCATTGCAGACCGCGCCGGTGGCCGGCGTGTAGACGCAGCCGCTGGCGGGATTGCAGGAGTCGTTGGTGCAGTCATTCAGGTCGTTGCAGACGACCTTGAGGCCAGGCTTGCAGACCCCATCCGCACAGAAATCCTTGTCGGTGCAGGCGCTGCCGTCGTTGCAGGCCGCGGTGTTGGCCAGGAACTGGCAGGAGCCCCCCACGCAGCTGTCGTCCGTGCAGAGGTTGAGGTCGTTGCAGACTTTGGCCGTGCCTGCGCAGACGCCCAAGGTGCATACATCCTTGTCGGTGCAGGGGTTGCCATCGGAGCAAACCGAGGTATTGGGGGTGTTCAGGCAACCCGTGGCAGGGATGCAGGAGTCATCCGTGCAGATGTTGAAGTCGTCGCAGCTTCGCACCGAGCCCTTGCAGTTGCCGCCGGCGCAGACATCGTTGATGGTGCACTCATTGCCATCGTTGCAGGGGTCGGTGTTGTACTCGTAGACGCACTTGGGGGTGCCCCCCACGACCACGCAGTAGTCCACCGTGCAGGCACTCAGGTCGTCGCAGTTCTTGGGGGTCCCCCCGCACTTGCCGGCGTTGCAGACATCATTGCTGGTGCACAGGTCGTGGTCGTCGCAGGGCAGCTTGTTGTTGGTGGTGACGCAGCCCAGGAACTTGTCGCAGGAGGTGTCCGTGCAGGGGTTGCCGTCGTCGGCGCAGACCACCGCCGAACCCACGCACGCGCCCAGGGTGCAGACATCGTTGCTGGTGCACTCGGTGCCATCCGTGCAGGCCTGGCCTTCGTTGCGGTTGGTCATCTTGCAACCGCCGTCGGCGGGGTCGCAGACATTGGACCTGCAGGTGGTGTCGGAGCCGGTGGGGCAGACGATGATGGTGGCGGGATTGACCACGCACTCATTGGCCTGGCAGATGAGCGTGCCGTTGCAGGGGTTGCCGTCGTCCTTGGAGGCACAGTCGGCGGTCTGCTGGCACTCGCACTCGCTGGGGCCGGACACGCAGAAGGTCTTGGAGCACTTGTCCCCCACGGTGCAGGAGTTGCCATCCTCGCAGGCCAGGGTGTTGGCCTTGAAGATGCAGCCGCCCTTCTCGGGGAGGCACAGGTCGTCGGTGCAGATATTGCCGTCGTTGCACACCAGATCGGGCCCACCCACGCACTTGCTGGCAGCGCACTGGTCGTCCGTGGTGCAGGGGTTTTTGTCGTCGCAGGGGCCCGGGGCCGCCGTGCGGTTGCAAAGGCCCGTGGCCTTGTCACAGGAATCCGCTGTGCAGACATTGCTGTCGTCGCAGTTCACCGGGTTCTGGCCGGTGCACAGGCCCTTCACGCAGCGGTCCGTCTGGGTGCAGGCATTCAGGTCGTTGCAGGCGGTGAGGGACTCGTCGCTGACGGGGGGGTTGATGCAGTTGCCGGTGGCGGACTCGCAGCGGTCCTCGGTGCAGGGATCGGAGTCCTTGCAGGCCTTGGGAGTGCCCACGCAGACCCCCTGAATGCACTGGTCCCCGATGGTGCAGGCGTTGGTGTCGTTGCAGCCCTGGCCGGACAGCTTCTCGAAGACGCAGCCCAGCACCGGATCACAGGAGTCGGTGGTGCAGGGGTTGGCATCGTCGCAGACCACAAGCAGGCCACCGGAACAGAGGCCGGCCTTGCAGGTCATGCCCTCGGTGCAGGCGTTGCCATCTTCACAGGTCAGGCCCTCCAGGCTTGCCTTGTCGTTGAGGCAGCCCAGGCCCTCCGTGCAGGAGTCCTGGGTGCAGACATTCTCGTCGTCGCAGTGCAGGGGGCCGCCGGCCTTGCAGGCACCGTCCAGGCAGGCATCGCCGTCGGTGCACTGCAGCCCGTCGCTGCACAGGGTGCCGGTGAGCTTGGTGTTCATGCAGCCAAGCACGGGATCACAACCGTCCAGGGTGCAGACATTCAGGTCGTCGCAGTTGACCGCGGACTCAACGCACAGGTCCGCAACGCACTTGCCCTTTTCCAGGCAGGGGCTGCCGGTGGTGCAGGCCACGCCGGGGGTGGCCACGAACACGCAACCTTGCAACTCGTCGCAGCTATCCTCGGTGCAGGGATTCTGGTCGTTGCAGACAAGGGCGGGCCCGGGAATGCAGGCTCCCTCGGCGCAGGCGTCGCCCTGGGTGCAGGCGTTGGTGTCGTCGCAGGGCACCTGGTTGAAGGTGAACAGACAGCCGGTCCGGGGGTCACAGGTGTCCGTGGTGCAGAGGCTTTCGTCCGCACATTCAAGGTCGGCCTGGCCCTTGCAGGCCCCCTCCTGGCACAGGTCGTCCAGGGTGCAGGCGCTGCCATCATCGCAGGGCTTGGTCACGGGCTTGTGCTGGCAGCCCTGGCCGCTGGCGCAGTAGTCCAGGGTGCAAAGCTCCTGGTCATCGCAGTTCACGGCCTCGCCCAGGCACTGCCCGTTGATGCAGAAGTCCTTGGTGGTGCAGTCGTTGGCGTCGTCGCAGGCCCCAAGCACGGACTCGTACTGGCAGCTACCGGTCTGGACATCGCAGCCGTCCTCGGTGCAGAGGTTCTCGTCGTCGCAGTCCCTGGCCTGGCCAGCGCAGATGCCCGAGAAACAGGCGTCCCCCAGGGTGCAGAGGTCTCCGTCACTGCAGGGGGTTCCGGCGGCCAGATCCTGGAGACTGCACTTGCCCGTCGCAGGAGTGCAGAGGTTCTTGCGGCAGTTGCTGTCCTGGGAGTTGTTGCAGATCACCACTGAGGCCGGATCGATCTCGCAGCGGTTGGCCACGCAGCGGTAGGTGCCGTTGCACAAATCGCCGTCCTCGCGGGCAGCGCAGTCTTCCATCTTCAGGCACTCGCAGACGCTGGCACCGCCCACGCAGTTGCCGGCGTTGCAGGTCTCGCCGGAGGTACAGGCGTCCCCGTCGTCGCAGGCCCCGCCGGAGAGCGGACTGTGGGTGCAGCCCTGGCCAGCCACGCAGCTGTCCCCGGTGCAGATATCGCCGTCATCGCAGGCAAGCATTGCACCCATGCAGACCCCGTTGATGCAGCGGTCGTCATCGGTGCACTGGTCGGCGTCGTCGCAGACCAGGCCGGACTCCAGGTTCGCTTCCTCGCAGAGGCCCGTGGCAGGCTTGCAGGCGATGGTGGTGCAGGGGTTCTGGGAGGGGGCGCAGGTCTTGACGGTGCCTTCCTTCACCACACAGGCATTGCCCGTGCAGATCAGGGTGCCGTTGCAGAGGTTGCCGTCCTCAAAGGGGATGCAGTCTTCGTTCTGCTGGCACTGGCATTCGTTCAGGCCACCCTGGCAGGTGCCGTTGCCGCAGCTATCACCGGTGGTGCAGAGGTTGCCGTCGTCGCAGGGGTCGCCGTCCAGGTCCTCGTTCACGCAGCCCAGTTCGGGGATGCAGGAATCGGCCGTGCAGGAGTTGCCGTCGCCGCAGGACAGGGTCGATGCGGGGGTGCAAAGGCCAGCCTTGCAGGCGTCGCCCTGGGTGCAGGAGTTGCCGTCGTCACAGGCCCGGGAGTCATCCAGCAGCAGCTTCTCGCAGGCACCGTTGGAGGGGTTGCACTGGGTCAATTCGCAGGCGCCGTCGCCGCTGGGGTCGCAGACCTTGATGGTCCCGGGATCAAGCACGCACTTGTTGTCCAGGCACACATAGGTCCCGTTGCAAAGGTCGCCGTCCTCGTGGCCCGCGCAGTCCAGCGTCTCCAGGCAGGCACACAGGGCCGTGGCCCCGCCACAGACGCCCTCGGTGCAGACATCGTCGCCGGTGCACTTGTCCCCGTCGTCACAAGCGCCACCGCTGAGGTTCTCGGAGCTGCACCCCAGGGCCTGGTCACACCAGTTCCGGGTGCAGGGGTTCTGGTCGTCGCAGGTCAACTCGAAGCCGGTCACGCAGCGGGCCGACATGCAGACATCGCTGACCGTGCACAGGTCCCCGTCCTCACAGGCGGTGCCGTCCTCCGCCGGGGGGTTGGAACAACCCTTCACCGGGTCGCACAGGTCCTGGGTGCAGAAGATGCCGTCGTCGCAGGGCAGGGCCTCGCCGGTGCACTGGCCCGCCTCGCAGCGGTCATTCAGGGTGCAGACGCTGGCGTCGTCACAGGCCGAGTCATCGGGCAAGGCCTCGTTTTCGCACTGTCCCGTCGCCGTATTGCAGCTGGCTGAGTAGCAGGGGCCTTCGGGGACGCAGCCCAGGGGCTTGCCCACGCACAGCCCGCCGTCGCAGGCGTCCTCCGAGGTGCACAGGTTCTGGTCATCACAGGTGGTGGCATCCTGGGCCTCGGTCAGCTCGCAGACGCCGTCCACGGAGCAGACCGCCACCATGCACTGGACGCCCCCCTCAAGCAGGTACTGACAGTCGCCCTGGTCATCGCAGGTCACGGGCACATCCTGCCCACCGTCAGGAATCACCTCGGGGTTTTGCCCGTCCTGCTCCTTCAGGTCCTGGGACACCTGGTCCGCCGCATCGCCGGTGCCATCGTCTCCCTGCAAATCAGGAATCAGATCCCCGGAGAACCCTGCGTCCACCAAGGTGCTGGTCCCGGACCCGCAACCCAGGGCGGCCAGAGAAAGCAACAGGGCCAGAACAGGAACGGCCAGCGAAAAAGACCTCGTCATGGAAACCTCCAGGAATACGCCCACAAAAATCGCGCCTAGTATATCCACCCTGGCAGTCAATTCAACTTCACTTTTTGCAGCGGTCTGACCAAGGAACCTCCATGTTTGGGCTTTATCGCTGCTGCGGCTGTGGTATCCTTGGCGCACTTTTTTTGGGGGGTCTGCGGTCCATGCCCATGCAGTTCTCGGTTGAGCTTTCCAGAAGCGAGGGGCGCCTTTCCCTTAGCGCCCAGCATCGCCTGGGGCCGGTGCTCTTCACCAGGCTTGAGCTCCGCCTCCCACCCCTCAAGGATGGCAGCATCCAGGCCGGCAGCCGGGGCCTTCGGAACCATTACAGCGAGCTCTCCACCCTGGAACTCTCCGTCAGCGCCCGGGACCTGAGAACCAGCCTCTCCCGCCACCTTGGCCTGCCCGTCCAGTTGGAGCTGGAAGACGACCAGGTTGAACTGATGCTGAGCCTGCCCGCCAACCCCGCCCCCCTGGCCCTGGTCAGCCGCTGGCGCCTGGCCGCCGACCCGGAGGGCAGGGTATCGTTGCTGCCCCAGGACGAGCTTGGCCTCGGCTTTCTGGAGGTGCCCCGCTCGGAGGCCCTCCTGGGACTCCTGGCCCGGCCGCCCTTTCAGGCCTGGCTGGAGGTCCACCCCGACCTCCTCACCTTCAAGCTCCCCGGCCCCCTGTTGGACGAGGCCTTCCTGGCCGAAGGGCGCCGAGTGCCCCGCTGCCAGCTTCGCCCCCTGGCCATGGCTGCCCAGGGGAATCGCCTGAACCTCCTGTTTGGCACTCCCCGCACCCTCTCCTCCTCCCAGTCCCCGGGGTCCGTGGTCTTCCCCGAAGCCCAGGCCCCCCGCCCCATCCCTTCCGACCTGGCCGAGGCCCTCGCTGCCAAGGATCACCCCGAACTCCTCCGCCTCCTCTACAGCCGCCGGGATGCGGGGGCCCTGGAGGACCAGCGCAGCCGGATTCTCTTGATGGAGCTTCAGCTCGGGCGCCCCGGCCTGCACCAGGATCTTGAGCGCCTGGCCCGGGACTGCCTGGAGGACTCGGGTACGGAGGCCACGGCCCGGACCATGCTGGCCAGCCTGCACCTCTATCGGGGGGAGCTGGGGGGCTTCGCGGACCAATCCCTGGAACTTGGGCGTCTCCTCATTGCCCAGCGGCGGCGCTCCGCGGCGGCCTTCCTGCTGGCCGGCGCCGTCACCACCCTGGCCCGCCTGGACCGGGACCTGGGGGCCTCCCTGGGGCAGTCAGCCCTGGACTTGCTGCCCCGGAACCCGGCCCTGCTGGCGGCCCGCCTGGAAGGCACCGAGGCTCTTACCATTAAAGATATTCAGGACTCCCTGCCCTTCGTGGACCCTGGCTCGGCCTCCCCCGAGTTGGTCCAAAGGCTGGCCGCACGGATGCTCTCCGAGGGGGCCCTGGACGCTCTCCTGGAGCTGTTCTCCGCCCTGGCTCCGCCCGCCCTTCAGGTACTGGAGCTGGCCTGTCAGGCTCTGCTCAACGCACCCGCGGAGGGGGCCTCGGTCAGGCTCCTGCGGGTAGTCCACGAGACCCTCAAGGGCTTGGACTGGGTGGACGAGGGGCTGGCCGAGTTGCTGGCCCGGGCCCTCGCGCCGTTCCAGAAGAGGCTGGAGCCCGACCCCACCCTGCTGGCGCTGCTCCTGCCCCACCTGGGGAAGGACCTGCCCGCCCTGGAGGAGCTGCTGGGCCAGGCCCTCCCCACCCTCCGGCAGCGAGAGGCCCTGGCCCTGCTGACCCGCGTGGGCAGGGACCTGGACCCCTGGCCCCAGTCTGCCCTGCACCTTCTGTTTCGGCTTCGGCTGGCAGCGGGCCTGGATGAAGAAGCCCTGGTCTTGGCCTCCGGGCTGCAACCCCAGGATGACTCCTCCACGGCCCTGTGCCAGGCCTTCCAGGATCGCCCCGAGCCCTGGCACCTCCTGCCCCAACTGGTGTTGTGGCTGGAGGCCTGCCCGGACCGGGACTTCGGCGGCCGCCTCTCCGGGGCCATTGGGACCCGCCTGATGGAAGCCGGCCGTCACCAGGAGTCCCTCCCCTACCTGCTGCGGGCCTGGGAAGACCAGGGCCCCGGCTCCCCCTGGCTGGAGCTCTCCGTGCAGGCCGCCCGGGCCAGCCAAAAGGATGGAGAGCTGATCCCCCTGCTGCTTCGGGAGTTGGCCGCTCCCACCCAGGCCGCCCGCACGGGCAGGCTCCTGCTGACCCTGGCCCGGGCCCGGCTCATGGCCGGCCAGGTCGATCGGGCCCGGGAGGACGCCCAGAGGGCTGGCCGCCTCCTGCCCATGGATGCGGAGATCCAGGGACTGCTGGCCCATCTGGCGGGCCTCTCTTTGCCCCAGACCCCGGAGCACTCGGCCCCCCCCCGGCCCCGGGCTGGGGGCGACACCCTGGCCCCCGGGGCCCCCCAACTTCTGGCCGCCTACGACGACGCCCTCACCCTGGCAGACTCCGGGGACCTGCCCGGGGCCCGGGCCCTGTTGCTGGCCATCCTGGACGATGACCCCTCCTTTGAGGCCGCCGCCGAGTTGCTGGCCAGCCTCCCATGAAGCGAATTTTTTGCGCCCCCTTCCAGGCGTGCTAGGGTGTCCTCGGATTGGGGGGGTGCCACCTTCGGCCTGCCATCCGAAGTCGACCCCATTGCCTTGCGGTTTGAACTTGTCGGCGCCCCTCCATTTCTTTTCTTCTTCCCCCACAACCTTTGGATATTCGTAGCCCCGGGCTTTTCCCTTGACAGAAAAGGCCTCTCGGGGTAGAGAAATGGGCGCCCTTGAACTGGGCTTGGACCTATGCCCTTGTGGGGCTACTTGGAGGAATGGATATGGCGGTAAAGATCCGGCTGGCCAGACACGGCAAGAAGAAGAGTCCCTTCTACAGAATCGTGGCGGCCGACATTCAAAGCAAAAGAGATGGACGGTTTCTCGAGATCCT
>CAZMEC010000138.1:0-9073 GCA_964565265.1 uncultured Myxococcales bacterium
AGCCCCAGGACGAGGCGGCCGGCGGCCATCAGCCAGAGGTCAGCGGTAAGGGCCCCCGAGACCCCCCCCAAGGCATACAGCACGAGGGACCAAAGGAGGACCCTGCGGCGGCCAAAACGGTCCGCCAGCCAGCCCGCTCCGGTGGACCCGAAGGCGATGGCCACGGCAGGCAGGGTCAGCATCATCTTGACCAGCAGGTCCGCCTGGGGACTGGTGCCCAGGTCCCTTTGAATCCCCGGCAGGGCCGCCGAGATGGTTGCGCCCGCCATGATGGTGATGCCCGCCGAGGCCAGCACCGTGGTGGTCAGCCCCCGTGGGACCGCGGAGTGGGAAGAGGGGGACTTGTTCATACGGGGCCTCCAAGCGAGGGGCTGGGCCCCCCGGAAAAGTGGTCGGCGAAGCCTAGCACCAGGGCCTTGATCTTTCAAAGAAAACCCTTGAAAACCGAGCGTAGTTTCGTTGACTTCACCCCTCCGGAGTGGCTAAAATCCAGGCCGTTATTTGCCCCGAGTTTTGGCTTGCTGGAGGAGTCTATGCGCAAGTTCTGGTTGCTGACCCTGGTGTCTTTCGCGTTCATCGCGGCCTGTTCGAGTGCCTCAAAAGAAGAGCCACTCCCCGGTTTCTCCGATATTGACGGGGCCGCCTTCGAGGTGGTCGACGGGCAGGGAGACGACACCCCTGGTGATGGGAAGACGCCGCCCGACGGGCAGGGACTGGACCAGCTTGGGGACCAGGTGGCCGGGGATGCTCTGGATGCTGAAACCCTGGCGGATGATGTGGGGCCCGATGCGGACAGCCATGGCCCCGAGTGCGACCCCGGGGAGGGTTGCTTCCTGGACAAGTGCACCAAGAACGAAACCTGCATCTCCCGCTGGTGCCTGGAGCACATGGGCGAGGGGGTCTGCTCCATGGATTGCGAGGATGACTGCGCCCCTGGCTGGACCTGCCGGCAGGTATCCTCGGGTGGTGCGGACTTCGTCTCCATCTGCGTCTCGGACTACTCCAGCCTTTGCAAACCCTGTGTCAACTCGGACGACTGCGAGGCCATCACCGGCGACAAGATCCCCTGCGTGGACTTCGGCAGCATCGGGCGCTTCTGTGGTGGGGCCTGCGGCGCCGGGGACAAATGCCCCTCGGGCTATGCCTGCGAAGCGTCCGTCTCCGTGGAGGGCATAAGCAGCAAACAGTGCGTGCCCATGTCGGGCGAGTGCCGCTGTACCAACAGGTCCGTGGCCAACTCTTTGTACACCATCTGTTCCTCCGAAGAGAACCAGTGGGGCGTCTGCAGCGGCAAGCGCGTGTGCCAGGAAGGTGGCCTGGGGGACTGCACCGCCACGGTGGCCGCCCCCGAGGTCTGCGACGGCGTGGACCAGGACTGCGACGGCACCACGGACAATGACTACCTGGACGGCGAAACCTGGGTCACCATCTGCGACGACCAGGAGCCCTGCACCCTGGACCTGTGCAACAACTCGGGCGAGTGCGTGAATGTGGCCCAGTCGGACAAGGTCTGCGACGACCAGAACCCCTGCACCAAGAGTGACACCTGCAACCAGGGCCTGTGTTTGGGCACCGAAATGGTCTGCAATGACTTCAACCAGTGCACCGACGACTTCTGCGAAGGGGGCGAGTGCAAGACCAGCTTCAACGACGCTGAATGTGACGACGGCGATCCCTGCACCGGCAGCGACCGCTGCAGCGGCGGCACCTGCCAGGGCAGTCCCGTGGCCTGTGGGTGCTCCAGCACGCAGGAATGTGCGGGCCTGGAAGACGGCAATGTCTGCAACGGCACCCTCATCTGTGATCTGGGCACCGTGCCCGGCCACTGCATCCTGGATCCCAACTCGGTGGTCCTGTGTCCGCCCCCCAGCGGCCCCAATGTGGAGTGTCTGGCCGCGGCCTGCAACCCCGCCAACGGTCTTTGCGGTCTGGTCCCCGCCCGGGAGGGCCTCCAGTGTCAGGACAACGACCTTTGTGATGTGGATGACCGCTGCCAGGGGGGCATCTGCCAGGGCAACCAGGCGGCAAACTGCGAGGACGGAAACGACTGCACGGACGACTCCTGTGTCCCCGCCACCGGCTGCGTCAACACCAACCGGGTGGGCGCCTGCCAGGACGGCGAGGTCTGCACCGACGGGGACTTCTGCCAGGAGGGCACCTGTGTGGGTGGCCCCACGATCCCCTGCGAGGATGGCAACCCCTGTACGGCAGATTATTGCCAGCCTGGGGTGGGCTGCGTCTCTGGGAAACTCTCCGGCGATGCCTGCGAGGACGGCGATGTCTGCACCGAGGGGGATCTCTGCGACGCGGGCCTTTGCACCTCTGGGGCTGCCAGGACCTGCGACGACCTGAACCCCTGCACGGAGGATGCCTGCGACCCCCTGAACGGTTGCACCCACAGCAACCTCGACGGCATGGAATGTGACGACCTCGACCTGTGCAGCCGCAACGACCGCTGCGTCGTGGGCGAGTGCCTGGGCACCACCACGGTGGTCTGCGACGACGGCAACGATTGCACCCAGGATCTCTGCACCGAGGCCGGCGCCTGCAACTTCGTGGACACTGACGGGGGCTTCTGTGATGACGGCGACCCCTGCTCGCTGAATGACCTTTGCGTGCTGGGCGAGTGTCAGGCCGACCCCATCCTCTGCGACGACTTGAACCCCTGCACCAGCGCCGTCTGCGATGGGGCCCTGGGCTGCGTCTTCACCAATACCCCCGGCATGTGCTCTGACGGCAGCGCCTGCACGGATGGGGACACCTGTGTGGCCGGCAAGTGCGTGGGCATGACCGTGTCCTGCGACGACTCCAATGTCTGCACCCTGGACGGCTGCGACCCCAAGGTGGGCTGCCTCCACAGCGACAACGACGGCGAGGCCTGTGACGACGGCGACACCTGCACGGAGGGCGACCTCTGCGCCGCCGGCAAGTGCCAGGGAGAGATCTTCCAGGACTGCGACGACACCAATGCCTGCACCACCGATGTCTGCTTGCTGGGTGGCGGCTGCGATCACCTGGACCTCAGCGGGACCGCCTGCGAGGATGGGGACGCCTGCACCCTTGGGGATCTCTGCCAGGACGGCGCCTGCGTCTCCGACCCGATGGAATGCGACGACTCCAATCCCTGCACCGACGGCGCCTGTGTGGAGGGTGCCTGCCAGTTCACCGCTCTGGACGCGGTGCCCTGCGACGACCTCAACGCCTGCACCTTTGACACTGCCTGCGTGGCGGGCCAGTGCCAGGGCAGCCCCCTGGACTGCGACGACACCCAGGTCTGCACGGCGGACTCCTGTGACCCCACCAGCGGCTGCGTGAACGACGGCATCCTTGGGGCCTGCGAGGACGGCAACCTCTGCACCGAGGGCGATACCTGCGATGCGGGCCTCTGCGCTTCTGGCGCTGTCCGGGTCTGCAACGACAACAACGACTGCACCGAGGATAGCTGCGATGTGGCCCTGGGCTGCCAGTTCGTGCCCCGTCTGGGCGTCTGCGACGACGGCGACGAGTGCACCGACGACGACACCTGCCTGGACGGCCTCTGCACGGGCGCCGCGACCACGGTCTGTGCCCCCGACGCCAACCCCTGCACCGAGGCCATCTGCGACGCCGAGTACGGCTGCATCCAGGTGCCCGCCACGGGCGCCTGTGACGACGCCAACCAGTGCACCCTGGATGACTACTGCAGCAACGGCTTCTGCAAGGGCGGCGCCGCCAAGAAGTGCCCCGAGGATGGCAACCCCTGCACCGACGAGGCCTGCGACAAGGGCATGGGCTGCATCCAGGTCAGCAACACCGTCCCCTGCGACGACGGCGACGCCTGCACCACGGGGGACACCTGCGGCACCGGCTCCTGCAAGCCCGGGACCAGCGTCACCTGCCAGTCCGACGGCAACGACTGCACCCTGGAGGCCTGCGAGGCCCTCACCGGCTGCGCCAGCACCAAGCTTTCGGGCACCAAGTGCGGTACCCAAGCCAACGAATACTGCGTGGCGGGGGTCTGCCAGTGCGTCCCGTCCTGTGCCGGCAAGGCCTGCGGCGACGACGGCTGCGGCGGCACCTGCGGCACCTGCATCAACGACGACTCCTGCTCCAAGGTCGCCTGTGAGGCGGGCCAGTGCCAGTACACCATCAATCCCTACTACTGCATGATCAACGGCTTCTGCGTTGGCTCGGGCCTGGAAGATCCGGCTGATTCCTGCCGCGTTTGCAGCCCCCTGGACAGCCAGACCGACTGGACCTTCGAGGACAACCTCCTGGCCTGCGGCTTCGAAAAACACTGTTGGGAAGGCACCTGCTGCAGCCCCGGGGCCAACTGCACCGGCAAACAGTGCGGCAGTGACAACTGCGGCGGCTCCTGCGGGACCTGCCTGGACGCCCAGCACCTCTGCCTGGAGGATGCCTCCTGCGGGCATCCCTACGCGGCCATCCCCTACGCCACCGGCTTCGAGACCGGGGCCCGGGAGGCCTCCTGGCGCCTGGAGACCACCAATGCGGGCAATGTGACCATCGCCTTGGAGGGCACCGACTCCCACACGGGGACCTATTCCCTCCGCTCCCAGAAGCGCAACAGCTCCAGCAACCTGTCCGGCGACACCTACGCCCAGCTCTACCTCAACGCCGCCGGCGCCGACAATGTGGTGCTGGGCTTCTGGTTCAAGGCCACCGCCGAGTCCCTTGACTCCAACGACAGCGTTTCCCTTTCCGTCGACGGCGGGGCCAACTGGACCGCCATCCACTACTACTCCCGGGACCTGACCCCCAACAACGACACCTGGTACTTCCAGAAGATCAACCTCTCCGCTGCCGCGACCATCTCGGGGCTGACCCTCAGCGCCAAGACCGTCCTTCGCTTCCAGCACCGGATCGACGGCAGCTTCCAGCGCCGCGCCTCCATCTACCTCGACGACCTCACCGTTGGCGAGTCCGCCTACTCAGCCCTGCCCCTGGTCACGGGCTTCGAAGAGTCCACCAACACCCCCCCCGCGTGGATCTCCGCCGGCGGCAACCTCCGGGGCCGCGACCGCTACGCTGGGACCTATGTCCGCACGGGCACCCAGTCTTTGCAGCTAGACTCCGCCAACAACACCGACACCAGGGCCGAGTTCCGCGTCAGCGCCGACCTGGCCGGCGAGAAGGCCGTGGTCCTCTCCTTCTGGTGGACCGACTACGGTGACCAGGACGACTCCGACGACGGCGTGTTCCTCTCCGTGGATGGGGGCCGCACCCAGACCAGGATCTACCAATTCCAGCCCGCCTCCTACACCAATGGCGTCTGGAAGCCCGTCCAGCTCTCCCTGACCCAGTTGGCCGCCACCGCCGGCCTCACCCTCTCCAAGCGCACCGTGGTGGCCCTCCGGGGCCGGGCCCGCAACGCCCTCAACAACAGCGGCCTGGCCATCGAGGACTTGAAGCTGCGCAGCGCCCCCCTGTACTCCACCATCCCCTACTCCACGGGCTTCGAGATCGCCGAGTTCGATGCCAGTTGGATGGTCTCCAGCCAGCCCCTGGGCCGGCAGCAGATCACCGGCTCCAACAGCCCCAAGGAGGGCAGCTACCACCTGGTGATGGACCGTGACAGCGGCGCCGGCACCGGCACTACTGCCATCAACGAGGCCCGCCTGCACCTTGATCTGACGGGCAAGGAATTCGTCTTCCTGGACTTCTGGTGGAAGGACCTGAACGACGACACCGACGAAGAAGATGGCGTCTTCCTATCCGTTGACGGCGGCACCACCTTCCTGCGGCTGGTCCAGCTCAAGGGTGGCCCCCTGGATGCCTGGAACCGCAGCCACATCGACCTGGTTCGGGCTGCCACCGCGGCCGGCCTCGAACTTGGCGCCACCTGTGTGGTGAAGTTCCAGAACAAGGCCAACGCCCAGGTGACCAACGACGGCCTCGCCTTCGACGCCATCAGCGTCACCACCGAGGAGGCCGTGACCTATCAAATGCTCCCCGTGAACCAACTCTTCCCCAACACCAGCATGCCCAACGGCTGGGCCTTCTACAGCAGCCGCAACGGGCGCATTCGCATCACCAGCGAGCAACCCAACGCCCACACCAATCCCTACCACCTGCTCCTGGACTCCTCCGTGAACAACTGGGGCGAGAACCAGGCCAACCTGCACCTCAACCTCAAGAACACCGAGCGGGTGCTGCTGCGCTACTGGATCAAGGACTTCGGCGAGACCACCAACGACTGGGACGGCCTTTGGCTTTCGGACAACGGCGGCGGCTCCTTCGTCAAGGTCACCTCGCCCTCCTTCGAGGGCCTGACCAACGGCGTCTGGTACAACCAGTTCTTTGACCTGGATCGACTGGCCAAGGACAACGGCCTCACCCTCACCGACCGCTTCGTCATCAGCTTCCGCCAGACGGACAACAATGTGGCTCCCAATCGGGGCTACGCGATTGATGACCTCCGGGTGATGGAGGCCGGCTGGTACCAGCCCACCTACGCCAACGGCTTCGAGACCGGCGAAATGGACGCCTACTGGTCCTGCCTCTCCACCGCCAGCGGCCGCTGCCTGGTGACCGGGCAGTATTCCCCCTACAACGGCTCCTGGCACCTGACCATGGATGCCAGCACCAACACCGACTCCATGAACCAGGCCACCCTGCGCCTGGATCTCTCGCGGGCCACCCGGGAGGTCACCATCCAGTTCCAGATCAAGGGCTTCAGTGAGGACCTGGGCCCCGAAGACGGGCTGTTCATTTCCGATGATGGGGGCACCAGTTACTCCCGCGTCCGGGGCTTCTTCGAGGGCAGTCCCCAGCTTCCCAACGGGTACACCCTGCAGAAGTTCAACCTCACCACTGAGGCCAACTACTGGAACCTGGATTCCCGCTCCTCCACCTTCGTGGTCAAGTTCCAGCAGTGGGGCAATCGGGGCATCAACAACGATGGCATGGCTATAGATGAGGTTCGCGTAGAGCAGGTCCCCTGAGTCGCCAGATTCTTGCAATTCCGTCCACGGTCAGATTCGGCAGATTCTCCTCAATCGAGGGGGCTTCGGGGGTCACAAACTGTGCCAACCCGCCCGTGGCCAGCACCCTCATGGGGAACCCGGCCTCGGCCTTGATCCGGGCAATCAGCCCCTCAACCAGGGCGGCATAGCCCAGCAGGACCCCCGCCTGCATGGCCTCCAGCGTGTTGGTGCCGATGACCCGCCGGGGCCTGGCCAGGGGCACCCGCGGCAGATTGGCGGTGTGCTGGTGGAGGGCCTCCAGCCCAAGCACCAGCCCGGGGCAGATGCAGCCCCCCAGGAAGCGCCCCTCGGCGTCCACCAGATCGAAGGTCGTGGCGGTGCCAAAGTCCAGCACCAAAGAAGCCCCGAAGCGTGAGTGGGCCTCCGCCGCGTTCACCAGCCGGTCGGTCCCCGTCTGGGCCGCGTTCACGGCGCCCAGGTCCAGGCCCAGGTCCGCCGAGTGGTCAATGACGAAGGGTTGGGGCTTGAACAACCTGGCGCAGACCGGCAGCAGCGCCGCCAAAAAGGGCGGGACCACGCTGGAGATGGCCAGGGCCTCCACCTGGGAGGGCCGCAAGCCCAGGGCCGTGAAGTTGTCACCCAGGGCCCAGGTCAACTCGGCCTCCTCCGCGCCGGGGTTGGTGGCCAGCCGGAAGGAGGCCTTCCACTGGTCCCCTTCCTGCAGCGCGAATTGAGTGCTGGTGTTACCGATATCAATGGCCAGCAGCATGTCCTTGCTCCCTTCGAAGATGGATGACCTCGTCACAGGTGATGGTGCTCAGGGTGCCGTCCTCCCGTTCCAGCAACAGGGCCCCCCGGGCATCCACGCCCCGAAGGAGGCCGCGGACCGGGCCCCCCGGGGTGGAGGCGCAGGCCAGCGCCCCAAGGTGGCCCCAGTGCCGGTTCCAGAGTTCCACCGGGAAGCGGCCCTCCCGCAGCGCCAGTTCAGCCAGTTCGCTGAACCGCGCCAGAAAGCCCAGGGCCAGGTCCAGGGGGCTTGGGGTGAGGCCAAACTGGCCCAGCCAGCAGGGGCGCAGGGCGCCCGATCCGCTCACTTCGTTCGCGGCTGGGATTGGGTTTCCTTCCGATCCGCTCACTTCGTTCGCGGCTGGGATTGGGTTTCCTTCTGCCTGGGGCTCCACCAGATTCACGCCCAGGCTTACCAGCAGGCGGCCGCCGGCGGACGCGCAGAGGATGCCTGCCAGCTTTTGCTCGTCCACCAACACATCGTTTGGCCACTTCACCTGGCAGGCCAGGCCGTACTCGCTTTCCAGCAGGGTCGCCAGCGCCAGCCCCGCCAGGGAGGGGGCGCCGGGAAGGGCCAGGGCCGGGTAACTGGTCAGCCAGCTTGCGTGGAGGTTGCCTTTGGTGGACACCCAGGCCCGCCCCCGGCGCCCCCGCCCTGCCGTCTGAACCCCCGCCAGCACCAGCAACTCGCCCTCCAGCCTGGGGCCCAGGGCGGCGCAGAGGCTGTGGGTGCTTTCCGTGCTTTGCAGCTCAAAAAGGGTGGGTTTCATGGCGCGCTGTCAGGCCTGGGGGCCCAGAAACAGCATGGACAGATCGGCCGAAGGGGCAGAGTGGGTGAGGGCGCCCACGGAGATCCGGGTGACCCCGGAGGCCGCGTAGTCCTTGATGTTGGAGAGGGTCACGCCGCCGGAGGCCTCGGTGGGGATGCGACGGCCCACCAGCTTGCACAGTTTCTTCACCTGGGCGGGGGTCATGTTGTCCAGCAGGACGCTGTCCGCGCCCCCCTCCACGGCCAGGATGAGTTCCTCCTGGTTTCGCACCTCGACCTGCACCGGGTGCTTGTCACCGTAGGCCTTCCGGGCCCCTGCCAGGGCCTGCCGGATGCCGCCCGCAGCCGCGATGTGGTTCTCCTTGATGAGGATCTGGTCGTAGAGGCCCATCCTGTGATTGACGCCCCCGCCACACTGCACGGCGTACTTCTCCAGCAGGCGCATACCGGGGGTGGTCTTCCGGGTATCCAGCACGGCCACCGCTGGGTTGGCCGCCCGGTCCACGAACTTCCGGGCCTGGGTCGCCACGCCGCATAGATGGGCCAGGATGTTGAGGCTGGTGCGCTCGCCCGCAAGCAGGGCCTGGGCCGG
>CAZMEC010000139.1:0-8888 GCA_964565265.1 uncultured Myxococcales bacterium
GGCGCTTCGCGCCACCTTCCCCCACGGGGGGAAGGGGATTTGGAAGGGGACATTGGCACCTTGGTGGTAGCTGACAGCCGGAGGTGGTGTGCGATGGGCTGCTGGCCCCTGGGAAAAGCGTGGGCATGCGTGCCGGACAGCCCCCTCCCTTGCGGTCGGGGTTCGGACGGGGCCTATCTTACTGGCACCATCAGGGGGCGGTTGGGGTCGCCGCTGTCGGTGAGGCGCAGGGCGTTGCCGAAGATGCTGCTTAGGGTCTTTTTGGTGAACACCTCTTGGGGGCTGCCGTGGATCAGGGTGCCCTCGGGGCCAAAGAGCAGGACCCGGGTGCAGAAGAGGGACGCGAGGTTCAGATCGTGGGTGGCCAGGGCGATGGCGCGGCCTTCCTTTTGCACTAGATCGGCCAACATGGACATGAGGGCGCCCTGGCGGCGGGGGTCCTGGGCGGAGCTTACCTCGTCCAGCAGCAGCAGGGGAGTCTGGGCGGCCAGGGCCCGGGCCAGGAAGGCGCGCTGAAGTTCGCCGCCGGAGAGGGTGGCCAGGGGGCGGTGGGCCAGGGGTAGAAGATCGGTCGCGTCCAGGGCCTGCTTGACGGCCTGGGCGCCGCTGGAGGGGGCCTCGGGCTGGTGGGGCTGGCGGCCCATGGTGACCAACTCGTGGACCGAGAAGGAGACCTCCGCCGAGGGGGCCTGGCCCACCTGCGTCAGGAGGCGGCCCCGATCCCGGGGACGGAGGGTGGCCAGGGCGCGGCCGTGCAGTTCAATGGTTCCGGTCTGGGGACGCAGCCACCCCGCCAGCAGGCCCAGCAGCGTGCTCTTGCCGCAGCCGTTGGGGCCGCAGATGCCTAGAAAATCCCCGGGGGCAAGGTCCAGATCCAGCCCCTCAAAGAGGAGGCGGCCGGCGCGGGTCATTGCCAGGCCGCGGGCCCGCAGGACGGTGGTTTTAGGAGCGCCCATGGTCAGCCCCCAGCCGGTGCAGCAGGATGAAGAACACGGGGGCCCCCACCAGGGCCGTCAGCGCCCCCACGGGGGCCTGGGTGCCAAAGACGGGGAAGGACAGGCGGGCCAGCAGATCGCAGGCCAGCAGGAAGGCGCCGCCAACCAGGAAGCTGGCGGGCAGCAGGCGATGATGGGCGGGGCCCAGCAGGGTGCGAAGGGCGTGGGGCACGATGAGGCCCACGAAGCCCACAAAGCCGCTGAGGCTGACCACCACCGCGGTCATGAGGGTGGCGGGCAGGAAGATGGCCAGGTTCAGGGTCTGGACCCGGTGCCCCAGATCGTGGGCGAAGCGGGGCCCCAGGGAGAGGGCGTCCAGGCCCGGCGCCAGCCGCAGGAGCCAGAAGAAACAAAGGACGCAGAGGACCAGGGCTGGCCAGAGGACGGCGGCGGGGGGCGGCGCGGCCAGGCTGCCGGAGAGGCGATAGATTAGATCCTGGGCCTGCTCGGGGCGCAGCACTGTGTTGAGGATGACGATGAGGGACGAGGCCAGGAAGTTGGTCACCACCCCGGCCAGCAGCATGCGGCTGGGGTTGCCCGCGCCGGCGCTCAAGAAGACCAGGGCGCTGGCGGCCAGGGCCCCGGCAAAGGCCAGCGCGAAGACCGGCACCTGGGCCAGCACCGGAGAGAGCCCCAGAAAGCTGGCCGCCGCCGCCGCCCCCAGGGCCGCCCCAAAGGCCGCGCCCCCGGAGACCCCCAGGATGAAGGGATCCGCCAGGGGGTTCTGCAGCAGCGCCTGAAAGGCCGTGCCCGCCACCGCCAGGGAGCCCCCCACCAGCAGCGCCAGGAGGGCCCGGGGGAGGCGAAGGTTCAGTAGCATCCGGGCCTCGCCGTTGGGATCCGCCAGGGCCCCCAGATCCAGCAGCACGGGCCCGGCCCAGAGGTAGAGGGTCAGCAGGACCAGGGTCAGCAGGGTGGCCAGGGCGGCCAGGGTGGGGGTGGGTGGGCGCTTCATCGGGGGGGGCCCCCTGGCAAACAGCGACGAAGGGCGTCGTTCAGGGCCTCCAGGGCCTGGGGAAACCGGGGCCCCGGGCGCAGGATGGCGGGGTCCTCCAGAGGGACCAGGGCTGCGCTCTTGGGCAACTGAAGGGCCAGCTCATTCATGGGTTTCTCGTATACCCCAGTGCTGTCTAGGATGCAATCCGGGGCCAGGGCAGCCACATCCTCGGCGGACAGGCTGGGGTAGGGCAGGGCATTCCGGGGGATGGCGTTGTGGACCCCCGCCAGGTGCAGCAGGGCGTCCCCCCAGGAGCCAGGCCCCGCTGCCACCAGGGGCTGGTGGCCGTGGAGCATGAGTACCCGCGGTGCCCCAGGCCCGGGGCCGGGACCGCCGGCGGCCGCCAGGGCCAGTTCCAGGCGTCGGGAGGCGGCCCCCGTGGCCCCGCAGAGTTGCTCCATGCGCTGCACCGCCGTCAGGACCTGGGCGGGGCTCTCCATGGGAAAGATCTCGAGGCGGTGGCCGGCGCCGGCCAGGGCCGTGGCCACTGGGCCCCCCGCGGCCCCCCCGGTGAGCAGCAGCAGATCGGGGCGCAGGGACGAGAGGCGCTCCAGATCGGGCCCCAGGGCCGACCCCACCGAGGGCAGGGCCTCAAGCTCCGGGGGGAAGTCCGAGAAGCTCACCCGGCCCACCAGGGAGGCGCTGCCACAGGCGTAGGCCCAGGTCTCCGCCAGGTTGGGGGCCAGGGCCAGGACCCGCTTGGGGATGGCCCGGGGATCGGGGCTGGCGTTCTGGGCGCAGCTCCAGCACAACAGAGCCAGGGCTGGGGCCAACAACCTCATGGGACCTCCGGTACGAAGCCGTACAGCTCGCCGCTGGCCAGGTCGGCGCTGTAGACCCGGGCGTCCACATAGCCAGAAACGAAGAGGCGATCCCCCTCCAGGGCGCCGTTCCAGGGGTTGCAGCCGGGGGGCAGGGTGACGAAGGGGACGGTGGAGTCCAGGTCGTCCAGGGCCAGGCGCTGGAGATTGTTGTCCAGGGAGTTCACCACGAAGGCGAAGTCGGCGTTGGCGAAGATGTGGTTGGGGGCGCCCCCCAGCACCGCGGCCTGGGCCTCGAACTGGCAGGTGGCGGGGTCAAAGACCGAGAGGGTGCTGATCAGGGCGTTGATGAGGTAGATCTTGCCGTTCCGGTAGACCGCGCTCTGGGGTCCGGTGAGGGTCTCGGGGCGGGAGTCCAGGGCGAAGGGGTAGGCGCAAGGGCCGGGGATCTCCTCCAGGGTGGTGGGGTCCAGCAGGCTCAGGGTCTCGCTGTTGAAGGCCAGGACGCCCAGCAAGCCATCGGCCTCAAAGAGGGAGATCAGCTCGTTGCCGGGGAGCTCGTGGAGGCGCCGGGTGGCAATCAGTTGGCGGGTGTCGGCATCCACGGCCCAGATGGCGGGCGCGATGCCGCTGCCCACGAAGACGCGACTGCCCAGGACCACCAGAGAGGTGGGGAAGCCGCTGCCCGCACCCACGGACTCATTGGGGAGGGGCAGGCTGCCAAGCAAGGTCAGGTCCTGGTCAAAGAAGTCCAGGGCGCCGGGGGCCGCGGGGCTGGCGTTCCAGTTCTCGTCGAAGGCGGTGGTGCCAGAACACAGCACCGCCACCCCCTGGGGGGTCCGGGCCAGGGCCTGGGGGTTCACGGCGCTGGTGGTCAGGTCCTCGACCAGCAGGAGGGTCTCCCGGTCCAGGACGCTGACGAAGCCCGGGCCATAGACCATGGTGTAGAGCTCGTTGTCCCAGGCGCCATTGGTGTTGGAGACCAGGACCAGGCCCTGGTCCGGCAAAGGCAGGATGGCCTGGGGTGAGGAGAACCAGGGTTGGGCCAGGGTTTGGGCCGAATCTTCCAGGGCATCGTCACCGGTCAGGTCCTGGTCCCCGGCGTCGTCCCCCAGGTCCTGCGCGCTGCTGTCAACCTGGTCCAAGGTCAGCAAATCGGCCGGGTCCCCGGAGCCAGTGTCGGCGCAGCCGGCAAGCAAGAGAAGAGCAAGGGTCAGGGGCAGCAGTCTCATCGTCAGTATTCCTTCTGGTCAGTTTGAAAGACGGCCTCGGCGAAGGCCGAGAAACCGGGCAGGGGGCTTTGATAGGAGTCCACCGAGTCTCGCACATCCGTGAGGTTTCGAAGGGTCAGGCGCAGGGTTGGCAGGGGGCGGGGGGGACGCAGATCCAGCCCCGAATGGAGCAGCAGGCGGGCCTCCTCGCTGCGCACCCCCAGGTGGTCCAGGAAGATGGCACTGCGACCCTCGGCGCGGACCCAGAGGGTGCCGGGGCCAAGGGTGAGGGCGCTGTGGGCCTCCCCCGAGAGACGGGGATGACCGGGAAGGGGCGCGCCGGCGCAGTCGCTTTGGGACCAGGTGCCGGAGGCCCCGGCGGCCAGGGCCCCCAAGTCCAGGTCCAGGGCTCCTTCCAGGCCCTGCACGGTGGCGTCTTGCAGATTCCTGGCCTCCACCAGATAGGCGCTCACGGGGACGAAGCGGATGAGGTTGGAGAGGCGCTGGTGGTAGGCGGTGAGGGAGGCCTGCAAGGGGCCCAGGGTGCTGGAGGTGGTTGCGCCCATTGCCCAGGCGTCCTCGGGCAGCAGCGCCGGATTGCCGCGGATGCCGCTGCCCTGGTAGTACAGCTCGTCCAGGCTGGGCAAGCGGCGGCTGCGGGCGGCGTGGAGGTGCAAGGAGAGGCGGCGCTGGGAGGGGCCCGCCCAGGCGGACAGTTCGGCCCGGGGGGCAAAGAAGGCGCCCTGACCCTCGGCGCCGTCGCCCCGGGCGGCCAGGGAGGCAGCCAGGAAGGAGGCGGGGCGCAGGGAGACGCCGCCCTCGGCGGAGCCCAGCAGACGGCTGGGGCTTTGGCGGCCCAGGGGGCGCTGGACCCGGCTGGTTTCGGCGGCGCCGCTGACGAAGGCAAAGGGCCGGACCCAGCCCAGGGCGGGCAGGCGCAGGGACACCAGGGCGTCACCCCGCTGGCTGTCCACCTGGGTGCGCTGGGGGGGGGGCAGGTAGGGATCGGGATCGGAGAAGTGGTACTGCCAAAGGGATGCCCCCAGGCTGCCCCGCAGGAGGGTGTCGCCCAGAGGCGGGGCGGTGAAGGGGACGCTCAGGTGCAGGGTGCGGCTGTGCTCCCGGCCGGTGGTGCTTTGGAACTGCTCCAGGCCAGGGGAGCCCCGGCGCAGGTCCGAGAAGTCCAGGGAGGGGTGGGACCACCAGCGGCCCCGGCGGCCCAACTCCAGGGCCAGATGTCCGCGCTGGACGGCGTGGTCGTTGTTGACCATGCGGCGGGGGGTGCCGTTCAGGTCCACGAAGGGGAAGCCTCCGCTGGAGACCTCCTGATCCAGGGCCAGGTCCAGGGGGCCCCGGTGGGCCTGAAGGGCGCTGCGGACGGTGCCGAAGGAGCCGCCGCCAAGGGCCAGGCTGCCGTGGTCGCGTGAGCCTCCGTCCCCGGTCCTCAGCCGGATGATGCCGCCGGCGCTGCCCTGGCTGCCCGGGAGGGCCAGGGGGCCGCGGTACACCTCGATGGAGTCCAGCGCCGAGAGGGGCAGACTGCGCAGGTCCAAGGGCAGGCCGCTGGGATCGTTCAAGGGGCGGTCGTCCAGCATCACCACGAGGCGCCCGGGGCCCAGCCCCCGACTGGAGGCCAGCACGGGCCGGCCCGAACCCTCGCCCAGCACCTGCACGCCGGGCACCAGGGCCAGCGCGCGTGCCAGGGTGTCGGTGCCCGGGGGCAGGTCTCCGGTCTTCAAGATGAGGTCCGGCTCATGCAGGGACAGGGGGGCCGGGACGCTGACCTCGAGGGCCTCCAGGTCGGAGTCGTCCAGCGGGGCGGCGGCCGCCAAGGGCTGACCAAAGAGTGCTGCCCAGACCAGCAGCGTGGAAACGAAGAACCCCAAATGCGCATCCCCTCAGGTCCCGAAGGTGGAACGGCAATGAAACCCGGGCAGGTCTCCTGACTTACGGGCGGGACAGCTTCCTGTCCCCATCCCTGGCCGCCTTCCCGCTGAAACGCAGTGGCTTTTGATGGCCAGGGACCTCGCCCGATCACAGTGGCGGGTCCGTGCAGGCTTTCCGGCGCTGCTTCCAGCGCCAGGCACCTGCTTCCCTTTTCACCCCCAAAACAGGGGCACCCGAGAACGGCCGAGGTTTAGCGCCCGCGGGGTTTCCTGTCAAGGAAGATCCAGTCCCGCTGTTGACATGGGGCGGGCTAAAAACTAGATTGAGCGGCACCTTGGGAGGTGTCCATGAAGTGTCGCTTTGTCGCCCTGGTAATCCTGATTGGCTTGCTGTTGCCTGGCTCCGCGGGGGCTTCGGTGTTCAAGGCCCTGCGGCCCTACCCTTTCCTCAAAACCGCCAACCTGGTGGTGGACCTGGCGGCCCTGGTGCCCCAGCTTCCGGCCCAGCTCTATCCCCTGAATGCCGCGGCCCAGGCGGCCTGGCTGTTCCCCTCCGGGGAGGCCCGGGCCCAGGCCCTGCTGGCGGTGGCCGGGGAGCTGGATGGTCGTTCCAAGTTCCAGGGAACCATGGGCTGGTTGGCAGACCTGGCCGCCAAGGAACTGGGCCAACCGAAGAACGAGCGGGGCTGGTCCCTGCTGGCCCGGGCGCTGTCCTTGAGGGCCCTGGCGGGCTTCACTGAGGAGGTCCTGGCCCTGTCCCTGGATGAGGCCATCAGGGACCGCGTCCAGGGGGCCTGCGCCGAACGGCTGGCTCGGGACGGGCGGCTGGACAGCGCCCGCAAGTTGGTGACGGGGCTCAAGGAGAGGAGTCTGCCCCTGGATCGGGCCCGCACCTCGGTGGCCGTGGCCCTGGCCAAGGCCGGGCTGCGCCGGGAGGCCCTCGGGGAGGCCCGGCTGGTGGAGAACGGCCTGTGGAAGCACAAGGCCTTCAGAATGTTGATGGAAGAGCTGGCCCGGCAGGGCTTCTGCCGGGAGCTGCCCGAGCTTGCCCTGGAGGCCTCTGGCAGCCTCACCAGGGGTGGTCAGGAGGCCCAGGACAGGGTCGTGTATCGTCTGCTCTCCGAGCTCACGGTCCAGTGTTTTGAGGCCAAGGGTCAGGCCGAGGCCCTTTGGCTGGCCAACCGGATCATCGATCCCCTGCTGCGCTTCAAGGCCCTGGTGGCCATTGTCAGGGAGCACCCCGGGGAGGCCGGCTGGGTCCAGGCCGAGCTTGATTCCTTGCTGGTCACCGTCACCCAACCGGAGGCGCGCTTGGAGGCCCTGTTGGCCCTTGGAAACCTCTTGATGAATCGGGCCCTTGAGCTTGAGACCAAGGCCCAGGCAGCCCTACCCGCGGCGGTGATGCTCCCCCCCTCTTCCCCCCCACCCCCTCCCACGGGGAATCCGGGGACCCCTCCTCCCAGGCCCAGAGGAGCCCTTGCTGCGGCCCCCCAGCCCCCCCAGATCCCCGCCTCCGAGGCGGCCCTGATAGCAGATCTTCGGGGCAAGGGCAGGGGGTACCTGGAGGAGGCCTGGACCCTCACCTCCAAGGTGGAAGCCACGGTGGTGACCAGCCCTCGCTTTGCGGCCTTCGCGGCCCAGGCTCGCTGGGTTGACTGCGCCAGCGCCATGACCGGCGCCCGCTCCCTGGGGGAGGGCCTCTCGGGGCTTGCGGCCATGTCCTCCGTGGCCCTGGGTTGCTTCAAGAGTGGCCGGACGGAAGAGGCCCTGGCCATGTTGGCGGATATCCAGGATGGGGACTGGCGGGACCGCACCCGGGGGGCCATGGCGTCCTTCCTGGCGGAACGCTCCGAGTGGAGCCGGGCCCTGGGGAATGTGGGGCTGGTGGGTGATCCCTTTGAGCGGATCAGGCTGCTGGCCCAGCTTGGGGTCCACTTCCTTGAGGCCGGGGAGGTCCCCAGTTGGAGCGTGCAGTCGGTGTTGTCGGGATTGCTGCGGGAGTGGGCGAGGAATTAGGGGCCGCGACGGGCCCTACTTGAGCAGGGCTTCCAGTTCCTTGACGGTCTCGGTGTCCCCGGGCCAGTGGGCCTTGGCCCGCTCCAGGGTGGAGCGCAGGCCCTCGGGCTTCTTGAGGTCGTGGTAGGCGCGCCCTAGCCGCAGCAGGGCCTCTGCCGGACGGCCGCAGAAGGCATGACCCTCGGGCACCAGCCCCAGTCGGCGTTCCTCCTGGTCCTGGTCCCATAGGGCCTCCAGCCGCAGCACGACGCCCTTGGGCTTCTCCCGATCTTCGTAGTACTCAGCCACATACATTTCATGCTCGCAGGACAGGCGGGTGGCGTTCACGAACAGCACCCGGCCCTTGGCCGCGGCGTGGGACTCGGGATAGGACAGGATGAGGCGCCGCAGCAGGCCCAGGGCCTCCAGGAGGTTCTCCTGCTGGCGCTCGGCGGTGGGGGGCAGCAGCCAGAAGTCCGAGGGCAGCCGCTCCAGGTGGCAGCGGGCCCACATGTACAGGGCGTGGGGGACATTGGGGGAGGTGCCGTACTGGTCGGTGTACTGGCGGAAGACCTCCGCCGCCTCCGCGTAGGAGGAGTCTCCAAAGAGGGCCTCCCCAAGGCGCAGGGTCGCAAGCTCGGCGACCTCCGGGTTGGAGGCTGACTCGGACAGTTCCGTGAAGGCCTCGATGGCGTCCTGGGACTTGTCCCGCACCAGATAGTCCAGGGCCTTGCGGTACTCTTCGCGCTCCGCCTGGGCGGGGGGCAGCTTGCTCTTCTCAGCCCCCGAGCAGGCCAGGGTCGCCAGGCCCAGGGCCAGGGTCAGGCCAAGGGAGGAAAGGACAATCTGCGCCAGGGGCCTGCTCATTGGCTTGACCTCACAGTTCCGTGCTGGCGGTGATGACCCGGGACAGGAGCCCGTAGGCCTGGGCCTCCGGGGCGCTCATCCAGTAGTCCCGCAGGGTGTCCTTCTGGACCTGGGCCAGGGGCTTGCCCGTGGCCTCCGAGATGAGGCGGTTCATGGCGTCCTTCATGCGGACCATC
>CAZMEC010000140.1:0-8869 GCA_964565265.1 uncultured Myxococcales bacterium
GCCTGCCCTGCACCTTCGATCTCTGGTTGGTGGCCGACAACCTTTGGAAGGGCGCGGCCTTGAACGCCGTCCAGATCGCCGGGGCCATGGCTGAGGGGGGCCTCCTGTGACATCTTGTCAGGGCCCATTGACTGGCCTTGCCGTTACGACAAGGCTTCCCCCGGCCGGCCCCTTGGAAGCCCTGCTTTCAGGCCATGACCAGGGCCTGAGAAACTGGCACCGGTCTTGCAATGGACGCGGGGCTGCGAGTTTGGGAGGACAGTAATGAAGGTCTCAATGCTGAAGAACACCCTGGCCGCTGCAGTCATCCTGCTGTTGGGATTGGCCCCCCAACTGGCCCTGGCCAACGATCCCGGGCTGAAGATCAACTCCATCGAGGGCGCGGGCACCCTGAAGGACAACCTGGACTCCCGCTTGACGGATGACTTCCAGGTCAACTACCAGGACTGCCGCTTCTACCTGGGTTACCAGATCCAGACAGACACCGATGTGGTCAGCGAGGATGTGACCGAGACAACCGAGGACCTGGTGACGGCGGAGGACACCTACGCCTACACCGACACGGTGGACCCCCTGGACAGCTCCAGCGCCGTGGACACAAGCGGGGACGCCTCCTCCTTCAAGGCTGACGAGGTCCCCACAGGCAATCCCCGAATCATGATCAAGTGGTCCGTCAACACCCTCAGCGGCTTCAGCTACGCCGTCAAGGTGGGTAGCTGCGCGGACTCGGGCAGCCTGGTGGATGAGGAGACGGACTCCTGCCAGTATGTGATCCGCAAGACCTCCCTGTCCAAGTACTCCAACAACGAGCTCATCGTCGAACTCAAGGCCCTGCTGGGCGACACCTGCGAACTGGGCGAGGTGGGCGAGTCCGCCCTGTATTTCTACTTCCAGTACGCCGACGACACCTACAGCAAGATGGTGGTCGAGGTCCCCTTCGCCTGGGACTACGAACCCCCCACCACTCCCACCGAGTTGGAACTCACCGAGGGCGAGAACAGCCTCACCGCCTCCTGGACTGACGAAATCAACAACAAGGACGAGGTGGTCTACAGCCTTTACTGGTCGAAGGAGGACTTCAACTCCATCGATGACGAGGGCGTCAGCTCCAAGACCGGCATCCAGACCAAAAGCTACCGCATCACCGGGCTGGCCCTCAACGCCACCTACTATGTGGCGGTGGCCGCCAAGGACGAGTTCGACAATGTGAGCGACCTCTCCGACCCCATCAGCGCCGTCCCCGTGTCCGTGGCGGACTTCTGGGAGACCTACAAGGAGTCCGGTGGCAACGAGGACGGTGGCTACTGCTTCATCGCCACGGCGGCCTTTGGCTCCTACTCCGCCCCCACGGTCCGGGTCCTCAGGGACTTCAGGGATCAGGTCCTGCTAAGCTCCGCTGCGGGCCGCGTCCTGGTGGACTTCTACTATGTCCACGGGGCCCGGGCTGCCGCCTGGATGGCTGACAAGCCTTTGGTCAAGGGGGCCGTCCGTGGGCTCCTCTGGCCGGTGGCCGGGCTGGCCTGGCTGATCACCCACCTGGGCCTGCTGACCGTGGTGTTGTTGCTGCTTGCCCCCCTTGCCATCCCCGAGCTTCGCCGCCGTGCCTACGCCAGGAGGTCCGCCAGATGATTCGCCAAACCTGCCTGTTGGTCATCCTCGCCGCCCTGCTGGTTTCGGCCCCGGCCTTCGCTGCCAGCCCTCTGAATGGGGCCGTGGAGGTCCGCATGGGCTTCTACCAGCCCTCCTTTGAAGAGAAGGGCCTCACTGGCACCAATCCCTACGAGACCATCTTCGGGGACAAGAGCATGTTCCTCTTTGGTATGGAGGGCGACTTCCAGTTCTGGCAGGGCTTTGGCAGTCTGGGCGGCTTTGGCACCCTTTCCTACGGCCGGGTGTCCGGCAAGGGCCTCCTGGCTGACGGCAGCAAGAGCGCCGACGCCACCCGCTTCACCATGCTGCCCCTCAGCGCCGGCCTGGTCTATCGCTTCGATGTGCTGGCCAAGCGCTTCAATGTGCCCCTGGTCCCGGTCTTCAAGGGTGGCCTGGTCTACTCCTTCTGGTGGATCACCGACGGCAACGGCGACACCGCCACCTGGACCGACGACCGTGGCGACAGCGATCCCTCCAACGACAAGAAACGCTCCGCCACCGGTGGCACCTACGGCTACACCGGCTCCGTGGGCCTCCACCTCCTGCTGGACATCTTCGAGCCCCACACCTCGGTGACCTTCGACAACGAGATGGGCGTGAACAACAGCTACGCCTTCATCGAACTCCAGGCCGTCGAGCTCAATGACTTCGGCAGCGAGGAGAGCTTCGACCTCTCGGACCTCAACCTCATGTTTGGACTGTCCTTCGAACTGTGAGCAGGAACCTTCTTCTCATCTTTGAGTACGACGGCACGGCCTTCCACGGCTGGCAGCGCCAGGGTGTCCAGCGCACCGTGCAGGGCACCGCGGAGGAAGCCATCTCCCAGTTGGAGGGCCGCCCCTGCAGCCTTCGCACCTCCTCCCGAACGGATGCGGGGGTCCACGCCCTGGCCCACCCGGCGGGCCTTCGCACCGAGCGGAACCTTCCCCTGATGGCCTATTTTGCCGGCCTGAACTCCATGCTCCCCCCCGATCTGTCCGTACGGCAGGTCCTGGAAGTGGGGCCCGACTTTGACGCCCGCCGCTCGGCCCGCGGCAAACGCTACGCCTACAGGATCTACAACGCCCCCGGCCGCCGCCCTCTCTACTCGGCCACCTCCTGGCACATCCCCTGGGCCCTGGATCTTCGCGCCATGCGGGAGGCCGCCCTCCACTTCCTCGGCGAGCACGACATGTCCGCCTTCCGGGCCGCCCACTGCGACTCCAAGAGCACCGTGCGCAACATCCGGGCTGTGGACATCCACAGCGACGGGGATCTGGTGACCATCGAGATCGAGGCCAACGCCTTCCTGCGAAACATGGCCCGGGTCATGGTGGGAACCCTGGTGGAGGTCGGCCGAGGCCGCCGTCCCCCGGACTGGCTGCCCGGGGTCCTTGCAGCCAAGGACCGCACCCTCGCAGGGATGACTGCACCTGCGCATGGACTTTGTCTCAAACTTGTGTACTATCCCCCCAACGCTTTCCTGGACTCGGAGCCCAGGGGATCCGTGTATGAGTTGTCTCAGCCCCGCGCCTAGTACTTATACAGGCAAAACCCAATTGGAGTCGTAGACATGACCGAAGAGAAGACGCTTGAGCAGCCGGAGGCCCTGCGCGCCCCTGTGCTCCCTCTGGACGAAGACCTGGACAACATCGGCAACCTGAAGACCTATCAGGCCAAGCCCAACCGGGCGGCCTCTGGAGTCCTCCCCGAGGATGACCCCTACTGGACCTTCGGCACGCCCCCCGAGACCTGGGGTTCCACCGTGCGGCGCCCCCAGGCCAATCAGGTCGCAGTGGCTTCCCGCAAGCCCATGCTGGCCTGCAAGCGCTGCGGCGTCCGGGTCGAGAAGAAGCGCTCCCACGGGAACGGCAAGGTGCCCTGCCCCTCCTGCAGCGGCTGGATGCAACTGACCAGGGATTGAAAAATGCCTTCGAGCTGGCTGCTACTGGTTGCTCCGGTGCTGGCTCTGCTCTTGGCGCCCCCCGCCCAGGCGGACTGCCCGGCCCTCCCCGAGGGCTTGGTGGCCATCCACTCGCCGGACCCCACCCTGGCCACCGAACTCCAGCGCTCCCTCTCCCTGCGCTGCCCTGATCTTGCCACCATGGTCCTGCCCGCCTCCCTCGGGGCCCCGGCCGATCCCAGCTACCTGAGCCCCGCCGCCGTGGCCGCACGCTCCCACTGCTCTGCCCTGCTGGAGATCAGCGCCCAGGACTCCGGTTGGCTCCGCTGGGTCATGGGGGGGGCAGGGGGGGGCTCCCTCCAGGTTCTGTCCCTGACGGATGGGCGCCTCCTGGCCTCGCTTCAATCCGACGGCCCCGGGCCAGGCCCCCTGCCCCTGCTCTTTCCCCGCCAGGCCCTGACCAAGGCCCTGCTGGATCGCCTGGCCCAAGCCCTGGCCCCCGCGCCGGAATTGGCCGGCGAAACCCCCGCGGCCCCCGCAGCCCCCCAACTGCTGGACGGCGCGGCGGCCGAAGGCCTCCTGACCCGAGCCCAGATTGCCGCGGACTCCTCCTGGGAGTCCCCCAGACCCAATGCCCTGGAAACCCCCCGCATCCCGGAGAACTTCCTGGTGGGCGCCGGGGACCGCTTTGGGGCCCCCCTCTCGGACAACAACTATCAGATCTGGTACAAGACCGCCCGGGCCAACGGGGCCCCCGTGAATGCCCATGCCATGTGGGTCACCAAGGACTACCAGCCGGATTGGATCGATGTGGCGGATGTGGAGGCCATGGCCGCTGATGGCGTCCTGCCGGTCTTCATCTTCTACTACTTCGGCGACGAGATCTCCCAAGAGCATGTCTCCGATCACTACGAAGCCTATGTGGAGTGGCTGCACCGGGTCCTGGATGATCTCCAGGGCGAATACCAGGCGCTGGTGGTGCTGGAGCCCGAGTTCAACAACATGCCGCCCGACGGGGGCCACCATGTGAAGGAGTGGAAGCCCTTCGCCGAGCTCATGATCCGCACCGCCTGGGAGACCCGCCTGTACCTGCCGGGGGCCTCCGTGGGCCTGTGCCCCGGGGACTACCGCTCCTACGACCTCTGGGACATCCTGGGGGAGGCCTCTCCCCATCTGGACTTCCTGGCCTTCCAGGAGCTGTCAGGCTCGACCCGCAGCAATTGGCTGAACGAAGACTACGAGGATGTGACCTCCTATGCCTTTCTCTTCACCACCTACCTGAGTGTGGTCTACCAGAAGCCTGTGCTGCTGGCCTATCTGGGCATCTCCACCCACTCCGGGGAAGAGGATGACTGGAACAAGGTGGCCTCCCTGGTCTGGAGCAACCTGGAGCGGCGCCTGCCCCTGTTTCGCTCGGTGGGCCTGTTCGGGGTGCTGGCCTTTGCCCTCTGCGACGACCCCACCCACGAGGGCTACTTCGCCGAGGCTGAGAAGGACTGGGGCCTGATGACCCGCGGGGGCAAACCCAAGGCCTACTTCCGGGACTTCCAGAATGTCTGCCGCAGGGGGCGCTCCCTCGGAGCAACCACAGAACGATTGTTTCAATAGGGCCCGCGAAATGTAGTATCATCCCGCGGTCTTGCTGACTATGAGGCCCAATGAGAGCCACCCTTCCCTATCTGGTTGCGGGACCTTTGCTGGCGCTGCTGCTTGCGGCCTGCGGAGGGGACCAGTCTGGTAACTACTGGCTGCCCGATGGGGGCCTGCAAAGGGATGGGCTGGCCGACACCCAGGAAGTGGTGGACAGCGGCCCCGGAGATTTGGACCCTGGGGATCTGCCAGGCCCCCAGGACCTGGAACTGGTCTCCGATCGGGATCTCCAGGGAGGGGGCGATGGGGACGCCTATCAGGGGGGCATCACCTGCGCCACGGGCGACCCGATTGTGCCCGGGGACGGAGGCTTGTTCGGCATCATCGATCCCCCGGGGGACCGGGACCACTTTCTGCTGTTGGTGGACCAACCCACCTTCCTTTCCCTGCGGACCCGGGCCAACCCCGAGGGCCTCAGCGGCAAACTGGACACGGTGTTATCGGTCTACGATGAAGCCGGCCTGGTGCTGCTGGCCACCTCGGATGACAGCCTGCCGGACCTGGGCGCAGACAGCGAACTGTTGTTCCATGCGCCGGCGGCGGGAACCTATTGCATCAAGATCGAGGACTTCACCACCTGGAAGGACCTGGGGGCCCAGGGTGGGCCAGGGTTCATCTACAAGCTGGAGGTGGAGGCCCTGGTTCCTGGTGTGCCGGGGCTGACTTTTGGCAAGCCCGAGGGACCTGCGCCCAAGCCCCCCGAGCAGGCCCTCCTGGCCCAGCCCTTTGGCTGGCGTTCCCTGATGTTGGGACAACTTGCTGCCCAACATCAGTCCCTGGCCTTTGGGTTGCTGCCCAAGCCGGAGGCCATCTTTCTGAAGCTCAGCCTCATGCCGGCGGGCCCCGGTGGGCCTGGACCGGAGGGCCATCCAGGCTACGGTTCGACCCTGAAGGCCGATGGCTTGGAACTCCGTACCCCTGGGGGTGAGGTCCTGGCGAGGGTCAATCCCTTGTGGGGCATGGATGACCTCTGGCTGCCCCTCGAGGCTCCCCTGGCACTACCCGAGGACCAGGCCCTGGAGGTCTGGGTGCTGCGCCAGCTCGACAGCCTGCCAGGGACCAACGACTCCGTGTCCCTGAAGGCTGATCTTCATGCCTGGTGGAACCAGGCCGAGGCCGCGTCGGCGACCAACGATGACCCCAGCAGCGCTGAGCCCCTCCAGGCAACGGGGGACTCCTGGTACATCACCGGGGCCCTGCTGCCCGATTCGGAGGTGGATCACTTCGTCTTCACGGTGCCCACCCCAGGTCGTCTGGAGATGGGCTGCCTGGCGGCCAGGGTGGGGTCCGGCCTCCGGGGGGCCCGGTTTGAGATCCAGAACCCCGAGGGCACTCCCCTCCAGGCCCAGGCGGAGGACAACATCAGGGATCTGCTGTGGGCCGACTATCCCTGGGCCTCGGCACCGGCCATCGTGGTCAACGACCCGGGGGACTACCTCCTGAAGGTGGCACCGGGCACCAGGGATCCTCAGGTCTCCTCAAGCTTCTATCAATGTGGTATTCATTTGCGTCCCTGAGTCGTTCAAGGAGTTCCCATGACCGTCGCTTCTTTGTTGCTGCTGAACCTCTTGACCCAAACCCTGGCCTGGGATTCCAACTCCCTTCTGGCGGCCATGAACAAGGAACTGGGCAAGGTCCTCAGCCCCTCCGAGATGACCGACCTGGCTACCATGAACAACCCCATGGACATCAGCGCCGACCCGGAGGACCGGGTGGTTCATCCCGTGGAGTTGGGGCAGGTCTACCCGGCCTTGGGGCCAACAGACGCGCCCTTGACTGTGGTGGTTTTTTCCGATTTTGAGTGCCCCTACTGTGCGGGCCACGAGGAGAACCTGCTGAAGCTGCGGGAGGAGTACGGCGATCTCATGCGGCTGGTCTTCAAGCACTATCCCCTGTCCTTCCACCAGCAGGCCCGCCCCGCAGCCATTGCCGCGGAGGCCGCCCGGGTCCAGGGGAAGTTCTGGGAGATGCACCGCGCGCTGTTTGCCAATCAGGCCAACCTGGGGCCCGAACTCTACCTGTCCCTGGCCTCCGACCTGGGCCTCGCTGTCGGTCGCTTCAAAGAGGATCTGGCCGCGCCGCGCCTGGAGGAGCGGGTCAAGCAGGACATGCTCCTGGGGGACCGTTGCAAGATGTCCGGCACGCCCACCACCTACTTCAACGGCTTTCAGGTTGGCGGGGCTGTGAGCATGTCCAAGCTCCGTCGCCATGCCAGCCTGGCCCTGGCCCGGTCCTACCTGCTGCTGCGCCGGGGCGTGAGGCCCGCCGATGTGTACACCTTCTCCATCCACCCGGAGTCCCTGCCGGCAGTGGCCCAGGAAGGGGTTTCGGAGACCGGCAAGAAGGGCAAGTCCGCCCCGCCCCGCTTTCCAAAGGGCTTCAGTTGGGATGACGAGGGGTTCTCGTTTTTGAGCAGCGTCCGAAGTGGGCCGGCTATTCAACCCCCACAAAAGCCTTGATGTACTGAGCCCGCAGCAGCATTTCGGGGTTCTCGGCCCGGGCCCAGGAGAGGCTTCCGCGGAAGTCCTCCAGGTTGGCGTGGCCCTGTTCGCGCATCCAGGAATCCAAACCATCAATGAGCTTCCTGAGCCGGCCCGTGCCGTGGATGTAGATGGCCGACACCACCTGCACCGCGTTGGCCCCGGCAAGAATCATCTTGATGGCCGAGTCGGCGGCGTGGATGCCCCCGGAGGCACAAAGATCACAGCGCGTGCGACCGGCCAGCAGGGCGGTCCAGCGCAGGGTGGGCCGGAAGTCCCCGGGGCAGGAATAGGCAGGAGAGCCACCGAAGCCGGGATTCCCTGAAAGGTCGATGTCGGGGTGGAAGAAGTGGTTGAACAGCACCAGCCCAGAGGCCCCGGCGTCGGCCACCTTGATGGCCATGGCGCCGACATTGGTGAAGGAGGGGATGAGCTTGACGGCCACCGGAATCTTGAGCTCCGAGGTGACCTGTTTCACGGGGGCCACATAGGCCGCTTCCAGCTCGGCGGAGGACCGCTGACAGTTGATGGGCAGTTGGTAGATGTTCATCTCCAGGGCCGAGGCGCCGGCCTCCTGGACCTGCTTGGCAAAGACCGTCCAGCCCCCGGGGCTGACGCAGTTGATGCTGGCAATGACCGGCACCCCAGCCTTGGAGGCGGCCTGCTCGACCAGCTTCAAGTAGGCCCGGGGACCGAAGTGGGCGGCATAGTCCGCCTGAAGGTACTCATAGGCCTCCGGGTGGGACGCCCCCTCCATGGCCCGGGCGCTGTCCGCCATCTCCAGCCGAAGCTGCTCCTCAAACAAAGACTTGAGCACCACGGCAGACGCCCCGGCATCCCGAAGCATCAACACTCCATCCAGGTTCCGGCCGTAGCCCGAGGCCCCGGCAATGAAGGGATTGGCCAGCTTCAGACCCATGTAGCTGGTGGAAAGATTGGGCATGGTGCACTCCCGTTTCTGCCAAAAGTAAAAACGCAGGCGATAGACTGCCACAGCCCAAGTGCCGTTTCAACCACCGGGTTGCCCAATGTCCCCTTCCAAATACCCTTCCCCCCGTGGGGGAAGGTGGCCCGAAGGGCCGGATGAGGGCACGGGTTCCACCGCCAGCCACACTCGCCTTCCCACCACCGGCCGGCCACCCAGTCCCAAACTTTTCCCAGGGGCCGGGGCGGGGGTAGCGCCCCGGAGAGCCGGCGGCCGGGGGGA
>CAZMEC010000141.1:0-8843 GCA_964565265.1 uncultured Myxococcales bacterium
CCACAGGAAGGTCCCCAGCAGGTCCCGCCGCCGAAAGCCCATGGTCCGCAGGATGGCCACCGAGGAGGCCCGCTGCCGGATGACCATGAGCAGCCCCGACACGGTGCTGAAGGACGCGATCAGGATGACAAAGCCCAGCACGAAGAACATCACCACCCACTCCAACTCCAGGGCCGAGAAGAGGTTGCGGTTCAGCTCCCTGAAGTCCTTCACGGTGGCGTCCGGCACCTGCCCACGCAACTGGGCCGCCAGCGCCGGCGCGTCCTCCAGGTGCCTCAGCCGGATCTCCATCCGGTTGATGCTGGCCCCCTGATTCAGGAAGCGCTGGGCCTCCCAGAGGCTGGTGCAAGCCAGCTTCATGTCCAGCTCGTAAAGCCCCGTGGAGAAGACCCCCGCCACCCCGAAGGTCCGGGCCTTGGGCAGCCGCCCTGCGGGACCAAGCTCCGCGTCCGGGGCGATGAGATCCACCTTGGAGCCCGCCGTGACCCCCAGGGATGACGCCAGCTCGCTGCCCAGGAACACCGGCGGCAGCACCCGCACCGAGGGGACCCCGGCTCCCTCTCCCACCCCTGGGATGGGGGGCAGCAGCTCGCCCTGGGGGGTGGAGGGTGTGGGGGTGTCTTGGGTGTTGGGGGTGTTGGGGGTGTTTGGGGTGTTGGGGTCAGGTTGGGTGTTGGGGGTGTTGGGGGTGTTGGGGTCAGCTTGGGGGTTGGGGTCAGGTTGGGGGTTTTGGGGGGGCGCGGGGGGGGCCAGGTTCTCCGTTGCTCCCGTGGGCCAGTCGCCGTAGGGGTGCCGTTCCAGGGCCAGCAGGTGGGGACTGGTCAGCAGCAACAGGGAGCCTGAAACCAGATCCTCCTCCAGGCGGGCCGAGGCGTGGGTGTCCGGGAGCAGCCCCCGCAGGGTGATGTTCATGCCCACATTGCTGTCCGAGGCCACCATCACATTGCCCTCGGCGTAGGGCACAAAGGCCAGCACCCTGGGGTCCGCGGCCAGATCCTGCCCAAGCCGGGTGGCATCCTTGATGCCGCCCAGGTGGTCCGAGGACACCATCACATGTTCTCTGGTCCGCAGGAGCTTGCCCGTCAGGTCCTCCGAAAACCCCTTCATGACGCTGAGCACCACGATGAGGGCCCAGACCCCCACCGCCGTACCCACCACGGAGATGAACATGGAGGGCCCCACGCCCCGGGCCAGGCGACTGCCCAGGGCCGGCGCCAGGGCCGGGTCCAGGGCCGCCTCCAGGCGCCCCGACGCCAGGCGCCGGGCCAGCACCAGGCGCAGCAGCACCAGCAGCGCCGGGGGCAGCAGGGCCAGGGCCAGCAGGCCCGGCAGCACCACCCCGGTCCAGGGAGGCAGGCCCAAGGAATCCGGCCCGCCCAGCACCGAGGCAGCCCCGGCCAGGACCAGGGTCAGCAGCCCCAGGGCCGAGTCCCTCAAGGAGAGGCGCCGGCCCAGCACCAGCAGCCACAGGCTGGCCACGGCCACCAGGGCCAGGACCCAGCGCAGGGGCTCCAGGCGGGCCTGGAAGGAGGCGGGCCCCAGCAGGCCCCCCAGGGGCGTCAAGGGCAGGGCCAACAGGACCGTCAGCGCCAGCAGCAGGGCGAAGGTCCGGGCGAAGCGAGGGAGGGGCTGGGGCACCTGGCGCCGCAGGCGCTGGAGGGCCGCCGAGGCGGGCAGAGGCAGCAGCTTCTGGGAGCGCAGGAACTTCCAGGAGGCCAGCAACACCGGACTGCGCCGCCCCGCCAGGGCGCCAAAACGCTCCAGCAGGACCAACACCCCCAGGCCGGCCAGCAAGGACAGGTCCAGCGCCGAGGCGAGGCTTGGGGCCAAAACCGGCCAGCCCCCCAGGCCTCCCCCCGCTCCCCCACCTGAAGCCCGCAGCAGCCCCAGGGGCAGGGCCAGCAGCAGCAGCAGCGGCAGGGCGTGAACGAAGGCCCGCGGGGGGTCCGTCTCCAGCCAGTCGAAGACCGACACAAACAGCAGGGTGAAGGCCGCCGCCAGGGCGATGGCCGCCGTGATGAAGAAGCCCAGCAGCAGCACCATGGCCAGGTTGAAGCGCAGGTCGTTGCCCAGCAACTGGTAGGCCCGCAGCAGCCCCGCGGCGGCCAGCAGCAGGGTGGACAGGGTCAGCACCAGGGGCCCCCGGGCCAGGAAGCCAAAGGCCGGGCGGCGCGGGAGGGGCCAAGGGGAGGGCGCCGGGGAGTCGGCGCGACCAAGGAAGATGGCCAGCAACAGCAGGCCCAGGCCCCGGGGCAGGAGGCCATACAGCAACCAGGGCTGGAGGGGGTCAGGGAGCAGGGCCAGGGGCAGGGAGGCGAGGTAGAGCCCCAGGGAAAGCAACACCCCGGGGCGCAGCAGCTTTCGGAGAGCTGGGCTCAGGCCTCCGGCTCGCACGGGGGTTCCTCCGTCCCTTCGTCCAAATCGTCCACATTCCCGTCTTCAGGGCGCATGGTGGGGAAGAGGATCACTTCCTTGATGTTCTGGCGGTTGCACAGCAGCATCACCAGGCGATCAATGCCGATACCTTCACCAGCGGCGGGGGGCATGCCAAACTCCAGGGCCCGGAGATAGTCCAGGTCCATCTCGTGGGCCTCGGCGTCGCCGGCCTCCTTGGCCTTGAGCTGGGACTCGAAGCGGGAGCGCTGGTCCCGGGGGTCGTTCAGTTCGGAGAAGGCGTTGGCCACCTCCCGGCCGGCGATGACCAGCTCGAAGCGGTCGGTCAGCTCCGGGTCCTCCTGGTTGCGGCGGGCCAGGGGCGAGATCTCCACGGGGTGGTGGGTGATGAAGGTGGGGCTGGTGATGTTGGCCTCCACGGACTGCTCGTAGACCTCGGAGAGGGCCTTGCCCCAGCCCCAGGACTGGTCGGTTTTGACGCCCGCCCGCTGCAGCCACTGGAAGAGGGTCTCCCGGGAGGAGGCCTCCACCTCGGTGAGGCCGGCGTACTTCATGACGGCCTGCTTCATGGTGAGGCGCTGCCAGGGGGCGCCCAGGTCCAAGGTCCCCTCGCCGTAGGGGATCACCGTAGTCCCGTGGAGCTTGGTCACCAGGCCACAGACCATCTCCTCGGTGAGGTCCATCAACATGCGGTAGTCGGCGTAGGCCCAGTAGAACTCCAGCATGGTGAACTCGGGGTTGTGCCGGGTGGACAGCCCCTCGTTGCGGAAGTTGCGGTTGATCTCGTAGACGCGCTCCAGGCCGCCCACCAGCAGCCGCTTGAGGTAAAGCTCGGGGGCGATGCGCAGGAACAGGTCGATGTCCAGGGCGTTGTGGTGCGTGATGAAGGGCCGGGCCGCGGCGCCACCCGCCAGGGGGTGCATCATGGGGGTCTCCACCTCCAGGAAGCCCCGGCCATCCAGGAAGGCGCGGATGTAGGACACCACCTGGCTGCGCTGACGGAACACGGCCCGCACCTCGTCGTTCACGATGAGGTCCACATAGCGCTGCCGGAAGCGGGTCTCCAGGTTCTGCAGACCGTGCCACTTCTCGGGCAGGGGGCGCAGGGACTTGGTCAGCAGCTTCACGCTCTGGGCGCCGACGGAGAGCTCGCCCGTGCGGGTGCGCATCATGGCGCCCGTCACGCCCACCAGATCCCCTGGCTCCAGCAGCTTGAAGACCTCGAAGGCCTCGTCGCCGAGGCGGTCCTTGGAGACGAAGACCTGGATGATGCCTTCCCGGTCCTTGAGGTGAAAGAAGGCCGCCTTGCCCATGTTGCGCAGGGTCATCACCCGCCCGGCCACCGCCACGGTGGAGGGCTGGGCCTCCAGCTCTTCCTTGGTCTTGGCCTCGAAGGCAGCCCGCAGGTCGACCACGCTGTGGTCGGGCCGAAAGTCGTTGGGGAACCCGCTCACGCCCTGGGTTTCCAGCTTGTCCAGGCGCGCCAGGCGCATCCTCATGTGTTCGTTCAGTTCCATGCTCATTTTTGTCTCACCCGAGGTTTTTCGAGGCGTTATTTACACCAGGAGCGCTGGCTTGGCAACGGCGTTGGAAGGGCAGGCCAAATCAGGGCGTGCAGGGCTCGGCGAGGACCTTCTCGATCTGCTTGGACCAGTCCTTGTTCTGGGTCATGGCGGTCTTTTGGATCTCGAAGTCCATCTCATCCTTGAAGCCATACTTCTTGACCAGATTGCCCAGCTCCATCTTGGCCTCGGTGGGATCCATGCACTTCTGCTCCTTCATCAGGCGAAGGACCCCGGAGGGGTTGTCGGCAGAGGCGCAGGTGGGGGTCTGGACGACCTCCACTTTGTAGCCCGAGCGCTGGCCCGGGAAACCCGGGGTCGTGGTGCCCAGGACCACCCAGGTGAAGGACCACTCGTCGCGGTAGATGACATCCCAGTTGGAGATCTTCAGCAGGGTGAAGCGGGGGTAGTCGGGCAGGGCCAGGGGGCTCTCGGGGGTGCCGTCCTCCATGCGGACCTGCAGCACCGGGTACTGGCTGTGGGAGGCGCAGTAGATGCGGTTCTCCCAGATGATGTCCACGACGCAGTACAGGGGATCGCGCACATCGGCGCCCGTCTCCTCCACGCGCTTCATCAGGTAGGGCCGGGTGCGGAACTCCCGGGAGCCGGGGATGTAGTCGCACTGACGCCACCACCGGGCCTTGTAGTCACGCCAACCCTCGGCGTCGTACTCGCACTCCCAGCGGCTGTGGTTGCCTTCGCTTCCCCAGCGCTCGTACATACCGGTCCACTGGCAGTCCCAGTTGCCCTGGGGGTCCACCCGGCAGCAGGAGGACTTGCACTGGCCGTACTCGGGCCTGGTCTCCCAGCTTCTGTCGATGCGGTAGCCCAACCACTGGTCGCGGCTCTTGAGGATGTCCAGCTCCATGTCGCGGTAGGCCAGCTTGGTGGAGGGGGCCCGGGCGGCCATGGGGGAGGTCATGAACACGGTGGGGTCCCCGGAGGACAGGTCCACGGCGTGATGCACGGGGAAGTCGCTCATGTAGGCGCCCATGCGGACCAGCCAGTTGAGGATGGTCTGGGACTCGCCGATCTTGTCCATGCCGCACTGGGTCTCAAGCTGCTTCCAGGGGTCTGGAATCTGGCCATCCTCCCAGGCGTACAGCTTCTGCTTCTCTTCTTCCTTGTCCTTCTCCTGGATCCACTGCTCGACCATCTCCAGGCGCCGGACGAAGGATTCCTGATCCTTCTGGGACTGGGTCATGGTCGCGCCGCTTTGTTCCAGGGCCTTGGCCTGAACCTGGAGGGCCTTGTCCTTGGCCTCCAGTTCCTTCATGACCCGGGGTTCCAACTCGGCCATGCCGGCAATCTGGAACTCCGAGGCCTGGACGCGTTGCTCCAACCGCTGGACCCGATCCTCGGTGGAGTCACCGCAGGCAGCCAGGACCAGGGAGGAAAGGATCACAACCGAAGCCAGCCCCCAACATTGTCTTAGGTTCATCATGGTTCCACGCCTTTCAAATGCGGAGGGGAGTCTAACCCGTCGGCCGGGTCCCGATCAAGCTGAACCTGCGAATATCCCCTTCCAAATCCCCTTCCCCCCCCGGGGGAAGGTGGCCCGAAGGGCCGGAAGAGGGTGCCGGATGAGGGCATGGGTTCTACCTGCCCGAGGACCGCAGGACTCGGGTGCCCAGGTGCCAGGGGCGGTGGGGGGACCAGAGCAGCAGGCAGTCGGCCGCTGTGGCCTGCTCGGGGGCGAGGGGCCCCACCCTGCGGCTGTCCAGGTCGGCCCCGGCGCTGAGGTTCAGGGCCAGGACGAAGCGGCCGCTGGCGTCCGCGGGGAGCAGGACCTCCGGGGAGGCCAGGGGGCCGGCTGCGTAGAGGGTGAAGAAGCGGCCCCCAAGGGTGTAGACCAGGGCCTGGAGCTTGGACAGGGGGCCCCCTTGAAGGGCGTACTCCTGGCGGCTCAGGACCTTCCCTGCCACGCTGATCTCCTTGCCCCGGATCTGCAGCGCCCCCGCCCCCGACAGGACCCGGCCCAGAAACGCCCCCCGCGCCCCCCGCGCCAACACCAGATCCCCGGGCTGGGGGGCCGGCGAGGCCTGGGGCAGACAGAGCAGCCACTCGGAGTTGTTGGCCAGGGGCACCGAGGCGTCGCCCTCCAAAGGCACCAGCCTCACCTGCAGCAAGGCCCAGCCCAGCAGGACCGCAGCCAGCAGCCAGGGCAGCCAGCGCCGGGTCATTGGCAGACCGTCACCTTGGTGTTCTTGGAGCAGGAGTAGTCGCTGCAGTCGACGAAGCCGTTGCCGTCGTTGTCGATCTTGTCCGAGCAGTTGGCGTTGGAGCCCTCGCAGAAGGGGACGGAGGCCGCGCCGGTGCAGCTTCTGTCCTTGCAGTCGATGAAGCCGTTCCAGTCGTTGTCCAGCCCGTCGGCGCAGGCCTGGGGGTTGTCCTCGGAGGTCTTCACCGCGCTGCGGCAGACCGTCACGGTGTCGCTGCGGGCGCAGGAGTAGTCGGCGCAGTCCAGGAAGCCGTTGGAGTCATTGTCGCAGCCGTCGCTGCAGGCTTCGTCGTCCTCCTCGGCGCCCTCCAGCCCACAGCAGCCGATACCCTCACAGCTTCGGTCCTCGCAGTCCGTCAGGCCGTCCCCGTCGTTATCCAGGTTGTCCGAACAGCGCAGCATCTCGGACCAATCCGTGCAGGTCAGGCACTCGGAGGTCTGCCAGATGGAGTCCCCGGCGTCTTCCCGGTCGCAGGCCCACAGCCCCAACAACAGCAGCGTCCAAACTAGCCTCGGGCTGGTCAATTCAGTCCTCGCAGTTTCCCTGGGGTTCAGGGGTTTCCCGGTTCTTGGTCTCCACGGCCTTGACCAACATGCGGACATAGCTCACGGCGGAGCCGATGGAGAACACCAGGGACACCACGATGAAGAACATGCCCAGGATGTGGAAGTCCAGGGTGTCGGCCCCGGGGAAGAAGGGCAACGGGTAGGTGTAGTGAATGATCAGGCAGCCAATCCCAAAGAGCTGAAAGGCGGTCTTCCACTTGCCGGCGTTGATGACATTGATGGTCAGGCCCTCGGCCATGGCCAGGGAGCGAAGGCCGTTGATGGACAATTCCCGAAGGAGGATGAGGATCACGATCCAGGAGGGGACCCGGCCCAGATCCACCAAGGCAACCAAAGCGGCCATGACGATCAGCTTGTCCGCCAGGGGGTCCAGGAACTTGCCGAACATGGTGACCAGCTTGCTGCGGCGGGCCAGATAGCCGTCAAAGAAGTCCGTGATGGCCGCCAGGGCGAACAGCAGGAAGGCCCACCAGCAGTAGGTCTTGCTCTCGTCCACGGAGGACGCCACGGAGTCGCCAAGGGCCTCGGGGTGGTATTCAGACAGGTAGATGAGCCACAGCACGAACGGGATCATGAACACCCGTAACATGGTCAGGGCATTGGGAAGATTCCAGATGTTCCTGAAGATCCCCCGCTGTATCTTGGCCATTGCGTCCCCCAATTCAGAAGGCCGCAGCCTACCCCCGGCGGGTCCATCTTTCAACGGCGATTTTTCGCAGGGCTCAGGCCCCCGGCTCCACGGCCAGGCCCAACTTCTGGCGCAGGCGGGCGTAACCGCTGGACAGGCTGTAGGAGGCCAGATCCGCCACCAGGGCCTGATTGGTCAGCCGGGAGACCCCCACGGAGCGCCGATCCAGCATCTGGGCCGCCACCGGAAAGTCGTTGCTCAGCAGGAGGCCCGCCCGGCAGGAGCTCTGTTCAGCCAACTCCAGCCAGCGGGACAGGTTGAGGTCCCCGCCCTGCTTTCGGGAAGCCGCCACGCTCTCCTTGAGTTCGTCCAGCACGGGCCCCAGCAGCACCCCCGCCATGGCCTTCCGCAGGACCGCGTTGGAGGAGGCGTCGCCGGGGGGCTCGGGCAGCGAGCCGTCCAGCACCTTGAGCGCATTGAGCAACAGATTGCGCAGACCATCCCGGTCCAATAGACCGGCGTAGCCACACTCGGGGCGAAGGAGGGCCAGGTTCCGGGCCACCTCGAAGCGCAACTCCTTGCCCTTGCCACCCTCCAGCAGGCCGTCTCCCACGGCCAGCGCCGGGGGCCACACGGGCAGCTTCTCCAACCCCACCCCGGTGCGGGCCCGGAACAGCGTGGGCAGGGGCACCCCGAAGAGCTTGGACACCACCGTGGTCATGGTCACCAGGGCCTTGGCGTCAGCCTCCACCATGGGCACCAGCCCCCCAAGGGACTCGTGAGTGGGCAGGGGCAGGACGGCCACGACCCGTTCAAAGAGGGTCTTCATGATCCGCGCCAGCTCGTCCTGCTCGACCTCGGGGAAGACATGCTCCGTCCACAGGGCGGCCGTGAACTGGAAGGGTTTGAGGCGCAGGGAGGCGCTTTGGAGCTTGGCGTAGAACTGCTTCTCCTTCTCGCTGGCGGCCTCCAGGTGGACCAGGATGCCCGCCACCAGCCAGGCCCTGTCGAACTCCTTGGTCTGGAAGGACAGCCGGCGCAGCTCCCGCAGGTGGGGGATGGAGAGGGGCTCGGTGGCCAACACCTGCAGCACCGCCGCCACGGCCCGGGGATAGTCCCCGTTGGCCTCGTAGATGGTGGCCAGCCGACTGAGGGTGTCACTGTCCCCAGCCCCCAGGGCCAGCACCTTCTCAAGCTGGACCCGGGCCAGGGCCGGATCCCCCAGCCTGTCCTGGGCCACCATGGCCAGATTCGAATAGAGGCGGCGCAGCAGCCTCGCGGGGGCCTTGCGCTCCTCCTGGATGGCGATCATCTTCTGGTACAGATCCCGCTGGGCTTCCCCATCGCCCCGATCCACTGCCAGCTTCTCCAGCCGCGCGAAGACCTCCGCCCGGTCGGGGTCCAGCTCCAGGGCCCGCTGGAGGTGGCGCTGGGCCTCGTCCAGGCGCCCCAGGTAGTCGGCCAGCACCAG
>CAZMEC010000142.1:0-3706 GCA_964565265.1 uncultured Myxococcales bacterium
CCGCTGGCCCTGGCGGCCAGGCCCGTGAGACCCGCGTCGTGGGCCTGCTGGCGGGACACCACACCGGTGCGCTCGAAGCGGCTGTTGACGGAAGCTGCGGCAAACATCACCTTGCCGATCAGGTCCGTATCTGTCGCGGCCTTCCGGAGGTGTCCAATCATGGACCGCGCGATTTCAGGTGAGCAGTCCCAGGCGCAGCCGCCGACGCGAATCAGGCCCCGGGTGAAGCGGCTGCCACATAGTTCAAGCATGGAGTTGATGATAAGGGTCCGGTTGGCGCCATACACAGCGTTTCCCATCAGAAAGGCCACATCCCCCGCCAACGCGGCCAAGTCCGCGGCGTGCATGGCGGCCCGCTCCATCTCCAGGGCCAGGAGGCGCAGGGCGGCCTGGCGGGGGCTGATTTGGACTCCCCCAAGCCCCTCAATCACCGCCGCGTGGGCGCAGGTGTGGGCTGCCACGCTGTCCCCAGCGATGCTCTCAGCAAGATGGTGCATGCGCCGGGGACCGCGAGTGGCCAGACCTTGCACCATGAGGGATTCCACTCCGCGGTGCTGGTAGCCAAGGGAGATCTCCAAGTGATGGACCTCCTCTCCGCAGCACTGGAAGCGAAAGTGGCCCGGCTCAATTACCCCCGCATGCACGGGCCCAACGGCGACCTCGTGGATGCCGTCGCCCTCCATCTGAAAGAAGTCGTAGCCGGAGGTGCGGCGCACGGGTTTGAGCCAGGGGTGGCCCTCGGGCAGCAGACCTTCGTCCTCGAAAACCTCACGCTCCAGCATGTGAAAACGGTGTTCGTCGCTGGTCAGGGACTGGTAGGCGCCGCCCCGGGCGAAGGTTTCCGAGCGCAGCACCTGGAGGCTGTGGCTGGCGTCGTCGGCCAAGACAGCCACCAGAAAGCGGGCTCCGTCCCCGTCCAAGCCGCGCACCCCGTCCAAGCCGCGCACGCAGTAAGCGGATCCGGCTCCGTCCCCAGTGGCGAAGAGCATGAGGGGTCTGGACCCAGCGGCGCAGAGGAACAGGATCTTTCGCCGGAACTCGGCCAGGGAGTGGGGTTCCAGGGTCTCCAGGCTTACGGGGACGGCATTGGTCGTGGTGACAAAATCGTTCATTGCACGGCTCCGTTCAGCAGGTCCTGAACCTGCGAGGGCATCCACAGGGCCAGGGCCACGGCCAATACCAGAATCACCACCTGGGGCCAGATGGCCAGGGCGGGCAGGGGACCCTCGAAGGGTTTGTGGACGGGCTGGGCGGCATCCTCGAAGTGGGTCTCGGGACCGAAGACCATCCCAAGGACGGTCTTGCCCATGCCGTACACCACGATGCTGACCAGGATGACGAAGGCGGCCAACTGGACGAAGCTGCCCTCGGCCAGCAACTGGCGGACGACCATGAACTCGGTGAAGAACAGGGGCGAGGGGGGGATGGCCGCGATGCCCGCGAACAGCAGCAGCCACAGCCAGCCGATGGCGGGGGAGCGCGTGATGAGGCCGCGGACATCGTAGATGGTCTTGGAGCCGTACAGCGCCACGATGACGCCGGAGGTCAGGAAGAGGCCCGTCTTGAGGAGGGAGTGGCCCACCATGTGCAGCATGGAGGCAAAGGCCCCCAGGCCCCCCAAAGACAAGGCAATGGCGATGATGCCCATGTTCTCAATGGAGCTGTAGGCCAGCATGCGCTTGAAGTTGGTGATGCGCGTCGTGTAGACCGCCGCGATGAAGAGGCTGATGAAACCGGTGGCGGCCAGCAGCGGGCGCCAGTAGTGGTCCAGGCCCAGGTCGGAGAGGACCATGCAGATTCGCAGGATGCCCAGGAAGGCGGTGTTCAGCAGCATGCCGGAGAGGAGGGCGGAGGCGGGGGCGGGGGCCTCGGAGTGGGCGTCCGGCAGCCAGGCGTGCATGGGGGCCAGGCCCACCTTGGTGCCAAAGCCCACCAGGATGAAGGGGAAGGAGAACTTGAGCCACAGGGGGGAGAGGGCGCTGGCCTCCTGGGGGAGGTCCCTAAAGAAGAGGCTGCAGGACCCCGAGCAGGCCATGGAGAAGAAGATGATGCCGATGAAGGAGAGGGCGATGCCCACGGAGCAGATGAAGATGTACTTCCAGGTGGCCTCCAGGGAGGTCTTGCGCTTCTCGAAGTAGATGAAGGGGGCGGAGGCCAGGGTGGTCAGCTCTACGAAGACCCACAGGAGGCCCAGGTGGGCGGAGAGGATGACGCCGTTCATGGAGTAGACGAACAGCATCATGGTCAGGGAGTAGCGCAGGGCGAAGCGGGCGGAGAGGTGGTCCAGGCGGAAGAAGGCCAGGCTGCCCAGGACCACGAAGAGGTAGACCACGGACAGGAGGGCCAGGAAGAGGGCGGCGGTGGGGTCCACCTCGAAGTAGCGGCCCAGGGAGGCACCGGGGGACAGGGCCAGGGCCACGGAGAGGCCGGCGTTCAGCAGGGCGTGGACCAGCATGGTGACGGCGCAGACCCGGGCGTTGCGGGTCACGGCCATGGGAATCAGCAGCGCCAGGGGCGCCAGCAGTAAGAGTGCAAGCATGGCGTCAGTCCCTCAGTTCCGTGAGGCGGTCCACGGTGATGTCTTCATAGGTGCTTTGGATGCGCACGATGAAGAGGCCAAAGATGAACAGGGCGATGAAGATGTCCAGCAGGACGCCGATGTTCACGATGAAGGGCATCTCGGCGGCGATGGACAGGGACAGCAGGAAGATGCCGTTCTCCAGCAGCATGTAGCCCATGACATGGGTGAGGATGCGCTTGCGGGTGACGATGATGAACAGGGAGGTGAGCATGTTGGCGATGGAGATGCCAAAGAACAGGGGCTTGAGGCCCATGCCGGAGGTCTTGGCCCACCAGGCGGCGTAGAAACCCACCAGGACGATGACGGTCTCCAGGACGATGGAGTAGAACTGGGGGATGTTGGCGTCGGACTCGCGCTTGAAGCCGCTTTTGTTCAGGATGCGGGTCAGCAAGAGGGGCGTGGCGATGGCCTTGAAGCCCAGGGTCTCCACGGCCAGCAGGGTGGCGGAGCTCCAGTCCAGGGTGGCCCAGTCGCTCATGACCAGGAGGAACAAGATGATGCCCTGGAGGGCGATGACCCGCACATAGGCCGCGTAGCGACTGGTGAGGGACAGATAGACCATGGTGAGGCCAAAGGCCAGGATGAGGAACTCTTTCACAGGTAGCCTCCCGACAGGAAGAGCACCGAGATGGACAGGATGACGAAGCCCAGGGTGGTCAGCGTGAAGAGGAACTGGGGCACGAGATTCATGCGGAGGCGCGCCATGAGGGACTCGACGAAGCCAATCACGATGGCGATGGCGGCGGCGAAGGCGGCCAGGCCCAGGGCGTCCAGCCAGGGGCTGCCCGTGGAGGGGATGAGGATGGCGCACATCAAGGCCGTGTAGAGGAACATCTTGAGGGCGTTTTGGAAGCTGATGTGGGCCAGGTCGGGGCCCGAATTGTCCAGCACCATGACCTCATGGATCATGGTCAGCTCGAGGTGCGTTGTGGGGTCATCCACGGGGACCCGGCAGGTCTCCGCCAGCATCATCAGGAACAGCAGGACGGCGGCCATGAGGGAGAGAATCTCGCCCCAGCCCGTGCCTCGCTGGAGAAACACCATCATGTCCCCCAGGCTGGTGTGCCCGCTGACCAGGGCGAAGGAGCCGGCGAAGAGGAAGAAGGCGGGCTCGACGAAGATGGC
>CAZMEC010000142.1:3806-5927 GCA_964565265.1 uncultured Myxococcales bacterium
CGGGCCTTGGTGCGGGTGATGAGGCCCGCCATCAGGAAGGGCATGACGGCCAGGAGGGCAAGGTTCAGCAGGCTGTAGATGATGCGCTCGTTCATTTTCTGCCCATGATCCAGATGAGGGAGATGACCAGGAAGACGATGCCGTACAGGATGTACCGGCGGGTGTCGGCCCGCTGGATCCAGCCAAAGAGGGCCAGGAAACGCATCATCAGGGCGAAGGGGGGCTTGATGAGGTACTCCTCCAACAGGTCTCCGGGCTCGCTGTGGCGGGAGGCGTGGCGCGGGAACAGGCCCCGGGGGGTGTCCAGGCGCTCGCGCACCGTGGCCACCAGATCAAAGAGGACCGTGAAGGGGCGGCTGAAGGACTGGGGGCTGTAGTGCATGCGGGCGGTGGGTTCGTGGTAGCCACAGCCCCAGGTGGGCAGGCCGGGGGCGTCGGGGGCGGTGACAAAGGCGCGGCGCAGGTGCCACAGCAGGCCGGTCATGAAGAGGAAGAAGGCAAAGACCCCGGTGAGGCGCCAGACGGGGATGACGGAGAGGTTGGGGAGGGCCAGGTCCAGGGGCAGGTCCGCCAGGAGAGCGGCGGGGGCGGCCACCACCGTCAGCAGCAGGAAGGGGACCAGGCCCGCGGCCACCAGGAGGACGGCGGCGAGGACAAAGGCGGTCCGGGCGCGGGGGCCGGGGAGCTTGGCCAGGTTGGGGGGCGTCACCTCGGGGCCCTGGAAGATGGCCTCAAAGGCCCGCAGGTAGGCCATGGCCGCGGCGGTGCTGCAAAAGGCCAGCAACATGGCCGCACCCAGCGCCACGGGACTGAACAGCACATGGGCCGGCATGGCCGCTTTGACCAGCCCCAGGAAGATGGCCATCTTGCCGGGAAAGCCCGCCAGCAAGGGCAGGCCCGCGATGGCACCCGCAAACAGCAGGAAGAGGCCCGCAAAGAAGGGCGAGCGCCGGGCCAGCCCGCCCAGTTTGTCCAGGTTGTAGGTGTGGAACAGGCCGTGGATGGTGCCGGCGCCGAAGAACAGGGCGCTTTTGAACACGGCGTGGGCCAGCAGATGGGCCAGGGCCCCGCCAAAGCCCAGGAAGGCCGCCACGGGGGAACCGGCGGCCAGCCCCAACATGCCGGCGGCCAACCCCAGCAACATGACCCCTGCGTTCTCAATGGAGGACCAGGCCAACAGGGCCTTGAGGTTCCGGGCGGAGGCGGCGTTGATGACCGCGTACACGGCGGTGATGAGGGCCAGGGCGGCCAGGATGAGGGCGTGGCTACGGTTGTCGGCGCCCGTGAACAGGATGGTGCGGGCGATGCCGTAGACCCCGGTCTTGATCATGAGGCCGGACATGAGGCCCGAGATGTGGGCCGGCGCTGCGGGGTGGGCCTTGGGCAGCCAGGAGTGGAAGGGCACGAGGCCGGCCTTCAGGCCAAAGCCCGCCAGCAGGAGCAGGAACACGGGGGTCGCGGTGTCCCCCAGGGCCTCGGGGGTGAAGGCGGCGAAATCGGCACTGCCCGTGCGGTTCCAGGCCAGGGCAAAGCCCAGAAGCATGAGCATCACGCCCACATGGGCGTAGATGAAGTAGTTGATGGCCGCGGCGCGGACCTCCTCGCTGCGGTGGTCGAAGGCCAGCAGGAGTAGGGACAGGAGGCTCATGGCCTCCCAGACCAGGAGGAAGCCCAGGACACTGCGCACCAGGAAGACCAGCACCATGGCCACGGCAAAGAGGGGCAGGGCCAGGAAGTGACTGGTGACGGGGCGGCCCGTGAGGTCCTGGTGACCCAGGTATTCGCCACAGAAGAGGAGGGCCAGGGGGTAGACCAGGGCCAGGGCCAGGACGAAGAGGGCAGAGAGGGGATCCAGGGCCAGGGAGACCTCACCCAGCAGGGCGCCGACCTCCAGGGTCAGGGTCGGGGTGGGCCCGCCCAGCAGCACCAGCAACGAGGCCGCCGCCAGCAGCAGGGCAGCGGGGATCCCGGAGACCAACAGCACCAGGACCTTCTTGCCGGTCCCAAGTCGTAACGATGCCAAAGCGCCAAGAGCAAGCAGCCCCAGCGCCGAAAGAACCAGATACATGCAACCACCAGAAAGCAAAGGGTTTGGAAGGAACTCCAAGTTGTCAGACCTCG
>CAZMEC010000142.1:6027-8793 GCA_964565265.1 uncultured Myxococcales bacterium
CCGTCGCAGGTCTGGTCGTCGTGGCAGGCGGCGCCGGGTTCTCCGTTGGGGACGCAGCAGCTTCCGAGGGGGCCGCAGAGCTTGGTCGATTGGAGGCAGGTCTGAGCCTCCTGACAGGCGCCGTCCTGGCAGGGGAGGTGGCAGAGGTCCGCGAGGCGGTCCTGGCCATTGGCGGGCAGGCAGAAGCCCTCGCAGGGGGTAATGGGGCAGGCGTCGCAGATATCTCCGATGCCGTCGTCGTCCGTGTCGGTGAGCAGCGGATTGGGGGCCTTGGGGCAGTTGTCCTCGGCGTTCGCATGGCCGTCAAAGTCGGCGTCCAGCACCCCGTCAGGGTCGGCGCAGGTCTCGCCAGGACCGCCAGGGACCTGGCCAAACCAGGTGGAGAGGCGCTGCCTGAAGCCGGCGCTGTCCAGGGTCTTGTTGGCCTGCCGCAGTTCCTCCAGGAGGGTAGCCTCCAGGGTGCCGTCGGCGAAGTCCGCGGCCACCTGGCCAAGCAGTTCCTGGACCTTGGCGTCCAGGGCGCCGCCGCGCTTGGAGGCAGCCTGCAGCAGCATCCCGGAGAAGCCCGCCAGGAAGGCGTGATCCAGACCCTCGCTGAGGGCCAGATCCAGGGCCTCCGGGGGAAGGGTGGGCTGGTAGCCCGCCGGGGTCACGCCCAGGACCAGGACCAACTCCCGGGCCGAGGCAAGCTGGGCCTGGGCCAGGGGCATGCCGCCCAGGGCCAGGTAGATGACCCGATTGGCGCAGACCTGGGTCAGGGCATTGACCTTGACCTCCTGGACCCCGGCGCCCAACTCAAGCTGAGCCAGGGCCCGCAGGGTCACGGGAGTGCCCGCCGCCGCCCCCGTCAGTTCGTTGAACCAGAGGCCCCGGGCCTCAACCTGGACCACCCCTTCAAAGGGCAGTTCCACCTGATAGGTCCCCAGGTCGTCCTCCGTGGTGGTGGTGGCCAGCGCCGGCTGCACATTCAGGGCCTCGTCCAAGGGCGCCACGGTCACGGTGCCGCCGCTCAGCATTGGGCCCTTCTGGACCACCCCTTGCAGCCGCGCCACCTGCTGGCCGTCGGCCTCCGCCGTCAGGTCCGAGTTCATGGAGGCCGCGCCCCTGTCTGTTCCGCAGGACCAGACCAGCAGGACCAGCACTCCGGCCAGCCAAATGCATGATTTCATGGGTTTTCCTCGGTGATGGAGGCCACCCCATCCAGGGCGTTTCGGACCTCGGACAGCAGCTCCTGGACGGAGAAGGGCTTCTGCACGAAAGCGACCCCGGGCTCCAGGATGCCGCTTTGGGTGATCACATTTCGGGTGTAGCCGGACATGAACAGCACCTTGACCCCCGGGTGCTTGTCCGCCACCAACTGGTAGACCTGTTTGCCGTCCAGGTCGGGCATGACCACATCCGAGATCAGCAGGTCCAGGCGGGACCTGTGCTCCTCCAGGAGGCGGCGGGCCTCCGCGCCCCCCGAGGCCCCCAACACTGTGTAACCATTCCGGCGCAGGATGCTCAGCGCCAGATTTCGGACCATCTCATTGTCCTCCACCACCAGCACCACCTCAGAGCCTGGGGCCCGTTCAGGCTCCAGGGCCGTGGCCGTGGGCGTGGGCAGCTCGGTCTTGGATTCGGGCAGGTACACCAGGAAGGAGGTGCCCTGGTGGGGCTTGCTGTGGAACCAGATGTTGCCGCCGTGCTGCTTCACGATGCCGTACACCGTGGCCAGTCCCAGGCCCGTGCCCAGGTCCGTCTTGGTGGTGAAGAAGGGCTCGAAGATGTGCTTGCCCGTCTCCTCGTCTATGCCCATACCGGTGTCGGACACCGACAGCAGGATGTAGTCCCCGGGCCTGGTGCCGCCGTGGGTCTTGCAGAAGTCCTCATCCAGGGTCACCCGGCTCGCCCCGAGGGAAAGGAAGCCCCCGCTGGGCATGGCATCCTGGGCATTGACCACCAGGTTCATGAGCACCTGCTCGAGCTTGCCCCGGTCCGCAGAGACCAGGCAGGGGCAGTCCTCAAGCTTGAGTTCCATGTGGATGTCCTCGCGGAGGGTCCGGCGCAGCAGGTTCTCCAGGCCCAAAATGGCGTCCCTCAGATCCAGGGTCTTCAGGCTTAGAACCTGCTTGCGGCTGAAGGCCAGGAGCTGCCGGATGAGGTCCCGGGAGCGCCCCGCCGCCTTGTGGATTTCCCCGGCCAGCTGGCGATTCTGGGACTCCGCGGGGAGGTCATCCAGGAGCAGTTCAGAGTAGCCCAGCACGGGGGACAGCAGGTTGTTCAGGTCATGGGCCACACCCGCCGCCAGCCGCCCCACGGACTCCAGGCGCTGCACCTGGTGGAACTGCTCCTCCAGGGCCAGTTCTTTGGAGATGTCACGCTTGACCTCCACGAAGAACTCGGGCCTGCCGGATTCGCCCTCCACGGGGGAGATGGTGCAGTCTTCGGTGTAGAGGGAGCCATCCTTGCGGCGGTTCACGATGCGCCCGGACCAGGTGCCGCCGCTGCGCACATTCAGGAAGATGTCGTCAAAGAAGCGCTCCTGATGATGCCCGCTGGCGAGGATTGATGGGGGCTTGCCCAGCACCTCGGCGGCGGTGTAGCCGGTGATCCTGGTGAAGGCCTGGTTGACATAGTGGATGACGCCCCGGGCGTCCGTGATGAGGATGGCCTCTGCGGTCTGCTCCATGGCCTGGGCCAGGAGGCGCATATGGGCCTGGGTCCTTCGGCGGTCGGTGACATCCGTGAAGATGCAGGCGAACTGCCCCGGCGCGGGCTGGTAGG
>CAZMEC010000143.1:0-8658 GCA_964565265.1 uncultured Myxococcales bacterium
GAGGACATCGCCGAGGCGGGCCTGTCCCTGGACGCCAGCAAGTTGGCCATTCCCGTGCTGCGCTGCCGCGCCGGTGAGGACCTTCGGACCTCGGACAACCCAGTGGAAGACCTGGTGCGGGACATGATCCTGTTCCCCGTGGACTGGCCCGCCGTATGCCACCAGATTGAGGCCCTGGCCCCCCGCGTCCTGCTGGACCTGGGCCCGGATATCCAGACCTCCACCCTGTCCAGAGAGAACCTCCAGGGCAGCCGCATCCAGGCCGTCAGTGTGAACATCCCCGAAGAGAACCGCCGCTTCTTCTCCCAAAGCCGCCAGATCCTGGACGCCCGCCTGGCCCTAGAGGCCTCGGGGTTCTAGGGCAAGGACGGCGCCCCGTCCTTCCCCACCCGCTGGCTCTTGTAGCCGGCGGCGTCCAGTGCCTTTTGGATTTCCTGGTCCGACGCGCTGCCTGAGACCTCCAGGCGCTGCTGGTCCAGGTGTACCTTGGCCCACTGGACGCCTTTGGTTCCGGTGGCGCTGGCCTCCACGCGGCGGGCGCAGTTCTGGCAGGTCATTCCCTGGACCTGGAAGCTGCGGACCTGGTCCTCGCTGGCGGTGGCTGGCGCGCTGTTCCGCCCCCCTTGCCCCCTTCGCCCCCAAAGCCCCCTGGCCCAACGGAAGGCGAACAGCCCCAGGGCTCCTACCACCACCACCAGGGAGGCCCAGGCCAGAGGGCCCGCCTGATGCTCGTGGCCGACTACTGCCGTCCCTGCCAGGTCCATGCCGTCGAACAACATCCCCAGGCCCAGGCTGCCCAGGGCCACCACTGCCAGGTAGACCGCCGAGACCCTGGCGCCGAAGGTCTTGTAGACGGCGCCTATGGTGGCCACATTGCTGGCGGGGCCCGCCACGAGGAACACCAAGGCCGCCCCGTGGGGCATGCCCCCCGCCACCAGGGCCGCCGCGATGGGCACCGACGAGGTGGAGCACACATACATCGGCAAAGAGATGACCAGCATGATCAGCGCCGTCCCAAGGGGACCCAGGGACGCGAAGCGCTGCATGGTCTCGACGGGGACAAAGGTGGAGATGGCAGCTGACAGCAGCACGCCGAACACCAGCCAGTACCAGATGCTCTCCAGGGTCTCCACCGCGTGGGCGAACATGCCTCGAAGCCCAGGCCTGTGGGCGGGATGGCCAGCCTCGTCGGGGCGGGGCACAGCCTTGGCCGGCTCCACCGCTGGGGACACCAGGTCCGCCAGCAAGCCGCCAGCCAGCCCCATGACGAAGGCCGACAGGACCTTGAACAGCGCGAAGGGCCAGCCCAGGAAGGAGGCGCTGACCAGGATTGAGTCAACCCCCGTCTGGGGCGTGCTGATGAGGAACCCCACGGAGGCCCCATCGCTGGCGCCGTCCTTCTTGAGGCCCACCGCCGCAGGGATGACCCCGCAGGAACACAGGGGCAGGGGAATGCCCAGCAGCACGGCCTTAACGACCCCCCAGCGCCCCCTCAGGGAACGGCGGACAAAGCCCTCCGGCAGCAACCCGTGGATCAGCCCCGCAGCCCCCGCCCCCAGCAGCAGCCAGGGGGACAGGGTCAGGGACACCTGCAACAGGTTGTCCAGAAAGGTCGGATTATGAAGCAGATGATGGTCCATGTTGCCCTCCCGTCCGCGGCTGAATAGTGGCCACGGATTAGTAGAAAGGCAACTCAGGCCTTGGTGATGGTGGTGCGGTTTCGGCCCCCGGCCTTGCTTTGATACATGGCCTCGTCGGCCCTGGCCAGCAGGGTCTCAATGGTGTCCTCGGGCCGGGCCAGGGTGCCCCCCACGGACACGGTGGCCCCCAGGCGCAGGCCCCCGACCTCCTTGAAGGAGTTCTGGACCAGGGCGCGCAGGCGCTCCGCCAGGAGGTGGATCTTCTCGGCATCCACATTGGACAGCACCACCAGGAATTCCTCGCCGCCCCAGCGGGAGACCAGGTCAAAGGGACGGATACCGCCCGAGAGGGTGGCCGACACCATCCGAAGAATCTCGTCGCCGGCCAGGTGCCCGTGGGTGTCGTTGATGCGCTTGAAGTGGTCGATGTCCACCATCAGAACCCCAAAGGGCCAGGAATAGCGGGACAACTCGGCCAGGGACGCCACCAGGCGCTGCTCGCCGTAGGCACGGTTCGGGATCTTGGTGAGGAAGTCCACGAACAGGGCCTGCTCCAACTCGAAGAGGCGCTTCTCCATCTCCCGCTTGTCCGGCACCTCGCTGAAGATCTCCACCGCCGCCACGATCTGCCCGGCCTCGTCCCGCACGGGAAACACCTTCACATCCACGGGCACCCGATGGCCGTCAACATGGTGCAGGTAGACCCGGGCCTTGCGCGAGTCTCCGTCGGACAGCGACATGGCCACCGGGCAGAGGGTCTCGCAGAGGCGGTGCCCCAGTTCATCCACATGCATGAGGATGTTGTCCTTGCACTGGTGGCCCACCACATCCCTGGCCCGGTACCCCGAGATGCGCTCGGCGGCCTTGTTCCAAAAGATGATGGTCCGGTTTCGGTCCAGGATGTAGAGGCCCTCACTGAGGTTGTCCGCAATGGCCTGCGCCAACGAAGGGATGGCCAGGGGCAGGTCGGGCGTGGTGGTGCTCATGGGTGGCTCCGGGTTTCGATTGCTGAACAGGTTACAATGTAGCCCCGGGCGCGGAAAGTAGTTTTTCTTACGCCGGCCCGGGAGCATAATCCGCGCCATTGGACGCACCCACCGGAGGAACCAGCGTGAGCACCAACGCCGCAAGGCTCAAACCAGGCAGAGAGAAGTCTGTGCTGCTGCGACACCCCTGGGTCTTTGAGGGGGCCCTGGCAGGCATCCCCAGGGACGCAGTAGACGGGGCCCTCCTGCCCCTGCAATCCTCCGCCGGGGTCCTCCTGGGCCACGGGCTGCTGAACCGCCAATCCCAGATCACCCTTCGGCTGGTCTCCTTTGGGCCCGCCCCCGTGGACGAGGGCACCCTGTGGGAGACCCTCCTTCAGAAGGCCGTGGCCCGCCGCGGTCCCCAGCGCCCCTTCGCCTGTCGCCTGGTGAACGCCGAGGCGGACGGGCTGCCCGGGCTCATCGTGGACCTCTACGGCCCCTGGCTGGTGCTCCAATGCCTCTCCCTGGGCATGGACCAGCGCAAGGCCACCCTGGCCGCCATCCTCTCCAAAATCACGGGGGCGCGGGGGGTGCTGGAGCGCAGCGACTCCGAGGTCCGCAAGAAGGAGGGCCTGGGCGAGGCCAACGGCGTCCTCCTCGGAGACAGCCCCCCGGACCTGGTGGAACTTCTGGAGGCGGGGCCCTTGGGCTCGCCCGTGAAGCTGCTGGCGGACCTCCACCGGGGCCACAAGACGGGTTTCTACCTGGACCAGGCCCGGAACCGCGCCACCCTGGGCGCCCTGTGCAAGGGTCGGGAGGTGCTCAACCTGTTCTGCTACTCGGCGGGCTTCTCGGTGCACGCCCTGGCCGCCGGCGCCACCCGGGTGGTGAATGTGGACGCCTCCGCCGACGCCCTGGCGCTGGCCCGCAGGAACCTGGAACTGAACGACTTCCCAGCCCGGGATGAGGACTTCATCCAGGGGGACATCTTCAAGCTGCTGCGGGGGCTTCGCCGGGAGGGCAAGCGCTTCGATGCCATCGTATTGGACCCGCCCAAGCTGGCCTTCTCCGCCGCCCAGGTGCAGACCGCCGCCCGGGCCTACAAGGACCTGAACCTCCAGGCCATGCTGCTGCTGCGGCCCGGGGGCCTGCTGGCCTCCTTCTCCTGCTCCGGCCGGGTGGACCCGGACCTGTTCCAGAAGATCCTCTTCGGGGCGGCCCTGGATGCCCGAGTGGACGCCCGCGTGGTCCAGCGCCTGGCCGCCGGCCCGGACCATCCCCTGCTGCTTTCCTTCCCTGAGGGCGATTATCTCAAGGGCCTGCTCCTTGAGGTGGAACCCCAGGAAGCCGAGCCCCCCCAATGACGCCGGGACAAGTCCTCCGAGGCGAGGCCGATCCGGGCCAGAGGTTTCGGGTGGACGAGGGCCGCCTGTTTGCAGTCAGTCCTGGGACGGAGGGCCCCGGGCCCGTGGTCTACTGGATGAGCCGCGACCAGCGGGTGCAGGACAACTGGGGCCTCCTCGCGGCCCAGGATGCAGCCCTGGCCAGGCATCGGGGCCTGGTGGTGGTCTTCACCCTCGTGCCCTCCTTCCCCGACGCCTCCCTGCGCCACTACGACTTCCTCCTCAAGGGTCTGGCGGAGGTCTCCACGGACCTGGCGGGCCTGGACATCCCCTTCCTGGTCCTCTGCGGCCACCCGCCGGACGAACTGGACGCCTTCCTCCAGAAGCTCCAGCCGGCCCTGCTGCTGCTGGACTTCGATCCCTCCCCGGCCAAGCGAGGCTGGGTGGCCCAGGTGGCTGCCCGCCGCCCCGAACCCATGGTGGAGGTGGACTCCCGCAATGTGGTGCCCTGCCGCCTGGTCTCCCAGAAGGCGGAGTGGGGCGCCTACACCCTGCGGCCCCGAATCAACAAGCTGCTGCCCCATTTTCTGACTCCCCTTCCGGCCCTGGAACGGCACCCCTACCCGGCCAGCCTCAAAGGCACCTTCCCCCTGCCCAGGCTGGCCCAGTCCCTGCGCCCGGTGTACGCCGATGCCCCGGTCTCCGACCTGGAGCCCGGCAGCCGCTCAGCCCTCAAGCAGCTTCAGCGCTTCCTGGCCAGCGGGCTGGCGGCCTATCCGGACAGGTCCAACGACCCCAATGCGCCCGTCCGCTCCCAGCTCAGCAGCCACCTGCACTTCGGGCAGATTTCGGCCCAGCGCATTGCCCTCGCCGTCCAGTCCTCCGGGGCCCCCGAGGCCGCCCGGGAGGCGTTCCTGGAGCAGCTCCTGGTGCGCCGGGAGTTGGCCGACAATTTCTGCTGGTACAATCCCCACTTCGACAGCCCCAAGGGCTTCCCCGACTGGGCCCGCACGACCCTGGACCAGCACCGGAGCGATCCCCGCCCCTACCTCTATTCGGACCAGGCCCTGGAGGGCGCCGAGACCCACGATCCCCTCTGGAACGGAGCCCAGCGGCGGCTGGTCCAGCGGGGACACCTGGAGGGCTACCTGCGGATGTACTGGGCCAAGAAGATCCTGGAGTGGACCGACAGCCCGGAGCATGCCTTTGAGCTGGCCCTGCACCTGAACAACCGGTGGTTGCTGGATGGCCGCGACTCCAATGGTTACGCCGGGGTGGCCTGGGCCATAGGGGGCGTCCATGACCGCCCCTGGACCGAGCGCCCCGTGTTCGGAAAGATCCGCTACATGAACTTCGAGGGCTGCAAGCGGAAGTTCAAGGTTGAGGAATACATAGCCCACAGTCCCCGGCCACCGGGACGGGCCATTTGATTGACAGGGCCCCTCCAGCCAAGGCAGGATCAGCGTCCATGTCGGGAGGTAAAAGGATCATGAAGCTGGGCGTAAGTCGCTGCTTGGTTGGGGACCGGGTCCGCTTCGACGGGGGCCACAAACTGGACCACTGGGTGGTGGAGGTGCTGGCGCCTCAGTTCGAGCTGGTGCCCGTGTGCCCGGAGTTCGAGGCCGGCTTTGGGGTGCCCCGGGAGGCCTTCCGGCTGGTGGGCTCCCCCCAGGCCCCCCGGATGTTGACCAGTCGCAGCAATCGGGATGTCACCGACTTCATGAATGACTGGTGCCGCGCCCGCGCCGAGGCCCTGGTGCCGCTGGGGCTGCGGGGCTACATCTTCAAGAGCAAGTCCCCCACCTCGGGGCTGCGGGCCGTCAAGGTCTACGATGCCCAGGGCGTGCCCAGCAACACCGGCGTGGGCCTCTTCGCGGCGGCCCTCCTGAAGGTCCTGCCCATGCTGCCCTGCGAGGAGGAATCCAAGCTGGCCGAGCCCGCCATCCGGGAGCAGTTCCTGGAGAATGTCTTCATCTACGACCGGTGGCTTGGCCAGGACCCCACGGACCCTGCGGCGCTGTCCCAGTTTCACGGCGACCACAAGCTGCTGTTCCAGACCCGGGGACCTGCCCTGGCCCGGGCCCTTGGAGGGGCGGCGGCCAGCGGGGACAGGGGGGCCTACGAGGGGCTGCTGCGGAAGCTGTTTGACCACCGGGGGACGCGGGGGGCCCAAACCGCGGTCCTGCAAAAGATCCTGGGCTTCTTCCGGCGGCAGGCGGACGACTACGAGCGAGGCCATGTCCTGGAGACCATTGAGCAGTTCCGCCAGGGTTTTGTGCCCCTGGTGGTGCCCCTGACCCTGCTGCGCCATTTGCTACGCAAGTACCCCGACCCCTGGCTGGCCCGGCAGCATTTCCTGAACCCCCCGGCGGAGGAACTTCGCCTTCGCTTCCACCCCTAGGATGAACCCATGACCAAGACCACGACCCCCGAGTCCCAGGGCAGACCGTTGGTGCTGGTGCTTGGGCCTCTGTCGCCCTACCTGGGCTCCGTGTTCAAGCGGGGCTTTGAGTTGGTGGACCTGGACCCGAGGGCGGCCTTTGCCTTCCCCGGGGACGGAGAGCTGGTGCTTGGCGGAGCCCCCGGCGCCCCCACCCTCCTGCACCGCAAGACCGGGCAGGATTTCAGCGCCCAGGCCCGGGAACTGGCTGGAATGGTGGCCGAGGTCGCCAAGCAACGGGACCTGGACGGCGTCATTCTGCCCGCACAGTCGGCCCTGGCGGGGCTGGAGAGGCTGCCCCAACTTGGAGAGACCGGGACCACCACCAAGACGGGCCAAAGTCTGGTGGCGCTGCGGCTTCGGTCAGACCTGCCTGCGCTGCCCCTGGAGGACACGGGCAGGCTCAACGACCCGGGCCTACGGGAGGCCTTCGTCACCAGGGTCTACTCGCTGCTGCGCTGGAAGGCCGTGAGGCTGGCCCCGTCGCCGACGGCGTTGCTGGACTTCCACGAGCGGCACAAGTACCTGCTGCGCTGTTTCTCTCTGGAGGGCCTGCGGCGGCTGGGCAAGCTGGCCGCCCGCGCGGGGGCGGAGGACCCTGGCCAACTGGTCCAGACCTACGGGGCGGAGCTGGTAGCCGTGCTGGCCTCCACCCCGACCCGCAAGCGCCACACGGATGTGCTGCTGCACCTGCTTGGGTACTTCAAAGAGAAGCTGCCCGCCGCCGAGCGCCAGGAACTGCTGGAGACCATCGAGGCCTACCGCCTGGAGTTGCTGCCCCTGATTGTGCCCGTGACCCTCATCAACCATCATGTTGGCCGCCTGGGCCCGGACTATCTGGCCAGGCAATGGTACCTGAACCCCCACCCCCTGGAATTGGAGTTGAGAAACCATGTCTGAGACCTCCTCCTCAGGCCTTTGGAGTGGCGCCACATTGATCCTGGTCCTGCTGCTTGGGCTTGGTGCCTGCGGCTTCGACGAGCACTACACGGGGCTGGGGGACAGGGCCCAGCCGGGGGACCCGCTGTGGTCCGACCCCAACCATCAGGAGGTGGCGGAGGGGGGCGACTGGCTCGGGGGGGACACGGGAACCCTGGAAGCCCAGGCCCTGGCGGGCAAGGCCTTCCGCTTGACCAACCTGCGGCTGTCCGCGCCCCTGGACGGCAAGCTCGGGGACGGCGTGAACAAGTACTTCACCGACGGCATGAGCGACGGCAGCCTCAATGTGGTCCTCTCCGTGGCCAGCTTTGATGGCAGCGCCCTGGCCCTGCGCATGGGCAGCGCCGAGGCCCTGGAGGACGGCAGCTACCAGTTCAACGGCCCCACCGCAGACCTGGCCTGCGCCATGAATGGGCGGGGCTTCGTCACCCAGACGGGGGACCGCCTGGAGTTCCCCAATACGATGCTGAAACCGGCCGTGCTGCCCCTGGAGAATCTGGCCCTCTCCGGGCTGTTCTCCGAGGACGGCGAGTCCCTGGCCCAAGGGCTGATGGAGGGTGCCCTCACCATGGACGAGGCCGCCACCACAAAGATCATGGGGGTGTCCCTGAAGCTGCTGCTGGAATCCATGAAGCGGCCTGCGGACCTGGACCTGGATGGCGACGGCACCAAGGATGCCTGGCAGTTCTCGGGCGTCTTCGAGGCCAACCTGGTGGAGGAAGGGACGGCCCCATGAAACGAGCCCCCTTCTTGGCCCTGCTCCTGGCCCTGCTGCTGACCCCTGGGTTGGCCCTGGCGGGGGGCTACTACAACCCGGATTTTGGCACCCGGCGGGTGGGCATGCTGGCAGTCATTGGCAACCCCGAGGACCCCAGCGCAGTCTTCCACAACCCCGCCGCCATGGTCACCATGACGGGCACCCACCTCTACCATTCCCAGACCTGGACGATGGCGGACACGGGCATCAAGCTCTATGACTCGAAGGGCGTGCTGCACCCTACGGGCCACGAGATCGGGCCCGACTGGAACCTGGGTTTCAGCCCCTACTTCGGACTGGTCACGGACCTGGGCACCCAGAAGTTTCGCCTGGGGGCGGCCCTCTTCGCGCCCAACGCCTTCGCCGCCTCCCTGCCTGACGACGAACCCAGCCGCTACCATGTGACGGACGCCATCTTCGTGGCCGGGCGGGCCACTGTGGCGGGGGCCTACAGCTTCACTGACCGCTTCAGCGTGGGGCTCAGCTTCAGCCTCCTGTCCGTGTACCTGTACGCCCAGCGCTGGATGAATCCCCTGGTGCTGAATGACCCCGACGCCCGCTTCGAGGACCC
>CAZMEC010000144.1:0-2102 GCA_964565265.1 uncultured Myxococcales bacterium
CCCGGCACCCAAAGCCTCGAATGCACCGCCGGCGAGGACCTGCCCCCGGAGGTCTGGGAGGTGGAGGACATGGATTACCTTTGCACCTTCGCCTACGACGGCGTGGCGGGCCACCTGTACCTTCAGGCCACCCCCGTGTCCTGCATCGTTCTCTGGGGCCCCATGGCGGAGTACGAAGTCCAGGCCTGGATGGAAGTGGACGGCACCGTGACGCCCCTGGCAAACCCCGGCTATGACTACGGCGGCGGACACCACAACGACTTCCTGACCTTTGACTGGAACGACCAGCACTTCAAGGTCTACCACTCCTCCTTCGGTTGGGGCTGGCGCTCCTGCCAGGAGCCCGACTGCCTCCAGGTCCTGGACGACGACGGCTTCACCGTGCTGGAGGACGGCTGCACCACCGACCGCAGCCTCCCCGTGGTCTGCCGGCTCGTGGGCTACGATGGCCACCTCAAAAGCCTGGAGGACAAGTTCCAGAAGTGCCAGGGCGATCCCAACCTCGAATAGGTCAAACCATGAATCCCAAGCTGACTACGCTGCTGGCTGCCCTGGTCCTGCTGCCCTCCTGTGAGGGGGGGGATCCAGGGGGGGGCACGCCCACCTGGACCGTCCCCCTGGCCTTCCCCGGCCCCGTCACCGAGTACCGCCTCCTGCTGACGGACGCCGCCGGCACCCTCCACGACCTGTGCTGCCCCGGGGCCGACAACGCCGTCTCCTGCGACCTGGACCAGCTCTCCCTGGACCAGACCCTGCAGGCCCCCCTGGAGGTCCTGCTGCTGGCCAACGGCCACCAGCCCCTCACCGCCGTCCTCACGCCCCTGGCCCTGGAGGAGGCCACCGCAAACCTTGCCCCCCTGGCCCTGCCCGCCCCCGAAAAGACCGCTGACTACTTCACGGGCAGCGCCACCGGCGACAGGGAGGGCTTCCTCGAGTACGCCGTGCCCACCCCTGGCTCCCTGGGCCGCTCCTACTCCCTCAAGTTCCAGGTGGCGGGCTTGGACACGGACAGCCCCACGGTCTACTTCCAGCACACCGCCCGGCATCCCCTGCATCACCCCTTTGCCCAACAGGTCCTGGGCGTACCCCTGGACCAGCTTGCCTATTGGAAGGCCACCTATGTGGGCCCCGATCGCCCCCGGGCGGCGGGCACCGTCACCTGGTACCCGGACCTGACCCTGGGCGAGGCCGCCGCCCCCTTCACCCTGTCGTTCTTTCCCCGGGATGACCTCCAGCCCGCCCTCCTGGTCCGCCTGCATCATCTGCTGACGGCGCGCCTCGGGGCCCTCTCCGTGTGCAGCGCCAACCAGGGCCTCTTCTACCACCCTGCGGGCTCCCAGCAGGAGACCGAGGCCCAGGCCCAGCAGGCCCTCCTCACGGCCCAGGCCACCCCCTTCGTCACCAGCGCCGAACTCTACGGCGCCATCACCTTCCAGGCCATGAACCCGGGCCTCTGGTACGGCCGCCTCGTCCTGGCCCCCGAGGACCCCGCGGGCCTGCCCCTCTCCTTCAAGGACATCCTGGTGCTGGGCCAAAGCCCCGTGAACCTCCCCCTGGTGGGCGGCACCATCACGGATGGCTTCCAGACCCCCCTCTCCCATGTGAATGTGGCGGCCAAGGCCCGGGGCACCCCCAACCTGGCCCTCCCCGGGGCCCTCTCCGATCCGGCCCTCACGGCGCTGGAGGGCGAGCTGGTCCGCTTCGAGGTGAAGGCCGGCGCCTGGTCCCTGGCCGCCACCACCGAGGAGGAGGCCCAGGAGTTCTGGGACTCCCTCCACCATCAGGCCTCCGTCCCCCCGGCCTCCCTGACGGAGCGGGACCTGGTGTCCTTCGCCGACCTGCGCTTCAAGGACGCCTCCTTCGCGGGCCGCAAGGCCGCCAATCTGGGCGAGCTTCGCCGCCTCCTCCTGGACGGCGCCCCGGAGGGCTTCGCCGTGCCCTTTGCCTTCTACGATGACTTCGTGCGAGCCCCCGGCACCGTCACCCTTGCCGCCTGCGCCCTGGCCGAAGCGGACTGCCTCTCGGAGGACCGCCTGCCCGCAGTCTGCACCCCCGCCCGGACCTTCTGTGAGGCCCAGGACGGCGGCAGCTACCAGGACTTC
>CAZMEC010000144.1:2202-6116 GCA_964565265.1 uncultured Myxococcales bacterium
GTGGGCGCCTTTGCCTCCGGCCCGGACGCCGCCTCCCTGGAGATCCGCAAGGTCTTCGCGTCCCTGTGGAACTTTCGGGCCTTCGAAGAGCGGGCCTTCTGGGGCATTGATCATCAGAAGGTCAAGATGGCCGTGGCCGCCTCCCGGGCCTACCCCGGCGAGGCCGCCAACGGCGTGCTGCTGACCCGCAACCCCACGGACCCCACCACGGAGGGCATGTATGTGAATGTCCAGCTAGGCGAGACCCCCGTGACCAACCCCGAGGGCGGCGCCCTGCCCGAGGTCCTGGTCATCGTCCCCGCCCCCGCCGGTGGCATCCAGGTGCGGCGTCTCGCCTTCTCCTCCCTGTCCCCCGAGGCCCCCGTCCTGTCAGACCAGCAGATCACCGATCTCTTTGTCGCCGCCTCCAAGATCCAAAGCCGCTTCTCCAGCCTCTACAACAAGGCCCCCGGCGCCCTCACCTTGGATCTGGAGTTCAAATATTGGGGACCAGATGAACACCTGGTCATCAAGCAGGCCAGACCCTACTGACCCGCCCCGTGGCCCCAGCCCGCACCGCTGTCCCTCAGAACTGAGGGGCCCGCCCCGCCTGGATGTCCTTGAGGTGGCGCTGGATCGCCTTGATCAGCCCCCCGGCCCGAGCCGGATCCGCCCCAGCCAGGGCCTTGGTGGCCAAGGTCCGCCCCTCCTCCAGGCGCCCCTGGCGCGCCACAGCCACAGCCAGGGCATCTAGCAACGCGGGGTCCTCCTGGAAGGCCTCCAGCCCCTTCTTCAGGGTTGCCTCGGCGGCCCCGCTCCGGTCCATCAGCAGGTACACCACGCCCAGCCGCCAGAAAGGCTCGGGGCTGGAGGGCTGACCTTCAATCGCCTTCTGGAAGTGGTCCCGGGCCTCCTCCAGGCTCCCCTCCTCCATGGCAATCCGACCAAGGTAGAAGTGGGCGTGCCCCCAACCCGGCTTGATGGCCAGGATGTCCTCCAACCCCTTCCTGGCCTCCACCACCAGGCCCCTCTTCAACTGCAGGAGCACCAGGCCCATCCTGGCCTGCACGAACTCCAGCTTGAGGTCAATGGCCCTGCGATACCCCGCCTCCGCCTCCTCCAGACGGCCCTGGTTCTCGGCATAGAGGGCCAGGTTGAAGTGGGCCTCATGCAGCGTGGGATCCAGGCGCACAGCCTCCCGGAGGTAATCCCTGGCCTCCTCAGTCCGCCCGAGGGTCGTGAGGGTCAGGCCCACCTGAAGCATGGCGTTCGGATCCTTGGGCTTCAGCTCCAGGGCCTTGCGGTACATGGCCAGCCCCTTCTCCAGGTCCTCCGTCACATTCCTCTCGCCAATGCCAACCAGCGCCTGCCCAGCCCCGAGGTAGGATTCCGAATCCAGGAATTTCGGGGTGATTCGCTTGATGGCGTCGGGGGCCAAGGGCACGAACTCGGGGATGTTGGCGGCCCGCTCCGGGGAGACGAAGTTCTCCAGGAGGACGGGCACGGAGTCGTTGCCGTCCTGGTCGATGTGGGTGACGAAGAGCTGGGTGTAGGGGCCGTTCAGTTTGGCCGCGAAGACCAGCCACCGGCTGTTGGAGGACCAGGAGTGCCAGGAGTTCATGCCCCCCGGAGTGCCCTTCAGTTCCCTGGGTGTGCCCCCCGCCAGGGGCATGATGAAGAGCCGGGTGTCGGGTTGGAGCAGCATGAAGGAGTCGGCCTTGCAAAAGACCAGCCAGCGGCCATCCGGCGAGGGCCTCGGGAAGAAGTTGCTCTTGCCGTTGTTGGAGGCACCCACCAGGGCCTGCGCCTTTCCGCCCTTGCCGCCGTTGAAGGGGATCCGGTACAGGTCGTATCTGACCCGCTGCCGGTCCTTGCCGAAGAACTCTGGGACCTCCTCCTTGGTCACCAGGATGGCCTTGGGGTCCTTCACCTTTCCAAGCTCGCTCTTGGGCGCCCGCGCGAAGATCAGGCTCTGGCCATCCCGGGTCCACACCGGGTTCGTCTGGACCAGCTCGCTGTTGTCGGCCCCGGGCAGGGTTCCAAGCGCCTTGGTCTGCCGGTCGTACCAGCCAAGCACGCCCTTGACCGGGAAGAAGAGCTGGGAAAAAGCCAGGTCCTCGTCCACCGCGACGAAGACCGACCGATCCTTCACGGTGGCCACGGCAAAGCGCCCGTCCGGGGAGAGCTGGGGCAGGAGCCCAAAGGTCCGTTTTTCAGCATCCACTCCGGCCCAACTGATCACCCGGTCGGCGGTCAGTTCCATCTCGGGCGCCGTGGGCACCATGGCGTAGGAGCCCTTGTCGTTGGCATAGTCCACATCCATGCCCAGCACCGAGCCGTCCGCCGAGAAGCTGTGGCAGTTACCGCACACGGGCAGGTTGCTCAGCACCACTGGAGGTTGGCCCTCGGTGGCGATGGAGCCAAAGCGCCAGGCCAGTTGGCTGGGGTCCTTGACGGCCTGCCTGAAGGGCAGCACCACCTCTCGAAAGAACAACGAATCGCCAACCCGATCGGCGGAGGTGGAGAAGCGCAGTTCCCCAAAAGACAGCCGCGCCTCCCCGGTCCCGAAACCCTCAATGGTCACCACGGTGGGAGCTCCGAGGGAACCCTTCTTCAGGCTCTCCCACAGGGCCGCCTCCGGCCGAAGGCTTGGCTGCCCGCTGGTCTGCTCCACCACGGCGCCCCGCGCGGGCGCAAACTTCAACTTCCAGCGGCTGGCCCCGGAGTCATCGGCCCAACGAAAGGTCGGGGCAATGATCTCGGGGGGAAACAGGGCCCCGTCCAGAGGATTGAGGATCTTGATAATGGCGGCGCCCTTGGGGCTGGCCACCGGGGCTGCCTGGGCCACCGGGGTCGGGATCTCCGCAGGCGGCTGGACCCCGGGCCCCGGGGCCTCCCCACAGGCCTGCAGCAACAGGAACAGCATCACCACCACCGCTCTCGCATCAAGGCCCATTGGCCACCCCCAAGGCTGAGGCGTCGAGAGTACCAGCAGGGCCCACCCGTTCCAAGCCCTTCAGTGACCACTTGACGGGTGGCCCTCCAGTGTCTATCTACTGGTCCAGACAAACACAGGAGACCTGAACATGAAGACTCTCAGCTTTCTGACCACCCTCGCCCTGGCCCTCACCCTGGGCCTGTCCGCCCACGCCGCCGAGCCCAAAAAGGCCGACGACGAGGCCAAGACCTGCCCCTTCGCCAAGGAACACCACGGCGACTGCAAGGGCAAGCATGACGGCCACCACGGCAAACACCACGGCAAGGGTGACGGCTACAACCGCATCCCCCTGATCGGTGAGGACGCCCCGGCCTTCACCGCCGACACCACCCAGGGCCCCATCAACTTCCCCGAGGACTTCAAGGGCCGCTGGGTCGTCCTCTTCTCCCACCCCGCAGACTTCACCCCCGTCTGCACCACCGAGTTCATGACCTTCGCCTCCATGAAGGCTGACTGGAAGGCCCTGAACACCGAACTCATCGGCCTGTCCATCGACAGCACCTACAGCCACATCGCGTGGCTTCGCACCATCAAGGAGAAGGCCAAGTACAAGAACATGTCCGGCGTGGAGGTCACCTTCCCGGTCATCGCCGATCTCAAGATGGATGTGGCCAAGAAGTACGGCATGATCCAGCCCGCCGCCTCCGACACCAAGGCCGTCCGGGCGGTCTACTTCATTGACCCCGCGGGCAAGATCCGCGCCCTCATCTACTATCCCCTCTCCAACGGCCGCAACTTCGACGAGATCAAGCGCCTCCTCATCGCCATGCAGACCTCCGACAAGTACGGCGTGGCCACCCCCGCCGACTGGCGCCCCGGCGACGATGTCATCGTCCCGCCTCCCGGCTCCTGCGGGGCCGCCAACGAGCGCATCAAGAACGAGGGCAACGACTACTACTGCAACGACTGGTTCCTCTGCTTCCGCAAGGCCTCCAGC
>CAZMEC010000144.1:6216-8652 GCA_964565265.1 uncultured Myxococcales bacterium
GCCAAGATGGCCAGCGGCGCCACCATGTACGGCGTCAACACGGGCGTGGGGGATCTGTCCGAGGTGCGCCTCTCCGAAGGGGATGTGAAGGACTTCCAGCGCCACCTCATCTACACCCACGCGGCGGGTGTGGGCACCCCCTTCCCCAGCGCCTGGGTCCGGGCCGCCATGGTGTCCCGCATCAATGTCCACGCCAAGGGCTGCTCGGCCTGCCGCCTGGAGGTCCCCCAGATGCTGGTGGACATGCTGAACCGCGGCGTAACCCCCGTGGTGCCCCGCAAGGGCTCCGTGGGTGCCTGCGGCGACCTGGCCCCCATGAGCCACATCGCCCTGGGCATGATCGGCGAGGGCGAGGCCTTTTTGGACGGCGTCCGCATGCCCGCCGCCCGCGCCCTGGAGAAGGCCGGCCTTGTGCCCCTGGACCTGCAGGCCCGTGACGGCCTGGCCATGATCAACGGCGCCAACTTCCTCACCGCCATCGGCGGCCTCTTCGTGCACCAGGCCTCAAGCTGGCTGCTGCACGCCGAGGTGGCCGCCTCCATGAGCCTGGAGGCCCTCCACGCCAACCTGGGCCCCTACGACGCCCGCATCCACGAGCTGCGCGGCTTTGCTGGCTCCTGCCTGTCCGCCGCCAACCTGCGGCGCCTGCTCAAGGGCTCGGAGCTTGAGGACGGCACCATCCCCGTGCGCCTCCAGGACGCCTACTCCATGCGCTCCACGCCCCAGATCCTGGGCACCCTGCGGGACCAGCTTCGTTGGACCCGCCAGCAGGTGGAGATTGAACTGAACGGCCTGGGCGACAACCCCATCTTCCTGGCGGACCAGGACCAGGTGCTGTCCGGCGCCAACTTCCAGGGCACCCCCGTGTCCGTCCCGGTGGACAACGCCGGCTCCGCCGTGGCCATGGCCTGCGTGCTCTCCGAGCGGCGCCTCAACCGCATGCTGCACCCCGCCCTGTCCAACGGCCTGCCCGCCTTCCTGGCCTCCAAGCCGGGCCTCTACTCGGGCCTCATGATCCCCCAGTACACCGCCGACATGCTCATCGCCGAGCAGCGCATCCTGTCCACCCCCGCCTACATCCAGTCCATCCCCGCCGCGGCGGACCAGGAGGCCTTCCTCTCCATGGGCATGAACTCCTCCCAGAAGGCCATGCAAATCCTCGAAAACGCCGAGCAGATCCTGGCCGTGGAGTTCATGGCCGCCACCCAGGCCCTGGACTTCCGCAAGCACCGCTTCGGTCGCGGAGTGGCCGCCGCCCACGCCGCCGTCCGCCAGATCCTGGCCACCTTCAACGACGACCGCCCCGTGGGCCCCGACATCCAGACCCTGGCCGAGGTCATCCAGCAGGGCACCATCCTAGAAGCCGCCGAAACCCAAGCCGGCCCCCTGGCCCGCTAAAGGCCCGTCCCAGCCTGTCCATTTTGTCCATTGGCGCGCCCCCCTTCGCGCGCACTTCCCGGTCCATCGTGTCCATGATGTCCATCCTGTCCATGTCCCCGCGCGAGGGGGGCGCGCCGTCCATGGCGTCCATGGCGTCCATGATGTCCATATTTTCCCCCCAAGGGGGAAGACGGCGCGCAGCGCCGGATGGGGGCTTGGCCCAAGGGACTTTCAGCCCGCTTGTTCAAGGCCCCCCTACAGCACCGCCTCCACTTCCTCCTGGCCCACCTCCACGCCCGTCAGCAGGTCCCCTGCTGCGCGGGGCAGCACCATCCGCAGGCGCCCGCCGGCGTTCTTCTTGTCCAGGAACAGGTGGGCCAGCACCGCTTCCGGGTCCAGTTTGGGAGGGGTCGCGGGGAGCCCCAGGGCCTTCAAGGTCGCCGCCAGCCGCCGGGGCAGTTCCTCGTCGCACAGCCCCCGGTGGGCCGCAAGCTTGGCCTCCAGCACCATGCCAATCCCCACCGCCTCGCCGTGGGTCAGGCCCTCCTCGCCAAAGGCCAGCGTCGCCGCCTCCAGCGCATGCCCGATGGTGTGCCCGAAGTTCAGCAGGGCCCGTCTTCCGGTCTCCAGGGGGTCCGAGGCGACCACCCCCAGCTTCACCCGGAGGGCCCCCCGGATGACCTGCTCCAGCAGCGCCGGGTCCTCCAGCAGCGACTCGCCCTGGGTCTCCAGCAGGGCCCACAGATCCGCATCCCCGAGGACCGCGGCCTTGCACACCTCCCCCAGGCCCGAGCGCAGCTCCCGCCGAGGCAGCGTGGTCAGGAACGCCGGGTCCACCAGCACCGCCCCGGGGAACCAGAACTGGCCCAACAGGTTCTTGTGGCCGGCAAAATCCACCGCCGCCTTCCCGCCGTGGGCAGCGTCCACCATGGCCAGCAGGGTGGTGGGCACCTGCAGCAGCCCCACGCCCCGCATGTAGAGGGCCGCGCAAAGGCCCGCCAGATCGCAGACCACGCCACCCCCAAAGCCAATCACCAGCCCGTCCCGCTGCAGCCC
>CAZMEC010000145.1:0-8648 GCA_964565265.1 uncultured Myxococcales bacterium
ACAACCCCGGCAAGCGCTTCATCGGCACCACCTGCCCCGCCATCGTGGCCTTCGTAGAGAAGTACCACCCGGAGGCCCTGGACGCCCTCTCCCCCCTGGTCTCCCCCATGGTGGCCATGGCCAGGGTGGTGCGCCGCATCCACGAAAACGATGTAAATGTGGTCTTCATCGGGCCCTGCATCGCCAAGAAGAGCGAGGCCCTGTCCAAGAACCTGCCGCCGGATGTGGACGCGGTGCTGACCTTCGCCGAGCTGCGCTCCATGTTGAAGGCCAAGGAGATTGAGGTCGCGGGCACGGAGGAGAGCGACTTTGATCCTCCTCACGGGGGCCTGGGGGCTCTGTTCCCGTTGTCCCGGGGGATGCTCCAGGCGGCGGATATCAAGGAAGATCTGGTGAACGGTGATGTGGTGGCCGCTGGAGGGCGCCATTCCTTCCAGGAGGCCTTGAAGGAGTTCGCCTCCGGGGACCTGGATGCCCGCCTGCTGGAGGTGCTGTGCTGCGACGGCTGCATCATGGGATCCGGCATGACCACCAAGGCCCCCCAGTTCCGGCGCCGCTCGCGGGTATCCCAGGTGGTGCGGCAGATGCAGCGCAAGCGCTCCCGCATTGAGTGGGAGAAGGCCATGGCCACCTACCGCGAGCTGGACCTCAGCCGGGGCTTCTCGGCGGACGACCAGCGCATCCCCGTGGCCGGCGAGGAGCGTATCCGGGAGTTCCTCAAGCGCATGGGCAAGCGCTCCTCCCGGGACGAGCTGAACTGCGGCGCCTGCGGCTACGAGACCTGCCGAGAGCACGCCGTGGCGGTCCTGAAGGGCCTGGCCGACAACGAAATGTGCCTGCCCTACATGATTGACGAGCTGCGAAAGACCGTCAGCCAGCTTGCGGACTCCCACGAGAAGTTGGCCAGCACCCAGGAGGCCCTCATGCACTCCGAGCGCCTGGCCTCCATGGGTCAGCTTGCGGCGGGCATTGCCCACGAGGTGAACAATCCCCTGGGCGTGGTCCTGATGTACGCCCACCTGTTGCTGGAGGACACCCAGAACAAGCCCCAGATGTCGGAAGACCTGCGCACCATCGCCGAGCAGGCAGACCGCTGCAAGAACATCGTTTCCGGGCTGCTGAACTTCGCCCGCCAGAACAAGGTCGTGCGCCAGCCCGTCTTGACCAGCGAGCTCTTCGAGGCCTCCCTCAAGGCCGTCCCCAAGCCCGACAACATCGAGGTCAAGGAGGTGCATCTCAACGGGGATGTGGCCTGCGAACTGGACAAGGAGCAGATCATTCAGGTCATCACCAACCTCATCTCCAACGCCTACGCGGCCATGCCCGAGGGCGGCACCCTGACCCTGCGCACCCACGGGGACGAGGACTCGGTCAGTATTGAGGTTGAGGACACGGGCACGGGGATCCCCGAGGGCAACCTCAAGAAGATCTTCGAGCCCTTCTTCACGACCAAGCAGCCGGGCAAGGGCACGGGGCTTGGCCTCTCGGTTTCCTACGGAATTATTAAGATGCACCGTGGCAACATATCGGTAAAATCCAACGCGGATCGCGGCAAGGGCCCCACGGGCTCGGTCTTCACGGTGACTTTGCCGCTGTCCGTCTCCCAATGAGGTGTCAGATGTCCCTGGAAAAACGCACCATCCTGATTGTTGACGACGACCCCGACTTTCTTACCCAACTCGAGCTTTCCCTCGAGGCCTGTGGCTGTAATGTGGTCAAGGCCGGCTCCCGCAAGGAGGCCGAGGAGCTGCTCAAGACCTTCCGCCCCGACGCCGCCATCCTGGACCTGATGATGGATGACTTCGATGATGGCTTCATCCTGGCCCACCACATCAAGGCCAAGGACGCCACCGTGCCCGTGATCATGGCCACCGCCGTGGCTGCGGAGACGGGCCTCCAGTTCGACACCGTGGGGGACCCCCAGCACCGCTGGGTCAAGGCCGACGCGGTGCTGACCAAGCCCCTGCGTTTCGAACAGCTGAAGAAAGAACTCGACCGGCTCCTCGGTTGATGGAGGCGGCCATGACAGAGCTTCGTATATTGATTGTCGACGATGAACCGGGCATGAGGACGGCCGTGGCGCGGTCCCTGGAGGGCCTGGCCATCACCATCCCACTGGTGGAAGGCGAGGTGGTCTTCAAGGTGGCCACCGGAGAGAGCGGCGAGGAGGGCCTGGCCCTGGTGGAGTCCTTCAAGCCCGACATTCTGCTGCTGGACTACAAGCTGCCGGGGATTTCAGGAATCGAGGTGCTCAAGCAGCTCGAGCCCAAGCAGCCGGACATGCTGACCGTGATGCTCACGGCCTACGCCACCATCGAGACGGCCATCAGCGCCACCAAGCATGGGGCCCACGACTTCCTGGCCAAGCCCTTCACCCCCAGCGAGCTCAAGGCCGTGGTGAAGAAGACCGCCAAGCACCTGCTGCTGCAGCGCGAGACCAAGCGCCTGGCCGAAGAGAAACAGCGCGTCCGGTTCCAGTTCATCTCCGTGCTGGCCCACGAGCTGAAGGCCCCCCTGGCGGCCGTGGAGGGCTACCTGTACATGCTGCGGGATCAGGCCCTGGGCACCGAACTCCATGCCTATGACAAGGTGGTGTCCCGAAGCCTCACCAGGCTCCAGGGCATGCGCAAGATGGTCATGGACCTGCTGGACCTCACCCGCATCGAGTCGGGCAGCAAGCGCCGGGAGTTGGGCGTGGTGAACCTTGCCGAGGTGGCGGGGATGGCCCTGGAGACCATGGGGCCGGACGCCAAGGCCAAGGGCATCACCCTGAACCTGGACTGCCCCGCGGACCTGACCATGAATGCCGACCACGGCGAGTTGGAGATCATCTTCAACAACTTCGTGTCCAACGCCGTGAAGTACAACCGCCCCGAGGGCAGCGTCTTTGTGCGCGTGGCCCGAGTGGACGGGCTGGTTCGCATTGAGGTACAGGACACGGGCATTGGCCTCACCCCGGAGGAGCAGGCCCGCCTCTTTGGCGAGTTCGTCCGCATCAAGAACGAGCAGACCCGGGACATCATGGGCAGCGGCCTGGGGCTGTCCATCGTCAAGAAGCTGGCGGCCATGTACGAAGGCCGCATTGAGCTGGTCTCCGAAAAGGGCGTGGGCTCGACCTTCAGCATCTTCCTCAAGGACGCGCCGGCGGTCCCGGTCCCCCAGCCCTAAATCCGGGCTTTTCAAAGGCGCCCTGACGGGTTACTCTCTTGGGCCTGTCGGAGGTGTTGGTCATGACCGTTTTCGGAATCTCTGTGGACCGAAAGCAGCTTCTGTTGCTTGCCCTGGATGGCCTGTTGATTCTTTTGTCCATGTCCTTGGCCCACCTGCTGCGCCTCAACCAAAGTGTCACCCCCGAAAACCTGGCGCTCCAGCTCTCCGCTAGAACGGGCGCCTCGACCTTCGCCCTGCTGGCCCACTGGGCGGGCCTCTATGTCCTGGAGTGCTACAACCTCTCCGACGACTGGAGCCGCCCCCGGAACCTTCTGCGCCCCGCGGTGGCAGCGGTGGGCGCCGGGCTGCTGCTGGCCATCCTCTACTTCCTCTTCCCCAACTGGGCCTTCGGCCGAGGCCTGTTGGTCCTCCAGTCGGGCATGGTCCTGCTGGGGACGGTGGCCCTGCGCCTTGCCCTCTCCCAAGTGGTGGCCCGCACCGACCAGGGCGAGCGCCTGGTCATCATCGGCGCCGGCAAGAGCGGCCGCTACCTGGCCCAGACTCTTCTGGAAGGCTGCAAGGGCCGGGTCCAGGTTGTGGCCTTCCTGGACATGCGCCCCGAGAAGGACGGGATGTCCTACTTCGACATCCCCGTCCATGCCCCCAGGCTCGGGGAACTACATGATCAGGTCAAGGCCCTGAATGTGAACCGCGTCATCATCACCGGCTCCCATGGCTGGGACGATCAGTTCATCTCGGGCCTCCTGGACGAGCGCGTCGGTGGCCTCCAGGTCGAAAGCATGGCGGAGGCCTTCAAGCGCCTCCTGGGGCGGGTCCCCGTGGCCAATGTGGACACCTCGTTCTTCCTCTTTGGCCCGGGCTTTGTGCTGAACCGCAATGCCGTCCTTCGCAACCTCTTCCGCATCATCGACATCGCCGTGGCCTCCCTGGGCCTCCTGCTGGTGGGCCCCGTGATTCTCCTGACCGCGCTGGTCTCCCTGGTGGCCGGTGGGCGGCCCATCATGTTCGCCCAGGAACGCTCGGGCCTCAACCGGCGGCCCTTCAAGCTGTACAAGTTCCGCACCATGATCAAGGACGCCGAGAAGTACAGCGGTCCCCAGTGGTCCCAGGAGAATGACCCCCGGGTCACCGCCTGGGGACGCTTCCTGCGCCGCACCCGCCTGGACGAACTGCCCCAGCTTTGGAATGTGCTCCGAGGCGACATGAGCCTGGTGGGCCCCCGCCCCGAGCGCGAACACTTCATTGAACAGCTCGAGAAAGAGATCCCCTTCTACAATCTGCGCTTCGCGGTCCGCCCCGGTGTCACCGGCTGGGCCCAGGTGAACTTCGGCTACGGCGCCTCCGTGGAGGATGCCAAGGTGAAGTTGGAATACGAGCTGTTCTACATCCAGGAGATGAGCCTGCTGCTTTACCTGCTGGTGATCCTCAAGACCCTGCAGACGGTCCTGCTGCACAAGGGCTCCTGAGCCGGCCCCGCCGCCCCCGCCCTTCCCCCACCTCAGTACAGACAGTTTCCGTTGCCCTTGCAGTAGTTCAGGATCCCCGAACAGGACCCGCAGCTTCCCCCGCAGCCGTTGTCGCCGCACTCCTTGCCGGCGCAGGGATCCCCGCAGTCGGCCTTGCAGGTGCACTTGGTCTCGCCGTTGTTGCAGGCCCCGTCCCCGCAGCCCACGCAGGAGGTCCCGCCCACGCAGGTCAAGCCCCCGGCGCAGGTCCCGCAGTTCTGGTTGCAGCCGAAGGGATCGGCCCCGCAGGTCCGGCCCTGACAGGCCAGGCCGCAGTCCCCGGGGCAGGTACACTTGGTCTCGCCGTTGTTGCAACTCCCGTCCCCGCAACCCACGCAGGAGGTCCCGCTCACGCAGGCCAGCCCCGCAGCACAGGAGCCGCAGGATTGGCCGCAGCCGTAGGGGTCGGCGCCGCAGGTCTTGCCCTGGCAGGGCTGGCCGCAGTCCCCGGGGCAGGTGCAGCGGGTCTCGTTGTTGTTGCACACGCCGTCCCCACAGCCCTGGCACTGGCCCGAGACGCAGCTCCAGCCGTTTTGACAGTAGCCACAGGCGCCGCCGCAGCCATCCGCGCCGCACTGCTTGCCCCCGCACCAGGGCTGGCAGTAGCACCAGTTGTTGATGCAGGCATCCTGGTTGCCGGGGCAGTTGCCGCAGCTCCAGTTGCATTGGTTCAGGCCACATTGTTTGCCCGCGCAGGGATTGCCGCAGTCGCCCATGCAGGTACACTGGGTCTCGCCGTCCCGGCACTTCAGGTCCCCGCAGCCCCGGCACTCACCCGCCACGCAGGACAGGCCAGGATTGCAGGCCCCGCAGGAGCCTCCACAGCCATCGCCGCCGCACTGCTGCCCGTTGCAGTTGGGCACACAGCATTGGCCCGCAGCGGTGCACAGAGCGCCCCCGGGACAGGTGCCGCATTGGCCCCCGCAACCGTCACTGCCACAGACCCGGCCGTCGCATTTGGGGGCACAGGCCACACAGGCGCCCTGCCAGCACTCCAGGCCCTTGCTGGCGCAGCTTGCCCCGGTGCAGGCGCCGCTGACGCACTTGTCGTCCAGGGTGCAGCCCTGGCCGTCGTCACAGGGACCGTTGCTGTTGATCAGGCGGAAGCGGCATTCACCGTCCGCCTCGTTGCAGTAGTACTCGGAGCATCCGGGGTTGGGAGAGTCGGGGCAGACCACCACAGAGGCTGGGTCAAAGACGCAATGCAGGGGCGCCGGCCCGAGGCAGCGGAGGATGCCGTTGCACTTCTTGCCATCATCATGAACCAGACAGTCCGAGTCCTTGGCGCACAGGCACATCATCTCGCCGCCGCCACAGACCCCATCGACGCAGTGCTCGCCGCTGGTGCAGGGGTCCTGGTCGTTACAGGGGCCAGCCTTGGCCGGGTGCTGGCAGCCCACCTTGGGCACGCAGTTGTCGCCGGTGCAGGGGTTGCCGTCGTCGCAGGCCAGGGCGCCGGCCCCCTTGAGGCACTCGCCCTCCACGCACAGGTCCCCCAGGGTGCAGGGGTCGCCATCCTCGCAGGGGACATCAATGGGCGCGTTGCTGCAACCCACCGTTGGCACGCAGGAGTCGGCCGTGCAGGTGTTCTGGTCGTCACACTCCAGTTGGTCAAGCCCGGGCGAGCAGGCCCCTCCCTCGCAGTGGTCCCCCAGGGTGCAGGGGTCGCCGTCGGCGCAGGGGGCGGCGTTGGGGCTGTGGGCGCAGCCGCCCGGCTCGGTGCATTCGTCGTCCGTGCAGGGGTCCTCGTCGGCGCATTGGGAGACCAGATGAACGCAGGCGCCCAGCTCCGAGTCGCATTGGTCGTCGGTGCAAATCAGGCCGTCGTCACAGGCGCCGGGGATGGCGGGGGCGTCGGGGGTACCGTCGCAGTCGTTGTCCACACCGTCGCAGGGGTCGGGCACGCCGGGGTGAACCAGGGGCGCCTGATCGTCGCAGTCGCCGCCGCCGGAGGCCAGGGAGGCGTGGCCATCCCCGTCCCCGTCCACGCCATCGAAGCCATCGCAGTCCAGGTCCACGCCGTCTCCCACCTGATCGTCGGCGCCGGGATGGATGGCCAGGTCCCCATCGTTGCAGTCCTCGCAGGCGCCGTAGGTGTCGCCATCCCCATCGGGAGCGTCATCCACCACGCCGTTGCAGTCGTTGTCCTCGCCGTCGCACAGTTCGGGGGCCCCAACGAAGATGCCGGGGTTGGCCTCGTCGCAGTCCAGGGAGGCGGGGGCGCCGTCTTCGTCCAGATCGTCGGCGGGGGCAGTGCAGCAGCGCAGGCCGATGACCTCCGGGTGGGCGTAGCCCTCCTCCGGGACGGGCCGGCCCAGGCAGCGCCCCTGGGTGCCATCAAAGCAAGAGCCCCCAAAGAGGGTGCCCTCGGCGGTCCACTCAATGGCGTTGCCCACCAGATCCATGGCGGCCAGGGCCGGCCCCTGACAAGCCTCGAAGGTGCCGGCGCCGGCCAGCTTGAAGGGAAGCTCCGTGTTGCAGGCGCTGCCCTGATAGGTGTCGCCGTAGGGGAACTTGCCGGGGTTGCCGCAGGCGGCCACAAGCTCGGCCTCGGCGCAGAGGCGGCGGCCCGCCGTGCGGCACAGGGCCTGGGCGTCCGCGAAGACCACCGGGGCCAGGGGAACCTGCCCCTGCACACCCGGCCACTCCAGCAGATCCACATAGACCACCTTGCCGTCCAGTTCCAGCCGCCCCGCGCCCCCGGGGGTACCGGTGCAGAAGTCCAGGGAGCACAGGGGATTGGGCAGGCAGGTGTCGTCAGCTTCCGAGCACAGTTCATAGGGAGAGCAGGCGCCGCCGCAGGGCTGCACCACTTCGGGGACCGTGTCTTCGCCCTGAAGAGCCTCGGCCTCGCCATCAGCCCCTGCGTCCAGGCCCGCGTCCCCAGGGATCTCAGCCAAGTCAGTCAGGTTGTCCCGGAGCGTCACTTCGGCCGTATCGGCCGCCTGATCCCCAGCAGCATGATCGGTGGGTTTGAGGTCCACCAGGGCCAGGTCCGCCCCGTCCCTGGTCTCCCCAGCGTCCCGGTCAGCATCCTGCAGGGGTCCCACATCCCCGGCCAGAAAGGGCGTCGGCGTGGTATTCGAACCACAGGCCCAGGGCAGCAGAGGCACCAGCACCAACAGCAAGAACAGCAGGAGCATCCGGGAAGGGTTCATGGGGCCTCCGAAGGCGTGACACGAAAAAAGACCTTCGCCAGTGTCCCACCATCGGGCCACCCAATCAATGAAGACGACGCCGTTTCGCCAAAAATGGCATTGAAAAGGGGGGCCCGGGGGACTACCATCACTGCATCATTGGTATCAACGGGAGAATCACCATGAAGCGTTTAGCTTTCAGTCTTGTCGCCTTTTTGATGCTGCTGTCCACCGCCGCAGTGGCTGGCCCCTTCGAGGGTAGCGAGTTGCTCATCGGCCGGTCCATGAAGCAGCCCACCAAGTCCCAGTTCTTTGCCCTTGGCCTGGATGTCCAGGTCTCCCCCCTGGCCGCCGCCATGGCCACCCAGCGGGACAGCCTCCTCGGCAAGGCCGTGGACGCCCAGTGCGACGGGGCCGTGGATCCGGCCCTCTGCAAAGCCACCGCCAAGGCCAACACCGAGATAGCCCTGGATGCCCTGGGCGAACTCTCCGACGCCGAGTGGGAGACCATCAATGCCAGCCTCTCCGACCCCGATGGGGCCCTGGTGGCCAACCTGAACGCCGCCGGCATCACCGGTGCCGACCAGACCGCCGTGGTGGACTTCGTCAAGGCTGTCCCCGCGGACCAGCGTGAGGACGCCGTGGCCGTCGCCAAGGAACTGGCCCAGGACGACCCCATGACGTTCATCCTTGAGCCCTACCTGACCCTGAACTTCGACGCCGTGGCGGTCACCGCCTCTCTGCCCCTGGCCGCGTACCAGTTCGAGAGCAAGACCGAGATCAATGTCGGCAACTTCGTGCTGGACGCCAAGTTCGGCAAGATCGTGGACCTGGC
>CAZMEC010000146.1:0-8404 GCA_964565265.1 uncultured Myxococcales bacterium
GCCTCCTTTTTCCTTACTTGCCCCGCCTCGCGACGATGAACCGGCTGGACGGCTTACGCTTATTCCTGGTCTTGTGACCCTTGGTGGGCTTACCCCACGGAGTACACGGATGACGCCCGCCCGAGCTCTTGCCTTCACCACCACCCATGGGGTGGTCGATGGGGTTCATGGCAACGCCACGGACATGAGGCCGACGGCCCAGCCAACGGCTGCGACCGGCCTTGCCGATGCTCTGGGAGGTGTGCTCCACATTGCCCACCTGGCCCACGGTGGCCCGGCACTCCGCGAAGACCTTGCGAAGTTCCCCGGAGGGAAGCCGAACCGTCACATACTTGCCTTCCTTGGCCATGATCTGGGCGGAGGTGCCGGCGGAGCGAACCATCTGGCCGCCCTTGCCCTGCTTCAGTTCCAGATTGTGGACCAGGGTGCCCTGGGGGATGTCCTTGAGGCACATCGTGTTCCCGGGGCGAATCTCAGCGCGGCTGCTGCTGAGGATGGAGTCGCCAATCTGCAGCCCCACGGGGGCCAGGATGTAGCGCTTCTCACCGTCGGCGTAGTTCAGCAGGGCGATTCGGGCCGAGCGGTTGGGGTCGTACTCAATGGTAACGACCTTGGCCGGCACGCCAGTCTTGTCCCGCTTGAAGTCAATGATCCGGTACTTCTGCTTGGCCCCGCCGCCATGATTGCGAGCGGTGACCCGGCCGTAGTTATTACGGCCACCGGCCTTCTTGAGCTTCTTGAGCAGACTCTTCTCTGCATCGACCTTCGACAACTCAGTGTTATCGACGACGGTCATGAACCGCCGGGCCGGAGAAGTGGGATTGTATTTCTTCAAGGCCATTTCTAGCTTACCTCCCCTCAGACCGTCCCGAAGAGATCGATGGTGAATCCATCCTTCAGGGTCACACAGGCACGCTTCCAGTTGGGACGGTTACCAACGAACCGACCCACCCGGCGCTCCTTACCGCGGACCACCTCGGTGTTCACCTTGTCAACCTTCACATTGAAAATCTTCTCCACCGCCTGACGGATCTCCAACTTGTTGGCATCCATGGCGACTTCGAAGGTGTACTTCGCGTCGTTGTCCCGCTGCAGGTCGGCCTTCTCAGAGAGAACCGGCCTGACTATGGTTCGGTACATCTCCTTCACTGGAGCCTCCCTTCCACGGCCTCAACCGCCTTCTTGGTCAGAAGCACGCTCTCATAGCGGAGGATGTCCGCCACATTGAGCCCCTCGGGGGGCAGGTACTTCACTTTGTGAATGTTTCTGGTGGAGAGGTCCAGGGTGTGGTTCTCACTATCAATAATGAGAACATTGGCCAGGCCAAGCCTGCCCAACACAGCCACGGCTTCCTTGGTCTTCGCCTTGGCAAGGTCGAAGCCCTCCAGCACGATCAGGTGGCTTTCCGCCAGGCGCTTGGAGAGGGCGCTGCGCAGGGCAGCCTTGCGGACCTTCTTGGGCAGAGCGTAGCCGTAGTCGCGAGGAGTGGGCCCAAACAGCGTGCCGCCGCCCCGAAGGGTGGGCGACTTGATGTCGCCGCGGCGAGCCCGGCCGGTACCCTTCTGGCGGTACAGCTTCCGGGTGCTTCCACTGATGTAGCTTCTACCCTTGGTAGCGGCATTTCCCTGTCGCGCTTTGGCAAGCTGCCAGCGAACCGTCTCAAAGAAGAGGTTCTCGTTCACTGTTGCGCCGAAGACCGCGTCGGAGAGAGTCATCTCCCCAACCTTCTTGCCTGCGGTGTTCATAACATCAACGGTCGGCATTTTTAGTCCCTCCTCACTCAGCCACGCTTGGCGACATCGATGGCCACATCGACACCCGCAGAAAGGTCAAGCCGCATGAGGGCTTCCAGGGTGGCGGGGCTGGGATCGATGATCTCGATCAGCCGCTTGTGGGTCCGAATCTCGAATTGCTCGCGAGACTTCTTGTCCACGTGCGGAGAGCGCAGAACCGTGAACTTGTTTATCCTGGTTGGCAGTGGTACGGGGCCGGCAACACGCGCGCCAGTGCGGCCCGCAATGTCAACGATCTCGGCAACCGACTGGTCCAACACCTTGTAGTCGTACGCCTTCAAATTGATTCTGATCTTCTCCATCTTCCCTCTCCTGGAAGAACGAACTTCTCGCGATTCACTCGAATACGCGACAGGGTCATAAAGGACAAAGCCTTCGTCACCTCGAAAGGTGACATCAACCCCAGTTCCGGATTTTCAAAGGGCCACCTTCCCCGAAGGGACGGGCCCGCGGATCACCACCGATAGTGGGCGAAGGCCTTGTTGGCTTCGGCCATGCGGTGGGTATCGTCTCTCTTCTTGATGGTGTTGCCCTTGTTGCCGAAGCAATCCACCACCTCGTTGGCCAGCTTCTCCACCATGCTCTTCTCGCCGCGGTTGCGGGAGAAGGAGATGACCCAGCGCATGGCCAGGGAGAAGGCGCGCTCCTGGGGTACCTCGATGGGCACCTGGTAGGTGGCGCCACCCACGCGGCGGGATTTCACTTCCAGCCGGGGGCGAGCGTTATCAAGGGCCTGCTTGAAGACCTTGAGGGGCTCCTGGTGGGTCATGGACGCAATGCGATCCATGGCCCCGTAGAAGACTCTCTCAGCAATGGTCTTCTTGCCACGCTGCATCAACTGATTGATGAAACGAGCGGCCACCACATCCCCGAACTTGGGGTCCGGGTTCAGCTTCCTCTTCTGTACATCCTTACGCCTTGGCATATCGAATCACTCCTCGAAGCCGGGGGCCTACTTGCCCTTCTTGGTGCCGTACTTGCTGCGGCTACGCTTACGATTGGCCACGCCCTGACTGTCCAGGGTGCCGCGAACCACATGGTAACGAACGCCGGGGAGGTCCTTCACACGACCGCCGCGGATGAGCACCATACTGTGTTCCTGGAGGTTGTGACCTTCGCCAGGAATGTAGGTGGTGACCTCGATCCCGTTGGTGAGCCGCACCCTGGCAACCTTGCGGAGTGCCGAGTTGGGCTTCTTGGGGGTCGTGGTGTACACGCGGACGCAAACGCCGCGGCGCTGGGGGCAGCTTTGAAGCGCGGGAGCCTTGGTCTTGTCGACGGGCTTCGTGCGACCTTTCCGAATCAGCTGGTTGATTGTTGGCATCCGTTCATCCTCTTTTCGAAGTGTCTACCCGCCAAGGGCAGAACACCTTTACGCAAGGGCGGCAGTATAGGGGCCGCTCCTTTGTTGTCAAGCGAAACTTTCGGGTTTCCCCGTCAAAAGCTTCACTCCAGTCCCGAGCCAGAAGCATCCTCGTTGATCTGCGCCTTGAGCTGGCGGTAGGCGGGGAAGCCCGTGCCTGCCGGGATCAGCCGACCCATGATCACATTCTCTTTGAGGCCCACCAAGGTGTCGACCTTGCCGGCGATGGACGCCTCGGTCAGCACGCGGGTGGTCTCCTGGAACGAAGAGGCCGAAATGAAGGAGTCCGTGGAGAGGGAGGCCTTGGTGATACCAAGCAGGATGGGTTCGCCCGTTGCAGGGCGGCCCTTGGCCCGCATGGCCCGCTCGTTCTCTTCCTCGAAACGCCACTTGTCCACCTGCTCGTCGGCCAGGAAGATGGTCTCCCCGGGATCGACGATGCGGACCCAGCGCAGCATCTGCCGCACGATGCACTCAATGTGCTTGTCGTGGATGCGCACGCCCTGGAGGCGGTACACCTGCTGGACCTCGTTCACCAGGTACTGGGCCAGATCGCGCTCGCCCAGCACCCGGAGGATGTCGTGGGGGTTGGAGGGCCCATCCATGAGGGGTTCGCCGGCCCGCACGCGATCGCCTTCGTGCACCGTGGCGTGCTTGCCCTTGGGGATGAGGTACTCGACCCGCTTGCCGAAGTCCGGGGAGACGATGATCTTCCGCTTGCCCTTGGCGGTGGACTTGCCAAAGGAGACTCGGCCGTCGATCTCACTGATGATGGCGTACTCCTTCGGGCGCCGGGCTTCGAAGAGCTCGGCCACGCGGGGGAGACCGCCGGTGATGTCCTTGGTCTTGGTGGTCTCACGGGGGATCTTGGCCAGCTCTTCACCGGCCTCCACCATCTGACCCTCGGTCACGGAGATGTTGGCGCCCACGGGCAGCAGGTAACGGGCCGGCGTGGACAGATCGTGGATCTTCATCGTGGTGCGGCCGTCCGCAGGGTCCTTGATGGAGATTCGGGGGCGAGCGGTGGGATCGCTGGGCTCGATGACGACCTTTCGGGACAGACCCGTCACTTCGTCGAGCTGCTCCACCATGGTGACGCCCTCGATGATGTCGCCGAACTTCACCACACCGGAGACCTCAGCGAGGAACGGGATGGACCAGGGATCCCACTCGGCCAACTGGCCCCGGGGCTCCACCTTGCCGCCGTCCCTGACGAGGATCTTGGCGCCGTAGATGACATTGAAGCGCTCCCGCTCGCGGCCCTCATCGTCGAAGATGCGCAGCTCGCCGTTGCGGTTCATGGCCACGAAATGCTCGCCCTGCTGCTCGCCCTTGCCGGCGCCAGCCTTGATCTCCACGCTCTTGATCTCGTGGTAGCGGACGGTGCCGCCCACATTGGAGAAGAGGGAGCTCTGCTCGGCCTTGCCTGCAGCCGTACCACCGATGTGGAAGGTTCTCATGGTGAGCTGGGTGCCGGGCTCACCGATGGACTGGGCAGCGATGACGCCCACCGCCTCACCGATGTTCACCAGGCGACCCCGGGCCAGATCCCGGCCGTAGCACAGGGCACAGCAGCCACTGCGGGTCCGGCAGGTCAGCACGGAGCGGATGCCCACGCGGGTGATGCCGGCCTTCTCGATGCGATCGGAGGCGGCCTCGTCGATCTCGTGGTTGGCGCGGACCAGGATCTCCCCGGTGTAGCGCTCTACGACATCGTCCAGGGCAACCCTGCCCAGGATTCGATCCTTGAGGGGCTGGACCACCTCGCCGCCTTCGGTGAGGGGCTCGACCTCGATGCCCTCCAGGGTGCCGCAGTCCCAGTCCTTGATGACCAGATCGTTGGCCACATCCACCAGACGGCGGGTGAGGTAACCGGAGGAGGCCGTCTTCAAGGCGGTGTCGGCCAGACCCTTGCGGGCGCCGTGGGTCGAGATGAAGTACTGAAGCACATTGAGGCCTTCCCGGAAGTTGGCCGTAATGGGCGTCTCAAGGATTTCGCCGGAGGGCTTGGCCATCAGGCCTCGCATACCGGAGAGCTGCCGCATCTGGGCCTGGGAACCTCGGGCGCCGGAGTCCGCCATGATGTAGATGCTGTTGAAGCTCTGCATCTTGGCCTCTTTGCCGTCCTCGGTGGTGACGGTCTCCTCGGCGATCTTGGCCATCATCTCCTTGGACACCACATCGGTGGTCTTGGACCAGATGTCGACGACCTTGTTGTAGCGCTCGCCGTCGGTGATGAGACCCTCGATGTACTGCTCGGTCACATCCTCGACTTCCCTCTGGGCCGCCGCCACGATGGTGTGCTTGACCTCGGGAATGACCATGTCATCGATGCAGACGGAGATGCCCGCCAGGGTGGCGTGCTTGTAGCCCCAGGTCCGCAGGTTGTCCGCCAGCAGCACGGTCTCCTTGGCGCCGCAGCGGCGGTACACCACATCGATCATGTTGCCCAGGGACTTCTTGTCCATGACCTTGTTGTATTCATGGAAGTGCAGGGCGTCGGGCATCAACTCGGACAGGAGGATGCGGCCCGTGGTGGTGTCCACCAGCTTGCCCCCGAAGCGCACCTTGATGCGCGCGTGGAGGTGCAGCTCGCCGGCGTCGTAGGCCATGCGGACCTCGTCGCGGGAGGCGAAGCGCTTGCCCTCGCCCTGGGCGAAGGGGCGCTCCCGGGTCAGGTAGTACAGACCCAAGACCATGTCCTGCGTAGGAATGATCATGGGGCCGCCGTTGGCGGGGCTCAGGATGTTGTTGGTGCTCATGACCAGGGCGCGGGTTTCCATCTGCGCGTCCAGGGACAGGGGCACATGCACGGCCATCTGGTCACCGTCGAAGTCGGCGTTGTAGGCCACGCAGACCAGCGGGTGAAGCTGGATGGCCTTGCCCTCGATGAGGACCGGCTCGAAGGCCTGGATGCCGAGGCGGTGCAGGGTGGGGGCGCGGTTCAGCATGACGGGGTGCTCCCGGGTCACGCTCTCCAGGATGTCCCACACCTCGGGTTCCTGATTCTCGACCTTCTTCTTGGCGGCCTTGATGGTGTTGGCATAGCCCCGCTCTTCAAGCTGGGCGTAGATGAAGGGCTTGAACAGCTCCAGGGCCATGGTCTTGGGCAGACCGCACTGGTGCAGCTTGAGCTCGGGACCCACCACGATGACCGAACGGCCCGAGTAGTCCACGCGCTTGCCCAGCAGGTTCTGACGGAAGCGGCCCTGCTTGCCCTTGATCATGTCCGCCAGGGACTTCAAGGGGCGCTTGTTGGGCCCGGTGATGGCCTTGCCCCGCCGGCCGTTGTCGAAGAGGGCGTCCACCGCCTCCTGCAACATGCGCTTCTCATTCTTGATGATGATCTCAGGGGCGTTCAGGTCCTTGAGGCGCTGCAACCGGTTGTTGCGGTTGATCACGCGGCGGTACAGATCGTTCAGATCGGAGGTGGCGAAGCGGCCGCCGTCCAGGGGCACCAGGGGGCGCAGATCGGGGGGCAGCACTGGCAGCTGGGTGAGGACCATCCACTCGGGGCGGTTGCCCGAATCCCGGAAGGCCTCGACCACGCGCAGGCGCTTGGCCAGCTTCTTCTTCTTGGCTTCGGAGGTGGTGCTCAGCAGCTCTTCGCGGAGGCGATCGGAGGCCTCCTCCAGATCCACCTCTTCAAGCAGCTCCCGGATGGCCTCGGCGCCCATGCCGACGCGGAAGGACTCCTCGCCGTATTCGTCCAGAAGCTTCTCGTATTCGTCCTCGTCCAGGGTCTGGCACTTCTTGAGGCCGATGGCGGGATCGCCCGGATCAAGGACGATGTAGGAGATGCAATACAGCACCCGCTCCAGGTCCTTGTGGGCCAGGTTCAGCACCGAGCCGATGCGGGAGGGGAGGCTCTTGAGGAACCAGATGTGGGCCACGGGGGAGGCCAGGGAGATGTGTCCCATGCGCTCCCGACGGACCTTGGACTGGATGACCTCAACGCCGCACTTCTCACAGGTGATGCCACGGTGCTTCATGCGCTTGTACTTGCCGCAGTTGCACTCGTAGTCCTTCACCGGCCCGAAGATGCGCGCGCAAAACAGGCCATCGCGCTCGGGCTTGAAGGTCCGGTAGTTGATGGTCTCCGGTTTCTTCACCTCGCCGTGGGACCATTCCAGGATCTTCTGCGGTGACGCCAGCCGGATGCGGACGCCACTGTAGGAAAGGGGATCTTTCGGCTTATCGAAGAAATTGAAAAAATCTCTCAAGGGATAACCTCCCGGTAGAACCGTTTCGCGAAAACAGGGAACTAGGCCTGCTGAGGCTGTTCGCCGTCCTGCTGCTCCTCAATGAGATCCATGTCCAGACCAAGGGAGCGGACTTCCTTGATCAGCACCTTGAAGGACTCGGGAAGGCCGGACTCCAGCATGTTCTCGCCCTTCACGATGGCCTCGTACATCCTGGTGCGGCCCGCCGTGTCGTCGGACTTCACGGTGAGGAACTCCTGGAGGGTGTACGCGGCGCCGTAGGCTTCCATGGCCCACACTTCCATTTCGCCGAGGCGCTGGCCACCGAACTGGGCCTTGCCGCCGAGGGGCTGCTGGGTCACCAGCGAGTACGGACCAGTGGAGCGGGCGTGGACCTTCTCGTCCACCAGGTGGTGCAGCTTGAGGATGTACATCACGCCCACCGTGACATCCTGGGCGAAGGGTTCGCCGCTGCGGCCGTCGAACAGGACCTCCTGGCCGCGGACTGCCACGCCCGCCTGCTCCAGCATGCCCTTGATCTCGGGCTCGGTGGCGCCGTCAAACACGGGGGTGGCCACCTTCACGCCGCGGTAGTGATCCCACAGGACCTGGCGGATCTCGTCGGCGTCCATCTTCTCCACCCTGCGGCGAACCTCGGGGCTGTTGAAGATCTCCAGGGCCAGCTTCCGCAGACGATCGGGGTTCATGGCTGCTTCCAGGGCCGCCTCAATGCGCCGCCCCAGGTTCAGGGCCGCCCAGCCCAGGTGAACCTCAAGGATCTGCCCCACATTCATTCGGGAGGGCACACCCAGGGGGTTCAGCACCATGTCCACGGGCGTGCCGTCGGCCAGATAGGGCATGTCCTCAAGGGCCAGGATTCGGGAGATGACACCCTTGTTGCCGTGACGGCCGGAGAGCTTGTCACCCACGGACAGACGGCGCTTGATGGCCACATAGACCTTCACCATCTTGATGACGCCGGGGGGCAATTCGTCGCCGCGCTTGAGGCGCTTGACCTTCTCGGAGAAGTTGTTGCGGGTCACGCG
>CAZMEC010000147.1:0-8313 GCA_964565265.1 uncultured Myxococcales bacterium
ACTTGAGGATGCCGGCGGTGGCGCAGGCCCCCGCGGGTTCCGCGAAGATGCCCGTGCGGGAGGCCAGGAAGGACGCGGCCTCCAGAATCTCCTGATCGCTGACCTGAATACAGAAGCCGCCGCAGTCCTCCAGGGCCCTCAGAGCCCCATGACCATCCCGGGGCAGATCCACGGAGATGGAGTCGGCGATGGTGGTGGCCTTCACCGGCTGCAGGGCCTCCCCAAAGGGCACCCCATCCAGGAGGCGGCGGTGGGCCAGGGCGATGGCGTTGCTCAACTCGCTTTGCACCGCCACCAGGACGGGCATGCGCTGGATGATGCCGAAGTCCAGCAGATCCCGGAACCCCTTCCACACACCCGAGAAGATGTTGCCGTCGCCCACGGACACAAAGACCATATCGGGCTGTTTGATGCCAAGCTGGTCCACCAGCTCGAAGGAGACGGTCTTCTTGCCCTCGCGGGTGTAGGGGTTGGCGCCGGTGTTGCGATTGAACCAGCCCTTCTCCTTGCAGATGCGGGTGCACAGGTCGAAGGCGTCGTCGTAGACCCCATCCACCCGAATGACGGCAGCTCCGTACAGCAGCAACTGGGCGACCTTGGCCTTGGGGGCGGTCTTGGGAACGAAGACCGTGGCCCGCCGGCCGATGCTCGCCGCCAGACAGGCCATGGAACTGCCCGCGTTGCCCGTGCTGGCGCCCGCGATGCGGGGGGCGTCCATCTCCACCGCGTAGGCCAGGGCGATGGCCCCGGCGCGGTCCTTGAAGCTGGCGCTGGGATTGCGGGAGTCGTCCTTGAAGTAAAGACGCCCGGGGCCGCCGGGCAGCTTCTCGCGGAACTCCAGCAGGGGGGTGCCACCGACGCTCAGAGGGGTCCGTCCCTGGGTAGTCTCCAGGGGCAGCAGGGGCGCGTACTTCCACAGCCCGGGCTGGGACTCGTCGCGCCAATTCCCGCCGCTGGCCTGGAGCGCATCGGGGCGGAACTCCACCAGGAGGTTGCCCCCGCAGTCGGGGCAGACGAAGAGCTCAGGATGCCAGTCGTGACGATTCCTGCAGACCAGACACGAGAGTGCCGAGACCTTGGTGTGCTGTTTCATTGAATTGGGTGCTCCACTGAGTTTCAGGCGAGAATCCGGGTACCGGCGTGGCCCTTCACAGCGTCGCCCAGCATCTCCGGAGAGGTGATGATGACCTGCTGCCCGCCCTTCTTGAGGAACTGCACGGCCGCTTCCACCTTGGGCAGCATGGAGCCCGGCTTGAAGTGGCCCTCGCCCATGTAGCGCTCGGCGTCAGCGATGCTGATGTCGTCCAGGTTCTTCTGGTCGGGCTTGCCGAAGTTCAGGCAGACCTTCTCCACGGCGGTGCAGATGACGAAGTGGGTGGCGCCGATGACGGAGGCCAGCATGGAGGAGGCCCGGTCCTTGTCGATGACGGCGGCCACACCCTTGAGGTTGCCGTTGTCTTCGCGAATCACGGGGATGCCCCCGCCGCCCACGGAGACGGTCACGATGCCGGCGTCAATGAGGCTGCGCACGGCCGCCAGTTCCACGATCTCCACGGGGATGGGGGAGGGCACCACGCGACGCCAGCCACGACCCGAGTCTTCCACCACGGCCCAGCCGCGCTTGGCCTCCAGGTCCTTGGCGTCGGCCTCGCTGTAGAAGGGCCCGATGGGCTTGGAGGGCTTCTTGAAGCTGGGGTCGTCCTTGCTGACCAGCACCTGGGTCACCACGGTGGCCACGCCCTTCTTGATGCCCCGGCGGCGCAGTTCGTTCTGAAGGGCCTGCTGGATGGCGTAGCCGATGGCGCCCTGGGTGTCGGCCCCGGCGGTGTCCATGGGGACCTCGTGGACCTTCTTCTTGGCGGCCTCAGAGCGCTCAAGGATGTAGCCCACCTGGGGGCCGTTGCCGTGGGTCACCACGACCTCAAAGCCCATCTCGATGATGTCGGCGATGTGGCGGCAGGTCTCCACAACATTCTCGTACTGGTCCTCGATGGAGGCCTTGTCCTTGGAGGTGATGAGGCTGTTGCCGCCCACGGCGATGACAGCAAGCTTCTTCTGATTGGTAGTCATTCTGAACCAAACTCCTTTTGGGGAAATCACCGCCCGCCTTCGGGCGCGCGGCATTTATATGGTAAGGCGCGGATGCCGTCAAGATTAGCGAAACCAACCCCGCTGCCAAAGGGAGGCCACATCCATGCTCCAGGCCACAGCCACATGAATGCACACGCCCCCCCAGATGGACCGGGTGCGTAGCGCCAGAATGCCCAGCACGCTGCCGGCCACAATGGCCCCCAGGGCCTCCAGGGATGGCTTGGGGAAATGGATCATGCAGTAGGGGATGATCATGAACAGCACCGCCCGCCAGCCGATGCGTTCCTTCCAGCCCGCCAGCATGAAGCCGCGGAAGAAGAACTCCAGGCCGAAGAACTGCAGGGCGTAGAAAAGATCCCAGGCCACCAGGTGCCAGATGGACGCGGGGTTGTGATAGAAGGGGTAGGTGGCCTGGAACTCGGCGCGGTAGGAGACCACCACCACCGAGGCCGCCACGGGAATGAACAGCAACACATACAGGCCAAAGTGCTTCAAGAACCCCGCCGGGGAAATGCCCAGATAGCTGAGGGGCTTCTTGAGGACGAAGCGGGTGAACAGGCCGGGGATGACGAAGTAGACCGTGAGGCAACCCAGGGACCAGGTGACCTTCATCAGGAGGTTCCGGGGCGGGGGGTTCTCAAGGCCCAGGCGCTGCAGCAGGTCGAACAACATCCCCGCCGCGCCGAACTGAAGGTCGTAGTCCAGCACCACATAGTTCAGCAGCCACAACATGGCCGCGGCAAAGAAGGTGACGACGATGGGGGAGGGGGCCCCCTCCTTCTTCAGGGCGGCACAGTCCTGGTCAATGGCTACCAGATGGCCATTCAGCCATGACATGGGTTTTGACAGCAGTGGGCTCATGGGGCAGTCTGACTCCGCGTTGTCTTCCGGTTCCTGCACGGCGGGCATGATGTCAGGCCCGGCGCCCCGGTACAACGAAAAAAAGACAGCCAAGGGAGGCGGCTTTTGCCTTTGATTTCCGTCATCATGCCGGTGTTCAACGCCCAGGCCACTGTGGGCGCAGCCCTGGACTGCCTGTGCCGCCAGACCCATCAGGAACTGGACCTCCTGGTGATGGATGATGGCTCCACCGATGGCAGCGTGGCGGAGATCCAGGCCCGGGCCGCCCAGGACCCCCGGATCCGCCTCTTCCTGCGGCCCCACCGCGGCGTGGTGGCCACCTTGAACGACGCCCACTCCCTGAGCTCCGCCCCATTCCTGGCCCGCATGGATGCCGACGATCTCTGTGCCCCCCAGCGCCTGGAGCGCCAGTTGGACTTTCTCGAGGCCCAGGGACTGGACCTGTGCGACTCCCTGGTGCAGCTTCAGGAGACCCCAGGCCTTACGGGCCAGGGGATGCGCCAGTATGTGGCCTGGCTCAATTCCCTCACCGCCCCCGGCGCCCAGAAGCTGGCCATCCTCCAGGAGAGCCCCGTGGTCCAGCCCGCCGTGCTGCTGCGGCGCGCCGCCCTGGACCTCGTGGGGGGCTACCAGCAGGGCCCCTTTCCCGAGGACTACGACTTCTGGCTTCGCCTCGCCGCCGCCGGCGCCCGCTTTGGCAAGGTCCCCGAGCAGCTTTTCACCTGGTCCGACCCCCCCGGGCGCCTCACTCGCACCGACGCCCGCTATGATCGCCAAGGCTTCGTGAGGCTTCGCGCCCGCTACCTGTTTGATCTCTTCCCCCAGGCCGCCAGGGGCCTGTGGGTCTGGGGAGCGGGGAGGGACGGTCGGGCCCTGGTCCGGGAACTCCTGGCCCAGGGGCGCAGCGTCAATGGCTTGGTGGATGTGGACGCCTCCAAGGTGGGGCGCCGGGTGCTGAACCTGCCCGTGGAGGACTACCACAACCTCGCCTCCCTCCTGCCCCCCGAGGGCCTGTGCCTGGTGGCGGTGGGGATCCCCGCTGCCCGCCTGGAGATCCGCCAACACCTGCTGAGCCTGGGCTGGACCGAGGGCCGCCAGTTCGTCTTCGCGGTGTGAACCCCCGTCCCCAACCCTCCCCAGTCCCCAACCCACCGGCGGCGGGAAGCTGGGCAAAACCTTTGCCTTGCAGAAAAGCCCGGGGCATAATCCGCCCATGGTTTTTCAGGTGGGTCCCCAATGACTAGATCAATTGTAATGGTTGCCGTGCTGCTGTTGCTGGTGGGGGGCTGTGCGTTCAAGGGCACCTTTGAGGGCGGCTTCGCCAAGGACAGCGGGGGCGATGGCGTCAGCGCCTCGGACCTGGGTTCGGACGCCCCGGCTGACCTGGGCCAGGATACGGCCTCCCAGGCCCCCGGCCTGCTGGTCTACCTGGAGTGCATCCAGACCAAGGACGCCAAAGGCCCGGACTGCGTCAGCAAGGCCGGGGTCCCGGCGGCCCAGCAGCTTGAGCTATGCCGAAACGAGAATTGTTTTGAATGGGGCGGCCCGGATGAGCTCCCGGAAAAGCCCGGCTTCAAACCGGAGGATCTGGAGACCTGCCTGCTGACCAACTGCCTTCCCCAGCTTGCCGCCGGAGGCGACGGCAGCGGCAGTGACAGTCCCTGCAGGGACTTCCTCAACTGCACCAATGGTCTGCTGACGGAACCCGACCCGTTCCTGGATACCTACCGCTGCACCATGGCGGTGAACCCCGATTCGGCGGATCTCCAGATCCTGGATGACATGGTCCTGTGCTATTTCCAGTGGCGCCTCTCGACCATGGCCGGCGTGCCCGATGTCAAGGGCGTCTGCAAGTGCTTCCTGGGCTGCGGCTATGCGCCCGGGCTGTGTGACTAGGGCGTTCCTCGCACCCCCCCTGCCCCCCCATTTTGGACCCGATAAACCCCCCCGTGCTTTTCTTGTGCCGCACTTTTCCGGCCCTATAGTCATTTTTTTTCAAGGAGCCGTGACCAAAAAAGCCGGCTCGTGCATTCACACATTGCGTGAGGGGTTGGTCTGATTAATGACGCTGCTTCAAAGAGACCCCGAGCTGTTGAAACGCTTCCGAAGGGGGGACAGGGATGCTCTCAATACGGTGTATGAGGCTTACAGCACCAGATTGGGCGTTCACTGTCGGAAAAACCTTGGGACGCGACCTTTCGACACAGTGGATGTGGTGCACGAGGTGTTCCTTCTGGCCTTCTCTGATGAATGGCGAGCTGCCTACCGGGTTGAATCCCAGTACTTCTCGCTGCTGTCCGGGATGGCCTGGAAGGTCATGAGTGGAAGAAACCGGCTTGCGGCACGGCACCAGGAATGGGAGCCGGCGAACGAGGGCGAGGACGAAGACTCCGATCCCTCAAGACAGGCAGAGGCTGCGGAAGTCGTCAGGAGGCTTTTCAGCAGCCTGACAGAGGAGGAGAGGGTGGCCGTAGAGATGACCATGGTTGACGATAGAACCCAGGAGAGCGCCGCCAGGCGTATCGGCTGGGATCGCAACAAGGTCAAACGGGCCGTTCTCAAGGCCAGGAAACTGCTTGCTGAGTTCGCCGGGTTCGAGGAGGCAAAGTCATGAGACTGCCGTTCTGGAATGCCAAATCCAGGTTGAAGCGCGCCTTCGTGGCGTGCGATGCCGGGAAGGCTGCGGGCCTGGGCTGGAAAATGAAGACAGACGGGGAGTTGGCCAACCTGTTCAACAGGATGGCCGAGGCTGAGCTGGCCCTTGGTGGGGCTCGGGCCTCGGAGACGGGGCTCTCCAGCCTGGAGCTGGAGCTTCTCGGTTCCTATGACTCCCTGAACCGGTTCTTCTCAGAGCCTCCCTCGGCCGGGCGGCTCTGGAAGCAGGTGGAAAGTGCCGTCCCGCGCTTTGCGGTAGCGGTGGCGGCCGTGGCAGTCCTCGTTCTTCTCTCCCCAGGGTCCAGTATCCGCGACAACAGCGGAATGCTGGAGCGAGGATCTGCTGCGGCTTCCTTCGTGCGTCCCTACTGTGTTCCTCCCCAGGGACAAAGGGGCGCCGCAGAGGTGCGGGACGCACTTTTCACAGGACAAGACGCTGAGTGTTTCCAAGACGAGCACCTGGTGCTGGGCTATCGCCTGGGCCAGGGCCGCGGGGCTGGCTGGTTCCATGCCTACGCGGTGCCCGAAGGGGAAACCGAGCCCATCTGGATTGTCCCCAATCCGATGGTGACTTCGCCGGTGCTGCTTCAGCAGCCTGGCGGCGGCGTGGGGCAAGCCTGGCATCCCATAAAGTTGTCAGTCAATTATGAACCTGGAACCTACCAGATTTACTGGTTTATTTGTGACACCCCAAGACCCTTCGACTGGATGTCAGAAGAGTGCTCTCAGAATGCCCCGCCGGTGGATAGACTGCCCCTTCCAGCTAGAGGCTGCGACCGTGGCGCCTTCACCCTTTTCGTGGAGGAGGTGCAGGAATGAAGTCACTTGCCGGAATGATTGGGTTGGTCTTGGCTCTGGTGGGTGTAAGCGGGTTGGCCCAGGCTGAGGAGGCCGGCGCCAAGAAAAGCATCGGGAGCCTGTTCATCATCTCCTCCTCCACCTCGGAGGACCCGGCCGTAAGCGGTCTCCAGTATTCGGACGACGACGCCCTGTCCTATCAAATGGTGCTGGGCAGGCTGGCCAGGAACACCCGGGTATTCGCCCAGGTGGACCAGGACAGCGTGGCGCTTTGGTCCGACGCCGCCGCGACCGTCCGCTACCCGGACAAGAAGGCCATCATGGATGACTTCGCCGTGGCTGCCGAGGAGGTTCGGGCCAAGGGAGGGTCCCTGGTGCTGGTGCTCATCGGCCACGGCGGCGTGGCGTCCACGGGTGAGGGCTATCTGGTGCTGCCCGCAGGGCGCCTCGAACACCGGGACCTGATCGAAATGCTGGCCGCTGCCCAGGACCTGCCCGTGCATCTGGTGGTGGACACCTGCAACGCGTACGACCTGGTGCGCCCCCGGGGCGGCGAGTGGAAGCCCGACGCCGAGCCCCAGGATTTTCAAAAGGCCATCAACGACCAGTACAAGTCCGCGGGGCTTGCCGCCCTGTTCCCCAATGTGGGCTTCATGCTGTCCTCGGCCTCGAATGTAAAGACCTACGAGATGACTGCCCTTCAAAGCGGCGTCTTCAGTTTCATCCTGCGAAGCGCCCTGCTGGGCGGCGCGGATGCCAATCGGGACGGCAAGGTGACCTACCCTGAGGTGGGGGCCTTCACGGCGGCCGCGGTGGCTGGCGTTGATACCCTTGCAGCCAGGCCTGCCTATGTCATCCAGGGCCCCAGCGTGGAGCCGGCCCGGACGGTGGTGGATTTGGGCCCGGCGTCGGACCCCGATTCCCTGGAGCTGACCCTGGACCAGCCCGTGCACCTTTGGTTTGAGGACCGTCGTGGCTATCGGATCGCCGAGGTCAACACGGACCGTGACACCGCCCTGATGCTGACTTTGCCTCTGGCTCTGGCGCCCTTCAGGGGGCTGCGCGAGACGGAAGCCGGGGACCTCCTGGGGGTCACCGTGGATCACTCCGGGGCCAAACTCTCCACCCTGAACTTTGCCTCGCCCGGGCTGGCCCAGCGCGATGTGAAGGCGGACCTCCTGCGCAACGGCCTCTTCAAGGTGCCCTACGGGGTGGCCTTCTTCAACGGCTACCACGCCGGGACCCGGGACCGGGTCGTGGAGGTCGCCCGCTCCAGTCGCTCGCTGGTCAAGGACTGGCAAGTGGCCCTGTCCTATCGCAGCGGGCCCTCCGCCTTCTCCCTGGGCGGGCTTCAGCATGGGGCTGCGCTGGGCCTGTCCCGCCGCTTCGATGACTGGGCCTGGGCCGGCCTGATGGGCGCCTACAGCACCGCCTTCCACGAGTTGCGCGGCGAGTCCTTCTGGCTTCACCGCTATTTCGTGGGCGTTCTGGTGGGGGCCCGCTGGCCCAAGTTGTTCGGGCGCAGGCTCGCTCCCTTCACGGAAGTGGATTTCGGCCACCAGTGGCTGGTGCGGGACTCCGACTCGGGCACCAAGGGCGATCCCCTGTCCTTCCTCGGCAGCCTGCGGGGCGGCCTCCAGTTGGAGATCGACCAGAACCTTTTCGCCCGCTTGGCGGGGGGCTACTCGATGCAGGTGGTGACCGTGGAATCCTCTGAGTCCGCTGATGCGCACCCGGTCCTTGAGGCCGGGATTGGTTGGCAGTTCTGAGTTGAACCGTTGGAGGCTTTGGCCATGAAAATGACTCTCTTGGCACTTGTCGGGGCTGTGTTGCTGCTTGGCGCCTGTACCCAACAGCAGCTTGAAGAGTGCGACCTGTCCCGCAGTCCCATGTGCATGGCCATGGTGG
>CAZMEC010000148.1:0-8302 GCA_964565265.1 uncultured Myxococcales bacterium
CCATGGCCAGCGGCGCCTCCCACGCGGGGGTCCACCCGGTGCTGTGCGTCATCGGGGACTCCACCTTCATCCACAGCGGCATGACGGGCCTCATCGGCGCCATCCGGGAGAACAACGACCTCACGGTGGTCATCCTGGACAACGGCACGGTGGCCATGACCGGCACCCAGGAGAGCATGGCCACGGGGGAACGGCTGGACCAGGTCATCCTGGGCCTGGGCGTGGATCCCAAGCACTTCCGGGTGATCAATCCCCTGCCCAAGCATCACGACGCCAACACCCAGGTATTTGCCGAGGAGATCGCCCACCGGGGCCTCTCCGTGGTGGTGGCCCGGCGGGCCTGCATCCAAATCATCAAGACCCCCAAGGCCTAGGAGGACCGCCATGAAGTACGATCTGATTCTCGCCGGCGTGGGTGGTCAGGGCATCCTCTCCATGGCCTATATGTTGGACAAGGCCTGCCTGGGCGCGGGCCTCGCCTTCAAGCAGGCGGAGGTCCACGGCATGGCCCAGCGGGGCGGCGCGGTCCAAAGCCACCTGCGCATCTCCGACGCCGAGATCCACTCCGATCTCATCCCCCTGGGGGCTGCCCAGCTCATTCTCTCGGTGGAACCCCTGGAGGCCGGTCGCTACCTGCCCTACCTGGCCCCCGCGGGCCGGGTCATCTCCAGCGCCGCCCCGGTGAAGAACATCCCCGACTACCCCCCCGACGACGAAGTCCTGGGCCGCGTGCTGGCCATGCCCGGCGCCCTGCTGGTGGACTCCGCTGCCATCGCCCGGGCGGTGGGCAGTCCCCGGGCCCAGAACACCGTCATGCTGGGGGCCGCCTCGCCCTTCCTGCCCCTGGACGCCCAGCAGGTGCTGGACGCCATCGCCGAGGTCTTCACCCCCAAGGGCGAGAAGATCCGCGACCTGAACCTGCGGGCCTTCGAGCTGGGCCGCGCCTGCACTCTCTTTCAAGAGCAGCAGCGCGCCCAGGGCGTGGCCCCAAGAGAGTTTTACGAAGCCGCGAAGAAACTGATCCCCGAGGTCGTGGCCCCCTAGGCCCCCCCCGGAGATGAAGCCAGAGGTAGGGGTCCATGGCACTGCTTGAAACCGCAAAAAGACTGATCAAAGAAGCCCAGGCCGAGGGCCGCAAGGTCCTGTTGGAGCACGAGGTCTACGAGCTGCTTGAGGCGGGGGGCCTGGGGACCCCAAGGCGCCTCATGGTCACCGGGGCCATGGACCTGGACCCCTTCCAGGTGGAGGGGCTGTCGGGGGACAAGGTCATCATCAAGATGATCTCCCCGGAGGTCACCCACAAGACCGAGATGGGCGGCGTGGCCGTGTGCCCTCGCAACGCCTCCGCGGTGATGGCCCGCCTCACCGAGATGGAGAACGCCATCCTCCAGCGGGGCGGCCCGGCCATCGCCGAGTCCGTCCAGGGCTACCTGATCTGCGAGATGGTGAAGTCCGAGAGCGGCCTGGGGTCGGAGGTCTTCGTGGGCCTGCGCAACACCCGGGAGTTCGGGCCCTGCCTGCTGGCGGGCTTTGGCGGCGTGGACACGGAGGCCCTGGCGGCCCACTTCCGGCAGGGGCGGGCGCTGTGCTCCATGCCCCTGGGCTGCGGCACCCCGGAGGACTTCCTGGAGTCCTTCAGAAAAACCTTCGCCTACACCAAGATCGCGGGCCTGGGCCGCGGCGCCACCAGACGCCTTGAGGACACGACACTGCTCAAGGTCTTCCGCTGCTTCTTCGAGCTGGGTCTGGGACTGATGGCCCTGGACAGCGACGAGCCCTGCCTCCTGGATCTGGAGATCAACCCCTTCCTGCTCAGCGCCGGCAACCTGGTAGCGGTGGACGGCTTTGCCCGCTTTGGGGAGGGCTTCAAGTCCCGCCACAAGGTGCCCGCCCAGGGCATCGGTCACCTGTTGAAGCCCCAGACCGCCGCGGTCATCGGCGTCTCCGCCAGGGAGATAAATGTGGGGCGCACCATTTTGCGAAATCTCCTCAGCGACGGCTTCCCCTCGGACTCCATCCGGGTGATTCGTCCCGGGGGTGGCCAGATCGATGGCGTGGCCTGCGTGGACAGCATCTCCGCCCTCCCCTGGGTGGCCGATCTGCTGGTGCTGGCGGTGTCCGCCGTCCAGGCCCCCGGCGTGGTGGAGGAGTGCCTGGATTCCGGCAAGACCCGCTCCCTCATCCTCATCCCCGGCGGCATGGACGAGACCGAAGGGGGCAAGGAGGTGGCCTCCCGGATCCGCAAGCGCCTCGCCGAGGCCCGCGCCTCCGGTGGCCCGGCCCCCGTGATGGTGGGCCCCAACTGCCTGGGCATCCGCTCCCGCCCCGGGCACTACGACACGCTGTTCATTCCCCAGGTGAAGTTTCCCCCGCCGGAGAAGGGCTCTCCCCGGAACCTGGCCCTGGTCCTGCAAAGCGGCGGCTTCCTGCTGACGCGGCTCTCCAAGCTGCCCCTGCTGGACAGCGTCTATGCCATCTCCACGGGCAACCAGATGGACCTGTGCACCACGGACTTCATCCCCTGGATCTCGGCCAACGCCTCCGAGGTGGCGGTGCTGGGTCTGTACATTGAGGGCTACAAGGACGGGGAAGGGCTGGACGCCTTCCACGCCGTGCGCCGGGCCGTGGTCAGCGGCAAGACCGTGGTGGTCTACAAGGCGGGCCGCACCCGGGAGGGCAAGAGCGCCACCAGCTCCCACACCGCCTCCATGGCGGGGGACTACGAGACCGCCGTGGAGGCCATGCGCCGCGCCGGGGCCATCGTGGCGGACACCTTTGAGGACTTCGGGGGCCTCCTCATGCTGGCCTCCCTGCTGGCGGGCAAGAAGATCGGGGGCCGGCGCCTGGGGGTCATCTCCAACGCGGGCTTCGAGACCGTGGGCATCTCCGACAGCGTGGACTCCGCCTCGGGCTTCTCCCTGGGGCGCTTCTCCGCCCCCACCTCCGAATCCCTCCGGGCCCTCCTGGAGGCCAACGGCCTGTCCGCCCTGGTGAACCTCAAGAACCCCCTGGACCTGACCCCCATGGCGGGGGACGGGGCCTACTTCGACAGCCTCACGGCCCTGATGGATGACCCCGCCCTGGACTCCGTGGTGCTGGGGCTGGTGCCCTTCTCCTGGGTGGTGGCCACCCTGCCCGAGGGCCTCAAGGCGGACGACTCCGTGAACCTTCCCAGCTCCCTGCCCTCCCGGCTTGCCCAGTACTACGGCGCCTGCGAGAAGCCCCTGGTGACGGTGGTGGATGCGGGGCCCCTCTACGACGCCCTGGCCGCCGCCCTCCTGCGGGCCCGGGTGCCCGTGTTCCGCTCCTGCGATCAGGCCATGCGCTGCCTCCAGAAGTACCTGGAGTCCCGCATCCAGAATGGAAGGTAGGCCTCCCATGCAGCCCGCGCCCAGGATCTTCAAAGGCTCGTGTTCCCGGCTGGGGGGAAGCATCCGCGTGCCCGGGGACAAGTCCATTGCCCATCGCGTCCTCATGCTGGCCGCCGTGGCGGACGGCGAGTCGCGCCTCACGGGGCTGCCCCGGAACGACGACATCCGGGCCACCATCCACGGCCTGCGGGCCCTGGGCGTGCGGATGCACCACCAGGGTGACGACATCCGCATCATGGGCTGCAGTTCCCGGCGCTTCGACAGCCCCACCCAGCCCCTGGACTGCGGCGGCAGCGCCAGCACCATGCGCATGCTGCTGGGGCTGGTCTGTGGCCGGGGCGGCGAGGCCATCTTCGACGGTGACCCCAGCCTCCGGGCCCGCCCCATGGACCGGGTGGCCCAACCCCTGGAGGCCATGGGCGCCCGCTTCAGCTACCTTGAGCAGCCGGGCCGTGCGCCCCTTCGAATCCAGGCCCCCGAGCGCCCCCGGGCCCTGGACTTTGCCCTCGCCGTGCCCTCCGCCCAGGTGAAGACCGCCATGATCCTCGCCGCCCTCTTCGCGGACGGCCCCAGCATCATCCGGGGCCGCATCGACAGCCGCGATCACACCGAACGCCTCCTGCCCCTCTTTGGGGGGCAGATTGCCTGCAGCGAGGACGCCCTCGTGGTCACCCCGGGCCCCCTACGCGCCTGCAACCTGGAGGTCCCCGGAGACCCCTCCTCCGCCGCCTTCTTCCTGGCCGCCGCCGCCCTCATCCCCGGGTCCCAGGTCTGCGTGGAGGGCGTCAGCGCCAACCCCAGCCGCTGCGGCTTCCAGGAACTGCTGGCCCGCATCGGGGCACCCCTTGAGCTGCGCCTGCGAGACCCCCTGGCCCCCGAACCCGTGGCGGATCTCACGGTGGCCTTCGCAGACCTCTCCTCCTTCACCGTCTCGGCGGCCCAGATCCCCTATCTGGTGGACGAGATCCCCCTCATCGCGCTGGTGGCCACCCAGGCCCGGGGCCACAGCGTGATCCAGGGCATTCACGAGGCCCGCCTCAAGGAGACCGACCGCGTCGCCGGCTCCCTGGAGGAGCTTGGCCGCATGGGGGCCCGGATCTCCGTGATCGGCGACGATCTGCACATCGAAGGCCCCACCCCCCTGGTGGGCGCCGCCCTGGACGCCCGGGGGGATCACCGCCTGGCCATGATGCTGTCCCTGGCCGCCCTCATGGCCCGGGGCGAGAGCTCCCTGACGGGCTGGGACTGCGTCAGCAAGAGCTTCCCCGGCTTCTTCCAGGTCCTAGATTACCTGCTGGCCCCCTCTGCCTGCGAAAGGGGCCCGGGGCTGGCCTGAACAGGAGGTATCCATGGCGATCCTTGGCCTGCTGGGACACCCCCTGGGGCATTCCCTCTCCCCCGAGCTGCTGGACCCCAACCTCCAGCGCTACTATCCGGGCAGCGAGTACCGCCTGCTGGATCTCCCGCCGGGGGACTTCGAGCGGCGCTTCCTGGCCCTCCCCCAGGAAGGCTTCCTGGGCTGCAATGTGACCATCCCCTTCAAGACCGCCGCGGCCCGCCTCTGCGACGACCTGGACCGCCACGCCAAGCGCTGCGGGGCCGTCAACTGCGTCCACTTCAGCCAGGGGCGGATCCGGGGCTTCAACACTGATGTGGAGGGCGTCCGGGCAAGTCTCCTGCGTTACTCCCACATTCCGGCCTCGGCGTTGGTGTTGGGGGCCGGGGGGGCGGCCAGGGCAGTCCTGGGCGCCCTGGAGACCCTGGGCGTGGACCGGGTCACCGTGCTGGCCCGCCGCCCCGAGGCCACGGCGGCCCTGAAGGAGAGCTTCCCCGGGGTCCAGTTCCAACCCTTTGACCTGGTCAAGGATCAGGGCTTCGTGGGCAGCTGGGACCTGCTGATCAACTGCACCCCCGTGGGCATGTCCCCCAAGGGCGGCCAAAGCCCCCTGCCCAAGTCCCCGCCCGCCAGCGTGATGGTGCTGGACACGGTCTACAACCCCAGCCCCACCCGCCTCGTGGTGGAGGCCCGCGCCTCCGGCTGCGAGGCCATGGATGGCCTGCACATGCTGGCCACCCAGGCGGCCCACTCCCTGAAGATCTGGTTCGAGCTGCCCAAGCCCCCCGTCTCCGAGCTTTGGCAAAGGGCCATCACCCTCTGCGCCCGGCAGCCCTGATGTCCCGTTCAATGAATAGCCTGGGACGGGCCTTGCCGGGCCTGCCCAACGCCCTCGGCTGGTTGCTGCTGGTTCTGCTGCTGCCACTCTACCTGCTCCTGGGGGGCTTCTTGCCGGGCAACGACGCCAAGCCGGGGCTTTACGGAGCGGTGAACCTTGCGACCCAGGGCCGGCTGTACTTCCTGCCCACCGAGGAGCCCTTCTTCTTTGTCTGGGACTACCAGAGCCCCCGAGGCCAGAGGCTGGTCTCCCTGGACAGCCTGGAAGAGGACCTGGACGGGCTACCCGCCAGGGCCCACCTCGCCCAGGGGCGGCTTGCCCTTCATGGACCCAAGTACTTCCTCAGTCAGGGCCAGAACCGGGGCTACTACAGCATCTTCGGTCCCGCCCCAGCCCTGGTCATGGCAGTCCCCCTGCTGCCCCTGGCCCCCTTCCTGGGCCGGGACCGCCTGCTTGAGCCCGCCTTCCTGTGGAGCTTTGGCCACCTCTTTGCCGCCCTCCTTAGCCTGGCCTCACTGCTGCTGTTGTATGCCTGTTTTTCCCGACTTGGCAGCCCCCAGGCAGCCCTCTGGAGCACCCTTCTGCTAGGGCTGGGCACCAATGTCCTGGTGCTGTATTCCCGGGCCCCCTGGCAACAGACCTTCTCCTTCTTCTTCCAAAGCCTGGGCCTGTACCTGCTGTTTCCCAGCCGGCGCCCTTTGGCAGGCCTGGCCCTGGGCCTGGCCGTGTTCTGCCGCCCAGCGGCCCTGGGGCTGGGGCTCCTGCCCCTGTTGGCGCGGCCCAAGAAGCCCGGAACAGTTGTTCTGACCCTGGGGCTCTTTGCCCTGCCGGTGCTGGGACTGCTGCTGAACAACGCCCTGACCTTCGGGGACCCGCTCTCCTTCGGACAAGCCAGCGCCGGGGCCGCCCTGGTGGCCATGAAGGCGGGCCACGACCGGGTCTTCGGGGACGGGGTCTGGCGGGCTGCGTTGGGCCTGCTGGCGAGCCCCTCCCGAGGTCTGCTGGTCTTCTATCCGGCCCTTGCCTTTTCCGCCCTGGGCCTCGCCCTGCTGGCGCGGAGGCCCGCCCTGCGCCAGAAGACGGGCCTTGGCCCCGCCATGCTTTCCCTGCCCTTGCTGGCTCTCTTTGTGGTGCCCGCCCTGTGGTTCGATTGGTGGGGCGGCTGGTGCTACGGGCCACGCCTGATGGGAGATCTCCTACCCCTGCTGGGGCTGCTGTTCATGCTCTTCGTGGATCAGGCCCGGGGCGAGAGTTCCCGGCCGTGGCGAAGCCTGAAGGCCCTGGCCCTGGCCTTGACGCTGATCTCCGTCTCCATTTCCGCGTTGGGGGCGTTCTCCTACGACCTCCACTCCTGGAACGGCCGGCGCCTGGCCACCTTCCAAACCTCCGCAGGCCAGCTCACAGTGGAACAAGAGAGCAAGCAGGAAGGGCAACTACTGGAAATGGGCCTGCGCCCCACGGCCATCCAGGATCAGGACATAGACCGCCACCAGAACCACCAGCGGCTTTGGTCCTGGACCGACTCTCAGATCCTGCACTACCTGTTCAACCTCCCCGAGAGCAGGCAGCGTCTGAAGCAACTTCAAGAGTCCTGGCTGGCCTACCCCAAGAGCTGAAAGCCCCCAGGCCACCGACAGCCCCGGGGACGGTCCTAATTTGCTATGCTTTGGCCATCCAACATCCAAGGCCTTCCACCCGGAGGCAGTGGCCACCGCGAAGACGCTGTGGCTTGGGAGCGTTGGCGACGGAGATTGGGACCGTCCCCCTGGCGCCCCACCATGGCCTCTCGCGCCGCCCCATGACCTCGCGGGCCGGGCTCACAAAGAACTTGCAGGTCTCTGGAGCAGGTGGCCTAATTGCCATCGTCGTGTGGAGGTTTGTGATGACCAGGCAACGCGCCCTTGAACTGCTTGCCCTCGCCAAGCCCGAGTTGGAGACCCGTTTTGGGGTCACCTCGCTGGCCCTCTTTGGCTCTACCCTGCGCGGTCTGGCTGGCGCCGACAGTGATGTGGATGTCTTGGTGACCTTTGACGGGCCGGCGACCTCAAAGCGCTACTTCGGCGTGCAGTTCCTTCTGGAGGATCTACTTGGCTGCCCGGTGGATCTGGTCACCGACAAGGCCCTTAGGCCTGAACTGCGGCCCTACATCGAGCCGGAGGCGGTCTATGTCTGACCTCGGCGTTGACGCGGACACACTCTGGAGCATCATCCACGACGATGTGCCACAACTGCTGTCTGAGCTGGTCTTGCTGAAGAACCAACGGCGCTGAGCACGCTTGCGATTCTGTTTTCCCGCCGAGAGTGGGGGGTCCAGGAATGTGCATGTACTTATCAACAACGACGAAGTGGCCTTGGCTGGTCTTGTTGTCGTTGACGATGCTCGTGACTGCGTGCGGGGGCGACGACAACAAACCCTCTCGGGTTGATGTGGGCGGAAGTTGTGTCGGGACGGCCGACTGCGTTGACGGCCTTGTTTGCCTCGGGCAAATCTGCAGCGTTTTGGGGCCTGACTGTCCGGACGATAAGGATTGCAAGGGTCTCATATGCGGCCTTGATCCGGTGTGCGGTCAATCCTGTGGCACCTGCGGCGACGCTAAGGTCTGCGAGGGTGGGCTGTGTGTTGACGAGGTCTGCTCCCCTGCCTGCGACGACCTCGAGTGCGGCCCTGACCCGGTGTGCGGTCAATCCTGTGGCACCTGCAAAGAGGGCTGGTTCTGCGACAGTGGACTGTGTTTCAACGAGACCTGTGTGCCTGAA
>CAZMEC010000149.1:0-8191 GCA_964565265.1 uncultured Myxococcales bacterium
GCCCATGGCTTGACGAAGGGCTTGGAGTCGTCGCAGTCATCGCCCCCAACGGCCTGGTCAATGAAGGAGTCCTGGTCCCGGTCCCGGCCATCGATGCCGTCGCAGTCCAGGTCGAAGCCATCCCCAAGTTCGTCAAAGGCGCCGGGGTTGACGGAGGCCAGGGTGTCATCACAGTCGTCACAGACCGTGTAGTGGTCGTTATCCTGATCCTCCAGGTCGTCCACCGCGCCGTCACAGTCGTTGTCCAGGCCGTCGCAGACCTCGGCCTTGCCAGGGGCCATCGCCGGGTTGCGGTCGTCGCAGTCATTCGAAGTGGGGGCAGCGTCGCCGTCCACATCGTCCGTGGGGGACAGACAGCAGCGGAAGCCGACCTTCGCGGCGGCAGGGTCCTCGGGGGCCGCCTGGGCCTTGCAGGTGGCGCCGGCGCCGTCTTTGAAGCTGCCCCCGAAGACCTGCCCGTCGCTGGTCCACTCGGCCACATTGCCCACCAGATCCCAGACTGCGAAGGCTGGACAGCGGCAATCGGGATGGTCTCCTGAGGGCACGGGCTGGAAGGGGAACTCGGTCTTGCAGGTCTGGGAGTCGTACTTGGCGCCGTAGGGGAAGGGGCCGGCGCCGCCGCAGAGGCACAGGGCGCCAAGTTCGGCCACAGTGCAAAGGCGCTTGCCGCTGGCGGTGCACTGGGCCAGCGCATTCTCCTGGGAGAGTCCCGCTTCAGGCAGGACCCCCAGGACCCCGGGGAATTCGTACTGGTCCACATAGAAGATGCCGGCTTCGCCTTCCACTCTGAGCATGTCCTCAGGGGCCTCGCCGCAGAGGTCCGTCAGGCAGTCCTCGGGGCTGCGGCACTGTCCCGCAAGGCAAAGCTGGCCGTCCGTGCAGGGGGGCTGGCAGCCACTGGGTTCGGTGCTGTCTCCAGAGGCCAGGTCCTGGGTGTCCTGAACCATCTCCCCGGGGAGGTCCTGTCCGGTCTGGTCCAGCAGATCCAAGGGCTGGGCTGCATCCAGGTCCCCGGGCTGGGAATCGGGGGCATCGGTGTCGCTGAGGGGTAGATCCTTGGCCGCCAGGTCACCGGTCAGATCCCGGGGGGCGGCGTCGCGGTCAGGCAGGGCATCGACCAGGTCCCCGTAGAGGTCCCCGACGAAGCCCGGGCTCTGGGGCGAGGACCCACAGGCCACCAGAGCAGACAACCACAACCACAGCAGCAGCGTGCGAACGACAGGGGGGATCATGGGCGTTCCTTACGGAGTCTTCCTCGCGGTCCCTTATACAGTATTGGCAATTCGGCTTTCAAGCCCCCAAAGCGCTTGATTTGGCAGGGATTCTCAGGGCAGCTTGCCGGCCAGTGGCATTTCTCCAACCATTCGGGTCAGGCAGTCCGGGCAGAGGCCGTGGGTGAACTCGGCCAAAGAGTGTTGCTGGACGAATTCTTCCACCTGTTGCCAGTAGCCCTGGTCGGTCCGGATCTTCTTGCAGGAGGAGCAGATGGGGATGATCCCGGAGAGGGTTCGGACCTTGGCCAGGGCGATGGTCAAGTCCCCAATCAAGCGATCCCGTTCGGCCAGCAATGTCTTGGTGCTGGACAGGTCGTAGGCGGCGCCCACCACCCCAATGGGCTTGCCGGTGGTGTCCCGCATGGGCTCAAGGGTCAGGTCGAAGGTGATCTTGCCGATGGGGGTGGTGGGGCTGAACTCTCCGCGGTATCCCTGGCCGGTTCGGAGAACCCGACTCTTGATTGTGGTGATGTAGTCAGCCTCGTCCGGGGGAAGCCAGTCGCGGTCGGTCTTGCCAAGGAAATACTCGGAGGTCCAGGGGCGGCCCACATTGTGGACCCAGGTATAGACCAGGTTGGCGTCCTGGTTGAACACCAGCATGGGGGAGGTGTTGAAGGCCACCCGAAATCGCTCCTCGGACTTGGCCAACTGGGCCTTGAGGCGGTGGCGCTCAATGGAATGGAGGATGGCCCGCTCAAGGAGGAGCGGGTTCAGGTGGCCCTTGGCCAGATAGTCCTCGGCGCCTCGGTTGATGGCCTTCACTCCGGAGTCCGCATCGTTTGACCCGGTGAGGACGATGAGGGGCAGATCCTGGCCCCCTCGCAGCAGCGCGTCCACGGTGGCCAGACCCTTGGAGTCGGGCAGATTGAGGTCCAAGAGGGCGGCGTCAAAGCTCTGCTCCCGGAGGGCACGCAGGGCGCTGGCGACGGAGTTCAACTCCACCAGGGTGGCTCCGGCCAGGAGGCCCTCGGCCAGGGCGGCCTTCAGCAGCAGGAAGTCCGCGTGGTTGTCTTCAAGTACCAACAGGCGAGGGCTGGTCTTCATGGGGCCTCCGGGGGGGCTTTGGGAAGGGTGAAGAAGACTGTGGTGCCGGCGCCAGGGCGAGAGTCAAGCCAGATGCGCCCGCCGTGGTGCTCAACGATCCGGCGGCACACCGCCAATCCCACGCCGCTGCCCGGGTAGGCCTCCCGGGGATTGAGCCTGGTGAAGACCTCAAAGGCGCGCTCCCGATCCAGGGGGTCCAGGCCCACGCCGTTGTCACTGATGGCCACCTCCCAGGTCGCCCCGTCGTCCCTGGCGCGGATTTCGATCTCGGGTCGGGCTTCCCCAGTGAACTTGAGGGCATTCCCCAACAGGTTCTGCAGGAGTTGGCGCAGTTGGGCCCGGTCACCATGGATCCGGGGGAGGTCCTGCCAGACGATCCTGGCGGCCTTCTGGTCCCGGGCGGCGCGGAGGTTCTCCAGGGCCTCTTCGACCAGGGCGCCCAACTCCACCGGTGCTTTCTCCGTCCTGGCGTTTCCCACCCGGGCATAGGTCAGCAGGTCCTGGATCAAGGTCTCCATGCGCTGGGCCCCGGCCAGGGCCTGTTGGAGGTACTGCCGGGCTTCCTCATCAAGGTCCGCCCCGAAGCGCTTCAGCAGCAGGCGACTGAAGCCCGTGACCGACCGCAAGGGTTCTTGAAGATCGTGGGAGGCCACCAGGGCGAAGCGCTCCAGTTCGGCGTTGGAGCGCTGCAATTCGACGGCGGCCCCGCGGATGCTCTCCTCGGCCTCTCGGGCGGCGGTGACATTTCTGGCCACCACCATGGCGGCGGCGGCACGGCCCTGGTCGTCCAGCAGGGGCACCAGATTGATGTCCAGCCAAAGGGGCCCGCCTGGGTAGAGAAGCCGGGAGATCCGGTTGACGGGCTGACCGGTCTCCAGGCAGGCCAGGATCGCGCCCATCATGCGCTGGCAGGTCTCCGGGGCAAAGACCTCTGAAAGATGCCGGTTCAGGACCTCCTCCCGGCGCCAATTCACGGTGGCCGTGGCGGTGCTGTTGGCAAATAGGATGAGGCCATCCCTGTCCACGATCACGATCTGGTCCGGAGACATTTCAGTAAGGGTCCGGTAGCGCTGCTCGGACTGGCGCAGGGCCTCCTCGGCGCTTCTGAACCGGGAGATGTCCATGATGAAACCCTCGAGGTGACCGCAGGGCGGGTCACGGTCTGCCAGGCGGCCCCTCTCCCAGACCGTCTTGATGTGCCCATCCTGGGTCCTGACCCGGTAGGTCAGCTCAAAGGCACCGGTGGCAGCCAGGCCCTCGGCCACTTCCATCTCAACCTGGGAGCGGTCCTCCGGGAGGATGAAGTCGGCATAGGCGCCCCGGCGGGCCTTCAGCAGGTCCTCGGGGTTGCAACCCAGCAGATCCTTGCAACCCTGGGAGACGAACAGCATGGTCCAGTTGGGGTCGTTCCGGCAGCGATAGGCCATGCCGGGGAGGTTGGAGACGAGGGTCGCAAGGTCTGGGCTGGCATCGTCGCCGGGGGGGGGCATGAATTGCTCCACCGCAATTACAATGCCGCCATGATAACCCTGCCTTGAGCACTTGTAAAAAGGATCGTGGCCCTTGCGCCAAGAGGCTTTCGGGGCTATCAATGCGTCGCTTCGTCGGGAGGATGGATCCATGAGCAACGCCCGCTACTCGGTTCGAGAAGAGATTGCCAATAGCGTCAGTCACGGCCTCGGAGTGGTGCTGTCCCTGGTGGCGTTGGCCGTCCTGGTGACCTTTTCGGTCAGGCTTGGTGACCCCTGGCGCATTGTCAGTTTCAGTGTCTACGGGGCTTCCCTGGTCTTCCTGTACCTGGCCTCGACCCTCTACCACGCCTTCCGCGATGAGCGGCTCAAGGCCATCTTCCGGCTCCTGGACCATTCGGCCATCTTCCTGCTCATTGCCGGTTCCTACACCCCCTTCACCCTGGTGACCCTCCGGGGGCCCTGGGGCTGGACCATCTTCGGCCTCATCTGGGGCATCGCCATTCTGGGGCTGGTGACCTCCAATCTCAGCGCCCGCCACTGCCCCCGCTGGGTGTTGTCGTTGCTGTACATCGCCATGGGCTGGCTGGTGGTCATCGCCATCAAGCCCCTGCTGGCCGCCATGCCCACCCCCGGGATGATCCTGCTGGCCGCCGGTGGGCTGCTGTATTCCGGCGGCACCATCTTCTATGTCAACCAGCGCATCCCCTACAATCACGCCATCTGGCACCTTTTTGTCCTGGGAGGCAGCATCTGCCACTTCTTCTGCATGCTCTTCTATGTGCTTTGAAATGGGATCGGACCCCAACATCATCCCCTACCAACTCCACACTGCGTAGCCGTGGGCGGAGAGGGTGACCTGGAAGCTCGGGGCGCTGGCGGGCGTCAGGGCTGGCAGGTTGGCCTCGGAGCTTAGCTCCAGGGTCGCGGGCGCGAGGACCAAGGCTGACAGATCCAGGTTCAGGGCGAGGTCCTGCTTGGAGAAGCTCAGGGCTGCCACCAGGGTCCCTCCCTCCGCCTCCCGTACGAACAACAGCAGCTTGTCCGTGGCTGAGCCAGGTCGGAGCACGCGGATGGGGGCTGGCCCCAGATAGTCCAGGCGGTTGCGCAGGCCGAGGAGCCCCCGGTAGAGGGCCAGACTGGAGTCCGGGTCACCCTCCTGCGCCTCCACTGAGGCCTGCTCGTTCCCCGGCGCCGGGGCCAGCCAGGGCGTGCCCGTGGTGAAACCCAGGTCTGGCGCCGAGGTCCAGGGCATGGGCCCCCGGGACCCGTCCCTCTTGTCCACCACCAGGGCCGCCGTGTTGGTGGCCCCCACCTCATCTCCGTAGTAGACGATGGGGGTGCCCGGCAGGGTCATCAACAGGACCCCCGCCAGCCGGGCCCGGGCCGGATCGTTCCCCAGTTGGTGCCTGATGCGGGGCCAGTCGTGGCTGGAAAGGAAGGTGCTGTACTGGGTCCCCGGGGGCAGCCGCGAGAGGGTCTCCTCAAGTTTGGGAGCCAGGAGGGAAGGGGCGTCCAGCATCAGGGCCCCCTGGATGGCCAGGGACAGGTCCATGCTGAGGGAGAGGTGGAACTCGTCCTGGCCGTTTCCCAGGTAGGCCGCGGTGGTTTCCGGCGGCCCCCAGACCTCCGCCAGGGAGGCCTTGGAGGGGTAGCCTTCCAGCACTCCTCGCAGGGTCTTGAGGTAGGCGTGGGTCAGCGGATGGTGGCCGCAGCGGAACTGGTCCTCCGGGGTGCCCGGCAGGTCCTCAAAGAGCGTATAGATGGCGTCCACCCGGAAGCCGTCCACCCCCAGATCCAACCAGAAGCGGGCCACCTCCAGCATGGCTGCGGCCACCTCAGGGTTGCGGTAGTTCAAGTCCGGCTGGCCCTCGTAGAACTGGTGAAAATAGTACTGCCCCCGGCCCCCATCCCACTTCCAGGCGCAGTCTCCAAACTGCAGCCCCGGGGTACAGGGCAGGTTGGGCTGGTCCGCCCAGACATACCAGTCGGCCCGGGGGTTGTCCCTGGAGGCGCGGCTCTCCTGGAACCAGGCATGCTGGTCCGAGGTGTGGTTCATCACCAGGTCCGTCAGCACCCGCAGGCCCCGGGCGTGGGCCTCCTCCAAGAGGTTCTGAAAGTCCTCCAGGGTGCCGTAGTCCGGATTGATGGCCAGGTAGTCCGCCACATCGTACCCGGAGTCCGCGTAGGGCGTGGGATGGATGGGCGACAACCAGATGGTGCCGACCCCCAGGTCCCGCAGGTAGTCCAGGCGCGAGGTCAGGCCCCGCAGGTCCCCGATGCCGTCCCCGTCGCTGTCCTGAAAGCTGCGTACCCAGATTTGGTAGATGACCGTCCGGCGCTGCCAGTCCGCCCCGGGGGTGACCCAGGCCGCGGCGTCGCCGGTGACCGAATCAGCAGCGTCGGCGCAGCCCCCGTCCGCATTCTTCAGGCCTTCGGCGCAACCCAAAAACAGGGCCGCCAGGAACAGCAGGACCGCGCAGTTTCGCATGGGACACCTCGACGGGTGGAACGAGGGGACTGTAGCCGAGACCGAGGCTTTGAACAACCGACCCCGTTGCTTGACAGGAACCGACCCCATCGTGGTTCTTGAAACCTGGGGCGTTCAGGCGTACAAGGCCTCCCATGTCTAGGAGGTCCCTAACCATTGGTTTCCTGGCGCTGCTGGTCCTTGGCCAGTTGCTGTTCGGCGCCCACTTCGTCCTCCATGATCATGCCCTCTCCACCCACAGCGGGCGCGTCATCCACGCCGATACCTGTCACCAGCACGAGGGGCACCACGGGGCCCTCCCAGAGGGCGCGGACGAAGATCTGTGTCAGTACTTCTGGCTCTTCTCCCTGGCCGGACAGGCGCAGGTGCCGGCCCCCACGGTGGCCCCCCAGGCCCCCCCACTTGAGCTGATCCTGTCCCTGGTCGCTGCCCAGGAGGCCACCCCTGCGTTGACCATCCTGGCCCAGGCCCCCTCCCACTCCCCGCCTCTCCAGGCCTGATCCAGGCTGCCCTTCATTGTTGTCCCAACTCCGTTTGGCCGCCCACCTTGGCGGTCAGAACAGGACTGTGTCATGAAAACGCTGCTTCTGGCGGCTGGCCTTGGCTGTTGTCTGGCCCTGGCCTCGCCTGTTCAAGCCCAGGAGGCCCAGGGAGGCCTGCTGGCACCAGTGTTCTCGGCCGACTCCAATCCGGCAATTTCCTTGATTCTGGATACCGTGGCGGCCTATCAGGGCAGCGAGGACCGGCTTGCCACCGGGGGCCACAGCCCGGCCTCCTCCGGGTTCGCGGTCACGGGTGCGGAGCTGGCCATGTCCAGCAATGTGGACCCCTACTTCAAGCTGGACCTGGCCCTCTGCTTCACCCACATGCACCTGGAGGAGGTCTACTTCACGACCCTCGCCTTGCCGGGCAATCTCCAGGCCCGGGGTGGCCTCTTCCTGTCCCGGGTGGGGCGCCACAACAACACCCACCCCCACTCCTGGGACTTCGTGGTGCATCCCCTGGCCAACCAGTTCCTCTTCGGCCCTGAGGGCCTGGGCGCCCCCGGCTTCGAGCTGTCCTGGCTGGCCCCCCTGCCCTGGTACCTGGAGCTCATCGTGGCCTCCCAGATGGGCGAGGGCGGGGCCTTCCGCACCAAGCCCCGCACCTTTGGCGACCCGGGCTGGAAGGATTTCCTGTACCCGGCCCGCCTGGTGAACTTCCTGGACCTCTCCGACGACTGGGCCCTGCAGCTTGGGGCCAACGCGGTGCTGGGGCCTTCGGTGATAGGCCCCGAGGTGGGCAATCGCAGCTATGCCTATGGCAGCGACCTGCTGCTCAAGTGGCGTCCCCTGGGGGGCAACCTGCCGGACAGCCTGGCTGTGACCCTGCTGGTCGAGTCCTGGCTGCGGGAAATGGAGGCGCCGGGGCAGATCTGGCGTGATGCGGGGGGCTACGGGGACCTGGCGGTGGATCTGTCCCGGCGCTGGCGGACGGCCCTACGGGCGGAACTCTGGCGCCAGCTCTCGGGAGGGCAGGGGACGGCCACCGTGCCCCGGGAGGCCTTCGGAGTGGATGCCCGGCGGCTGGCGGCCTCGCTGACCTTTGCGCCCACCCACTTCTCTCGGATTCGGCTCCAGTGGGGCCTGGAGGAGGTGGAGGGCTTCGCGCTGAATCAGCAGGCCTTCCTGCAGTTCGAACTCTCGGCCGGCGCCCACGGCGCCCACGGCTATTGAAAGGAGGCCCTGTAATGAAAACCCTGACGAAGGTCTTGCCGACCTTGCTGCTGATGTTTCTGGGTACCCCCGCGGAGGCCGCCCTTCGGGTGGTGTCCACGATCCCCGACCTGGGCGCCATTGCGGCCGAGGTGGGGGGCGACCTGGTCCAGGTCCAAAGCCTGGTCAAGCCCACCCAGGACCCCCACTTCGTGGACC
>CAZMEC010000150.1:0-8017 GCA_964565265.1 uncultured Myxococcales bacterium
CGGCCCCAGCGCCTGCAACCCCGCCCAGTCCGAGGAACGGGGCTTCTTCCGCGCCGCCCGCAAAGTCTTCGAAAGCTTCTACACCCTGGAGGCCTTCGCCGAGCGCCTTCGCCGCGGCGTCAACGAAGCGGACACGGGCATGGCCCTGGTGGTCCACCACTCCTTCCCGGACAGCGAGGAACTGGCCAACGGCGTGGGCATCCTCACCTCCGTGGAGGACCACCTCACCATCAAGCTGGTCAGCCAGCCCGGCGCGGCGTCCGTCACCAACCCCGAGGGCGGCGCCACCGCCGAGGAGGTGGAGGTCTCCATCTGGTCCTGGAGCACAGGCGTCTACCTGAATCGCCCCTCTAATCTGGTCCTGCTGGGGGACACGGTGCTGACCTGGGACCAGGAATACCTGGACCTGGCTGACCTCATGGTCGAGGCTGCCCAGACCTGGGCGGCGGAGGCCAAAGCCCAACGCTATTCCCTGGACTTCGAATACAAGAAGCTGGCCTCCGGCAAGCTGATCCTCAAGCAGCTTCGGCGACTGCCCCTCCCGGGCCAGGAGGACCTGGGCTTCTTCCTGCTGCCCCAGACCACCACTTGGTGCGTGCTCCAGGGCGAGGGCTCGGATCTTTTGGCCATCCACCGGGCCAAGTCCCGCCTGACCCTCACCAACCAGGGCGCCTGGGTGGCCGAGGACAAGCTCACCAGCGACTTCCTGACCCACCTCAGCATGGAGCTGTTGGTGGACGGGGCCCCCAAGGTCTCGGAACACCCCGGGGACGAACTCCAGGGCCTCAGCGTCAAGCTGGAGCTGAGCGAATACAACACCGCCTACCTGAACCTGGACTGGAAGGGCGGGGACTTCGGCGACGGCTGGGGCCTCACCATCCAAACCCCCTACGAGAGCAGCTCCCAGGAGGCCATGTTTGGAATCCTGGGGAAGCAGTACGCCCAACTCCGCCGGCAGTTCTCGGTGCCCCAGCTCTACATCGATTACGACGGCACAGCGAAGACCCGCAAGGAGGAGACCGCCCCCCTCACCGCCTGCTACGACTACCCCCCCGGCGAGCTGCTGCCCCAGGAGCGCAGCCTCAACGGGAAGGATGGGCTGGCGGTGACCACCCGCTTCAACTGGCCCCCCGTCCCCAAGGGCCCCACCGCCGGCTACACTGCCCCCGCCGTCTCCTTCATCAGCACGACCATCTCCGGCCTCACCACCGAGCCCCTGGTCCTGACCAGCCCCTGGGCCCAGACCTACCACGCCCTGCACCACAACTTCGGTGAGGACTTCCTCTTCGAGCCTGCCCTGGACCCCGCCGTCACCTCGACCCAGCTCGCCGAGCTTGAGGCCAAGGGCATCCGCGCCCTCATCATCTTCATGGGCTACCAGGGGCGCATCTGGCTGGCCTCCCCGGACTGGCAGCTCACCGAGGTAACCCCCGACCTGTGATCCCCCCGCCCCCGCCAAAAGCCCCGTTGCCTTCGCCGCCCCGAGGCGCTATTCTCCAGCAGTCAATCAGTCTCGAAGGAGTCCCCCATGCAGAGTTTCTTCATCGGTGAACGGCCGGTTGGTGCTGGCAGCCCCCCCTATGTGATCGCTGAGATAGGCGCCAACCACAACGGGGACATGACCCTGTGTCGGCGCATCATCGACGAGGCCGTGAAATGCGGCACGGACGCCGTGAAGTTCCAAAGCTGGAACAAGGACTCGCTGGTGGGCCGGGCGGAATTTGCCCGCAACACCCAGTACTCTGACAAGAAGAAGCACTTCGGGTCCCTGGAGGCCATGGTCTCCAAGTACGCCCTCACCCCCGCCCAACACCGCGAGATCGCCGAGTACTGCCAGAAGGTCGGCGTCCACTTCCTGTCCTCGGCCTTCTCCGAACCCGAGGTGGACCTGCTTGAGTCCGTCGGTGTGCCCTGCCACAAGCTGGCCTCCATGGACATCAACAACTACCGCCTCCTGCGGGCCATGGGCCGCACCGGCAAGCCCGTCCTCATGTCCACGGGCATGTCCGACCTGGGCGAGATCGAGCGCGCCGTCGAGGTCCTGGACAAGGCCGGCGCCTCCGCGGTGTGCATCCTGCACTGCATCTCCGTCTACCCCCCCGACCCCAGGGACATCCACCTGCGCAACATCTCCATGCTTCAGACCGCCTTTGACCGGCCCGTGGGCTTCTCGGATCACTCCATCGGTACGGCCATCCCCCTGGCAGCCATCACCCTGGGCGCCTGCATCCTGGAGAAGCACTTCACCATCGACAAGGGCCTGGAGGGCTGGGATCACGCCATCTCCGCCAACCCCACCGAGTTGGACGAGATCGTCCGCGAGGGCCGCAACATCTCCCTGGCCCTGGGCTCCTCCGTGCGCATCGTCAGCGAGGCCGAGCTGAAGCGCCGCCGCATCATGCGCCGGCGGACCCTGGTGGCCCATCCCATGAAGAAGGGTGAACTCCTCCGCGAAGAGGATCTGGTCTTCAAGCGCCCCGGCAATGGCATTGATCCCGACAAGGAAGCCTTCCTGGTGGGCCGCCGCCTGAACCGCGATGTGGACACCGATCACGAATTGGAATGGTCCGATCTGGACTAAGACTTCAGGCCTTCTTCCCCCCCACGCGCAGCCTCTTCAACCTCTTTGCTGGCATGGGTAGGAAGCTCTCCAACAGGATCTCCCTGCCGAAGTAGTCAATGCTGGTGACGCTCTTGACGACGGGCACGGCTCGGCCCTTGGCATCCAGCAGCACTCGTTCGGAGTTGTCCACGCACTGCCCCCCGTCCAATACCGGGCACTGGCCCTCCTGGGCCGGGCAAAGGAAGCTGTGGCACACCCTCCCCAGGACATCCTCCCGCTCTCGGCCCATCATGGTCAGGGCCATGGTGTTGGCGTCCACCACGGCGCGGGTCTGGGCATCCACCAGCACCACCCCCACCTGGATGCTCTCAAAGAGCTTTCGGAACCGCTGTTCCGAGTCCTGAAGGGCCAGCTCGGTGACCTTCCTTTCGGTGATGTCCTGGGTCACGCCAAAGACCAGCCAGCCCGCCTTCCCATTGGGAACGGACTCCATCTGGGTCTCCATCCAGCGCTCCCGGCCGTCACCAATACGGGTGCGGTGCTGAAAGAGCTGGTCCGGCTTCCAGCGCCCCCTGGTGGCGGCGGCGACCAGCGCCTCCACATCCACCCGGTCGTCAGGGTGCTGGCGATCAAAGAAGACCCGGATGGGCAGGGAGGAGCCCTCGTGCCGGATTCCGTAGATCTTGGCGATCTCCCGACTGAAGCTGACCAGGCCGGTGGCGGGGTCGTATTCCCAACTGCCGAGCTGCGCCTTTCGCTGGGTCCTGGCCAGGGCCGCGTAGGTCTTCTTCAGGACGCTCTTGGCCTCAAACAGGCCGGTCAGATCGTCCACCGCGAGCAGGACCTTGGGCTCCGAGCTGCCCGGGTCCATCGAACTGGTGGACACGGCTATCGGAATCGAGACCAGCCTCCCGTCGGTGAGGACCTCCATCACCCCCTGGCGCCTCTTGATTGAGCGCCCGGTCTCCATGGTCTCCCGCAGGGTGTTGCGCACCACGCAGCCGCCGCAGGCCTCCCCCCGGCCGCACTCCTCCACCACCCGAAGGGCCTGCACACAGCGCAGCACCTCACCAGGGGGCAGGCCTCCCGAGCGCTGCTTTCCCGTGAGACCCGCGAACTCGGTGCCCACCCGATTCATGGCCTCCACCCGGTAGTCCTTGCCAACCATGAACATCATGATCGGCGCCTCGTAGAACATGGCGTGCACCAAGGCCTCTGGCGTCAGGTTTTTGGAACTGCCCATGCGTCACCCTCCCCAGGGTCATGCCCATTCAGACTACTGTTTTTTTACATGCGGGGATATTACACCGCCAAAATTCGGGTGTCAAATACCTTTTCTGCCCCGACATGTGGGCCCCTTTTTGCTGCGCGAAAATTCGGCTGACAGGACGCAAATCGACGGTGTATCCTGCGGCACTGGTTTTTTGGGGATTGGGATGGACTACCGAACAAGCAAGACCAGGGTCGCGCTGCTGTCCGTGGCTTCCAACTCGGTGCTGGTGGTTGGCAAGCTGTTGGTCGGCCTGCTCATTGGCTCCGTCTCCGTGATCTCCGAGGCCATCCACTCCGGCATGGATTTGGTGGCCGCCTTCATCGCCCTTTTTGCGGTCCGCACCTCCAGCAAACCACCCGACCGCGAGCACCCCTACGGGCACGGCAAGATCGAGAACATCTCCGGGGCCGTGGAGGCCATCCTCATTCTGGTGGCAGCCATCTGGATCATCTACGAATCGGTGCTCAAGTTCGTCACCCGTGAGCCCATCGACAATGCCCTCCCCGGGGTGCTGATCATGGCGCTGTCAGCGACCCTGAATCACTTCGTCTCCGGGGCCCTGTTCAAGGTTGGCAGGGCCACCGATTCCGTGGCCCTCATGGCTGATGCCTGGCACCTTCGGACGGATGTGTGGACTTCTCTGGGCGTCCTGGGAGCCCTCGCCATCATCACCCTGGGCCAGTATCTGGCCCCCACCATGAGCCTCTGGTGGATTGACCCCATCGCCGCCATCGCCGTGGCGCTGCTGATTCTTCGCACCTCCTGGGACCTGTCGAGGCAGGCCCTCTACGATGTCATGGACCGCAGCCTCCCCGAGGACGAACTGGAGTGGATCCGCTGCCAGATTCTGGGCTGTCAGCAGGTCATCAATGTCCACAATCTGAGGACCCGCAAGGCTGGGGCCCAGCGCTTCGTGGAGTTTCACCTGATGGTGGACCCGGACATGAAGACGGTGGACTCCCACCGCATCACCGATGATCTCACCGGCCGGATCTGCAGCCGCTTCCCCTGCACCACCGTTACTGCCCATGTGGAGCCCTTCGAAGAGCACCACGAAGAGACCACCGACACCACCCAGAACTGACCCCAGGCGCCCTCTCCACTGGGTCCTTGGAAATCCGCTCGGCTTGGGATAACCTCCCGCCGTGACTTTGAAACGGAGCAACCCACCATGAAGAGACTGTTTTTCACCCTCTGTTTGATGTTGTCCCTGCTGGCCGGACCGGCCCTGGCCCTGCCCCCCATGCCCCTGAACAAGTCCCTGGAGACAGGCGCCAAGGGGCGCTCGGTGGTGCTGACCTGGTCCCGGGACGGCATTCTGGCCACCACCCTGGACGGCAAGTTCCGCAAACGCCTCTATGACAAGCCCGTGGATTCGGCGACCCTGGACAGCCTGGCGGATCTGCTGTGGTTCGTGGCGGACCAGAAGCTTCAGGTGCTGGACCTCCGCGCCACCTCCGCCGAGCCTGTGGTCGTGGTCACGGGTTTCACCTCGACGGACTTCATCGTTCAGGGGATTGGCTCGGCCTTCACGACCCAGGAATCCTCCCGCTTCCTTCATGTGTTGCAGATGGCCAACCCGCCCCTGGTCTCGGTGAGACCGCCCACGGACGGCTCTTGGAACGAGGCCGAGAACCAGAAGGCCCTGGGGATGGTCAAGACTGCCCAGGTCGTGGGCCAGGCCTGGCTCAACGCCCAGACCGACCGGAAGGCCGGCATGCCCCCGGCCCCGGGGACCCGTCTCCCCCCGCCCCCCCCGCCCCCCGGAGACCCCAGGAACACGCTGGACCTGCCCGACCACTTCAAGCAGTGCAATGATGCCAGCCAATGTGGGAGGAACCTGCCCCTGGGCAAGTCCGGCCTGAGGCTGGTGGTGGTGTACCAGAACTGTGCCGGCGGTTGCGTCAAGCAATGCGCCCTGGTGGATGCCGCGGGCAAGGTCTTCAACTTCCCCGCCCCGGTGCTGCCCAAGGACGCCAAGCCCGGCGACTTCCCTCCCCCGTCCGAGCCCACCCTCATGCCCTGCGGCCCCGTCATGGTGAACGCCAAGAGCGATGCCTGGATAGTCGGCAACAAGGTCTGCACCAAGGTTGGCTGTCAAACGGTGGAGGGGACGCCCTTTGCTTGGGTTGGACTCAACGAGCGCGTGGACCTGAGATAAGCACCGGCAGGGCAGTCAGCCCCGCCACCGCCGCCATGGAAGCACCCGCCGGAAGCCCCGATTGGAAGGCCAGCCAGTAACCCAGGAAGGATGCCCCGGCGCCCCAGAGTGCGGCCACCGGCACCACCCACCACATGTTCCTGACCAGCCTCAGCGCCGCCGCTGAGGGGAAGACGCTGAAGGCAAAGGCCGGGATGCTGCCGGACACCTTGGTGCTGGCGGCCACGGCCACCCCGAGGAGCACGAAGAGCGCCCCATCCAGCAGCCCCACGGGCAGGCCCCGGACTCGGGCCGCGGAGGCATCAAAGGCCACTGCGAACAGGGGACGCAGGAACAGCAGATGGAAGGCCAGGACCAGGGCACTGGTGACCAACGGAAAGGTGGCATCTCCGGCCCCCAGGGCCACCCCGCTCCCGGCCAGCAGACCCTGTATTTCGTGGGTCTCCTCGGGCACCAGACTACCCAGCAGCAGGACCCCCGAGGAGGCCAGGACGAAGACCGCCCCCAGCATCCAGTCCCGGGTCAGGACGCCCCGCTCCCGGGGTCTGGACAGGGCAAGGGAGGCCAGGGCACCCAGCACCATGGCCCAAAGGAACGGATCCAGGAACCAACTCTCCGCCGGCAACCCCAGGCGATGCCGCCCCAGGAAGCACAGCACCACGCCCAGGGCCGAGACCTGGGCCAGGGCCGCGGGCAGGAACACCACCCGCCGGGCCAGCAACTGGACCCCACCCGCCGAGGCCGCCGCAGCCGCGGCCGCAGACACAGACACCACGGGCAGCCAGAACTGGCTGTAATCAAAAAAGTTCATGGCTCCGCTCCTCCGGGCACGGGCCCCTAGTATTCGTCCAACTCGGGCACACAGAAGTCCAGGCCGCCAAAGGCCTCCACAGTGCCGTGCTCACAGTGACAGGCCTCGTCCAAGGGGCAACGGCAGGCCGCGTGGTCATGCTCCTCCTCAAGCACCTCCCCCTGGCTGTCCGCAAGTCCAGCGTCCCCGGCCAGGGTGTCCGAGGCAGCCTCCTCGGGGTCGTGATCCTCACAGACTGCCGTCACCTCCTCGGGCAGCACGCAGGTGAGGCCGTCGGAGAGATACCCGGCCTCGCAGTGGCAGTGGCCCAGGTGGTAGACCCCAAAGCCACCGCAGTCGCCCGTGCTGCTGCCCTCCTTGCCCTCTTCGGCGCAGGCCCCAAGCGCCACCACCATCAATATTGCGAATCCGAAACCAAGAAACTTCTTCATGGAAGACTTCCTTCTAGGGTTGTTTGAGCAGGTCAACGATTCGGTCAACCAGTTCGATGTAAGTCTTGGTGCCCTGGGCCCCTACCATGGTAGGCACCAGGACCAACCGCGCCCCGGATTGCTGGGCGAAGATGCGGGACAACTCCACGGGATAGAACCCCTCCTGGATCATCAGGTCCACCTTCTGGAGCTTGGCCCGCTCCACCAGTTGGGCCACATGGGAGGGCCCCGGGGGGATGCCGGGCTTGGGCTCCAGGGCGCCCACCTCGGTGAAGCCCAGGAAATCCATCAGGTAGACGAAGCTGCGGTGGTACACCACCACCTGGCGGCCCTGAAGTGGTGCCAGGGCCTCCTTCCAAACCACCATGCGGGCCTGGAGGCGCGCCTTGAAGTCAGCGCAGCGGGCCTGGTACTGCGGGGCGTTGGCGGGGTCCAAGCGGGCCAGTCTGGCGGCCATACCGTCCGCCAGCAGGAGCCCGTTGCGGGGGTCGAACCAGTAGTGGGGATTGCCACCCGGATGGATGTCCCCCTTGGCCCGATCCGGCTGCTCCACTTCCCTGGGGACAATCAGTTTGGAGCAATCCAGGTAGCCGTCGCCGCCCAGTTGAATGGAGGCATTCCGGGCGCTGTTCACCAGGGGAGCAAGCCACCCGGTCTCCAACTCCATGCCCACCACCAGCAACAGGTCGGCCCGGTTCAGGTCCAGCACGAAGCTGGGCTTGGGGTCCACGAAGTGGGGGTCCTGGGTGGGCTTGACCAGGCTTTGGACCTGGACCAG
>CAZMEC010000151.1:0-7976 GCA_964565265.1 uncultured Myxococcales bacterium
TTCTTCAGGTCGAAGACGCAGAAGCCCGTGATGACCTGGTGGTCCTGGCCGGACAACTTCTGCAGCATGTCGAAGGCCTGGTCCTGGTCCTTGGGCTTGCCAAGCACTTCCTTGCCTATCACCACGATGGTATCCGCCCCCACCACCCAGCGGGTCTGGGCGTCCCGGCTGGAGACCCGGGACCCGGGGCCAGCGTTCTGGGCGGGCTCGTCGGGGAGGGTGCTGTGGGTGGCCTTCAGGCGATCCACCACGGTCAGGACCTTGGCCCTCGCCACGCGCTTGGCATACTCGGTGGGCACCTCGTTTTCGAACATGCTCTCGTCGATATCCGCGGGCACCACCCGAATGGTGAAGCCGATTTTTTCCAGCAGGTCCTTCCGGCGGGGCGACGCCGAAGCCAGGATCAGTTGCACGCCCATGGGCACCTCCCCGTTTGAGACGCGCAATATAAAGGTAAAACAGGCAGTTTTGTCAATTGTCTTTTGGCCCCGAACCCCGCTATCATCCTGCGCCGGAGGTGTTCATGAGGCGTCTCTTCCCAGCCATCCCCATCCTGGCCCTGGCGCTGCTTGCTGCGGGCCTGCTGATTGCTCCTGCCTTAGATGCCCCCCAGCCGAAGGCCGCCGACTGGGAAGCCCTGGCCCGCCTCCTGCGCCCCGAACTTCGCCCCGGGGATGTCCTGAGAATCGAGCCCGTCTGGGCCAGCGCCGGCCGCCTGACCCTTGGCCAACTTGGCGGGGTCGACGCCCCGACGCCCTTTGCTTTTCTGGACCTTCAGGATCCCCCGGACCCCTGGTGGCTGGCGGGTCGGGGCCGCGTCATTCTGGTCAAATCCCTGGGCCGCGGTGGGGCCACGGAACTGGCCCTCGAGGAGTTCGGCTTCCTGGTCACCCGGCGCCTCCAGGCCTCCGGGGGGCTGTCCGTCAGTTTCCTGGAGTTGGAACCCAGCCGCGCCCTCCTTTGGCGGGCCTGGGACAATCCTCCCCCCGGCAGCCGGCGCCAGGACCGGGCAGCGGGCGGCTCTGTGCGCCAATGCCTGGTGCCCCAGGTCTCGTCTCCGGAGGGTTTCGAACTGCTTTGGACCACGCCCCTCCCCGCGGGCCGCCTCCGCCTGGTGGCTGGCCACACCCTGGACAGCGCGCGCCTTGGCAAGACGGGGGCCGCCACCCTGGACCTGGACTGCGGCTCCCAGACCCTTTCCCTGACCGTCCCGGCCCGGGATTACCTCCTCCACGAGCGGGTGGTCCAGGTGACCGCCCCCTGCCTCCCCCGCATCAGGGTGCGCCCGGCCCCCGGAGCCCCCCCCGCTGAACTGTGCCTGGACGCCTTCCTGGCCGGAAACTAGGCCAGTCCCAACCCGCGAAAAAAGGCGCCTTTAGGGCCCCGGCGTCCTTGCGAATCCAGGAACTCAAGTCTATACTCCGACCCGGTTTTGATTTTCGTTGGGGGCCACATGAAGACCGTTCCTGCCCTAGCAATCCTGGGCCTGATTGTGCTGTCAGCCTGCACCGAGGCGCCGGTGTACAACCTGTCCAACAGCTTCGCCATTGAAATATCCGCGGTCAGCAAGAACCAGGAGGCCATCAAACTGGACATCCTGTGGGTGGTGGACAACTCCAGCTCCATGTGCCAGGAGCAGGGCTCGCTGGCCCGGGGCTTCGACGCCTTCGTGGACCAGCTCAACTCCTACCTGAATGTGGACATCAACCTGGCCGTGGTCACCACGGATGTGGGTGGCAGCGCCGGCGTCTTCGCCAACAACCCCGTGAAAGAGTTCCCCCCGGCCTGTGGGGAGGGCACCGTGGAATACTGCACCAAGGATTCGGACTGCGAGGCCCGCTTTGGCGCCAACTGGGTCTGCAACAGCCCCGGCGGTGAGACCTACCCCTGGCTGCAGAACATGAACGGCAGCCTCAATACCTCCTGCCGCTACCGCTGCACCGACGAGGCGGCCTGCTGCGGCACCTTCTGCTACTCGGAAGAATGCGGCGAGGACCAGACCTGCTTCGACGAACTCTGCGCCGACCTCCCCCAGGAGGAGTGCAACTACGAATGCAAGGCCATCGGTGGGGTCGCCAACGCCACCTGCGTGGGCCAGCCCAACACTGCGGACTGCCCGGACCAGGCCAACCTCAACAGCATCCTGACCAACAAAGAGATCGAATACTTCCATTGCATCGCCACCGTGGGCGCCGACCAGACCAGCACCACCGCCAACCTCGAAAGTGGCCTCAAGGCCGCCTGGCTGGCCCTGGACCCCAAGGGCCCCAACGCCAAGCAGGTTCAGAACTTCCTGCGCGAGGACGCCTACCTGGTGGTCGTGTTCATCTCCGACGAGGACGACTGCAGCGTGGACGACAGCTTCTGCTCGCCCTCCTATGTCTGCGACGACGCCCGCCCCTGCCCCGGCGACCTGCCCTGCGTCAAGGCCGATGAGGCCGACGCCACGGGCCTGTGCTGCGGCGTCATCAAGAAGCAGTACTTCAGCGCCTGCAGCCTCCTGGGCGAGTACAAAGGCGGGGTCCACCACGACTGCGCCTACGACCTGGCCTGCTCGGACTGCGAGACCGACGAGGACTGCAGTCAGGGCTGGGCCTGCAAGAAGGTCAAGTACGGCACCGACAAGTACAGCCGCAAGTGCCGCCCGAACATGTTTGAGTTCAGCAGCTACGCCTCCGAGCAGTCCCCCGCGGGCACGCCCCTCTTCGCCCTGGCCCCCGTGGACAGCTTCTACGCCCGCCTGCGCTCCCTCAAGGCCGACCCCGCCAAGGTCCTGGTCACCTCCATCGTGGGGGATGCCATCCTCAAGGAAAGCGACACGGACAGCCTCATCTCCCCGGCCTGCCTGGCCAACGCCAAGATCCTGGACTGCGTGGAATACCAGACCGTCCTGGCGGACACCACGGATGATTGCAGCGTCACCCCGGACACCCACGCCTGCCTCGAACTCAAGGCCGCCCGTACGGACTGCGCCCGGGAGTGCTACACCGCCTCCAAGGGCGAGACCCGCAACCCCGAGAGCGGCAACACCTACATCTGCAGCAGCCCCTTCGGCAAGGCTGACCTGGGCAACCGCTATGTGAAGCTGGCCCGGATGTTCGGCCCCAACGGCATCGTGGCCAACATCTGCTCCGAACAGGGCATCGGCCCCTCCCTCAACGAAATGGCCGAGTTGATCATCCGCCGCGTCACCAAGATCTGCCTGCCCAAGCCCATCAAGGAAGGGGAGACCATCACCGTCATCAAGAACTACAAGGAGGACGGTGTCCGCAAGTCCGAAATCCTCAAGGAGGGTGACGCCCCCGAGGGTGACTACCGCATCCTCTACCCAACCCAGGACTGCCCCGGCACCTTCCAGGCCGTGACCTTCAACCAGGTCATGGAGCCGTCCTGGGTCGTGGAGCTGAAATACCAGGCGGATGTCCCTCTCGACTGATTCCCTACCACTCGAGGAACCGCTGACTTCCCAGAACAGGAGGAACGGTGGGCTGCAAGGCTAGACTCGTCATACTGTGGCACATGCACCAGCCTCCCTACCGGGACCCGCTCAGCGGCAAGGCCACCATGCCCTGGACCTGGCTGCACGCCATGCGCGACTACCTGGACATGCCCGCCCTGGCCGCCGCGGCGGGGGCCCATGTGACCGTGAACCTGGTGCCCTCGCTGCTGATGCAGCTTGACGAATACACCAGGGCCGGCCTCTCGGACCGCTTCATGGATGTCTTCCTGACCCCTGCGGTCAGGCTTTCGGACCCCCAGAAGGCCTTCCTGGTGGACAACTTTTTCGAGATCCACCGGGACAGCATGATTGCCCCATACCCCCGCTTCCAGGAGCTTGAAACCCGCACCCGCCCCCTGGCCGCTGACCAGCCCCGTCGCTGGAAGGGCCTGGGTGCCGACGACCTGCGGGACTTGCAGGTCTGGTACTACCTGGTCTGGTGTGGCGAACTCCTCAAACAGAACCCCGTGGTGGCCGCGCTGCTGGCCAAGGGTCGGGGCTTCACCGAGGACGAAAAGCTGGCCTTCCACCAGGAGGTCTCCACCTTCGTAGGGGGCTACCGGGAGGCCTACCGGCGCTGGGCCACCGAGGCCGGCCTGGAGGTCTCGGCCTCTCCCCTGTACCACCCCATCCTGCCCCTGCTGCTGGGCACCGAGGCCGCCCAGGTGGCCCGCCCCGGCGTGAACCTCCCGGTGGAGCGCTTCAGCCACCCCGGTGACGCCGAGGTCCAGGCCTCCGAGGGCCGCAAGTTGGTGGCCGACAGTCTGGGGGTCCCGGTGAACGGCATGTGGCCCCCCGAGGGCTCCATCTCCCCGAAGGTGCTGGCCATGCTGGATGCCCAGGGGGTCTCCTGGGTGGCCAGTGACGGCGACCTGCTGGGCAAAGCCCTGGGCCGCTCTCCCTCCGCAGACGAGCTCTACCAACCCTGGCGCGTGGGTCGCACGGCCATCTTCTTCCGGGATCACCGTCTCTCCGATCTGCTGGGTTTTGTGTACTCCAAATGGGAGCCCGAAAAGGCCGCCCAGCACTTCCGGGACCTGGTCCTGCGGGCGGCTGAGTGCTGCTCCCGCCGCGAGCGCCCCCCCGTGGTCACCGTGGCCCTGGATGGCGAGAACGCCTGGGAATACTACGAACACGGCGGCTACAAGTTCCTGGCCACCCTGTATCGGGTGCTGGGCGAATGCCCGGAGATAACCCTGTGTACGCCCTCGGAGGTCCTGGCTCAGGAGGGGGCTTCGGGGGTCCAGGAGCTGCACAACCCTCCCACCGGAAGCTGGATCAACGCCGACTTCTCCACCTGGATTGGGGACCCCGTCAAGAACCGCGCCTGGGAGATCCTGGCCGCTGCCCGCCGCACCGTGGATGCCTGGCTGATTGGGGCAGGGGCGGGCTCCTCCCCGGAGCGCCAGGCCATTCTCATGGATCTGGTCTACCGGGCCGAGGCCTCGGACTGGTTCTGGTGGTTTGGCGAGGGCCACTCCAGCAAGTTCGACCCGGAGTTCGATTTCCTCTTCCGCCAGCATGTCCGCGCTCTCTATCGCCTCATGGACATCGAGGCCCCCCCGGACCTGGACACGCCCCTGGGGCGGAAGGTCGAGGACACCGCCTGGATCCTGTACCCCACGAGGCTGATCAATCCGCGGGTGTCGGGGAAACGGGACAGCTTCTACAAGTGGCAGGGTGGGGGCCGCGTGAACCTGGAGCATGGCGCCATTCACCACGGCTCGCTGCAGCTCACGGGGCTGCACTTCGGCTTCAACAACGACAAGCTGTTCCTGAAGCTGGAGTCCCGCAGTCCCCTGCGCAAGTTGCTGGAGGAGGGCCAAAGGCTGGAGCTGGTCCTGAAGCGCCCGGTGACCCGGGCCTGGTCCTTCTCCCTGGGTGCGGATGGGGAACTCCACTGGGCGGGCCAGCCCGGTGGCGCGGCCCCCGAGGGCGCGGAGTTGGCCATTGGCACGGTGCTGGAGCTGGCCCTGCCCCTGGAGGCCATCCGAAACGGCGTCCCCGTGGTGGGCAGTGAGGTCGAGTTGTTCGTGCGGGTGCTGGAGGGCGACAACGAGCTTGAGCGCTTTCCCAGCAACCGTACCGTGGTATTCCGAGTCCTGGGGCCCGAGTTGGACCTGGAAAACTGGGTTGTATGAAAGGGTAGGCCGATGCCTGAACTGAGACACGATCCGATTCAGAAGCGTTGGGTGATCATCTCCTCCGAGCGGGGGCAGCGCCCCATGGACTTCTCCAGCGTGCCCCTGGTGTCTCCCGAGGACTCCAAGGCCAACTGTCCCTTCTGTCCCGGCCATGAGGACTCGACGCCCCCCGACATCCTGCGCTTCAACGGCCCCGACGGCCGCTGGCTGACGCGGGTGGTGGCCAACCGCTACCCGGCCCTGCGCATCGAGGGTACCAGCGACCGGGCGGCCGTGGGCCAGTACGACCGCATGAACGGCATTGGCGCCCACGAGGTCGTCATTGAGACCCCCGACCACCTGACGGACTTCGGGGATCTGCCGGCCTCCCACATGGCGCTGGTGCTGCGGGCCTACAAAGAGCGGATGCTGGACCTGCGCAAGGACAAGCGGCTGCGCTACATCCTGGTGTTCAAGAACAGCGGCCGCCGGGCGGGGGCCTCCCTGGCCCACAGCCACACGCAGATCATGGCCACCCCCATCACCCCCCGGACCGTGGCCAGCGAGCTCAGCTCCGCCCGGGAACACTTCTCCCTCAAAGAGCGCTGCATCTTCTGCGATGTGCTGGCCCAGGAGATGGAAGCGGGCGAGCGGGTCGTGAAGTTGGACGACGACTTCCTGACCCACTGCCCCTATGCCTCCCGTTTCCCCTTCGAGATGCACCTCCATCCCCGGCGCCACATGCACGACTTCTCCGCCATGGATGACGGGATGCTGATGCGCCTGGCCTACCACCTCAAAGAGGTCCTCAGCAGGATGCAGGCGGCCCTGGACAACCCCTCCTACAACTTCATCATTCACACCTCTCCCGCCGTGGAGGGCCGCGACCAGCGCGCCAACTACTGGTCGACCCTGGAATTTGACTGGCACTGGCATATTGAGATCCTGCCCCGGATCACCAATGTGGCAGGCTTTGAATGGGGCACCGGCTTCTACATCAACCCGACTCCGCCGGAGGAGGCCGCCCGCTTCCTGCGGGAAGTGGATATCAAGAAGGACTGACACCATGAAGACCCGCAAGATAGCTGAACTTAGCCCCCGGGACCTCCGGCACACCTGCGACGAGAAGCGCTTCACCTTCAAGACCACGAAGGATCTGGACCGCTTCGAGGGCGTCATCGAGCAGGAGCGCGCCATTGAAGCCCTGAACCTGGGCCTGTCCCTCTACAAGCGCAATTACAATGTGTATGTTTCCGGCTCCAGCGGCACCGGCAAGATGACCATCGTCATGTCCATGCTGGCCAAACTGGCGGCCAAGAAGTCCTCGCCCTCGGATTGGGTCTATGTGCACAACTTCCGCAACAAGGAAGCGCCCATGGCCATTGAGCTTGAGCCCGGCCGGGGAGCCAAGTTCCAAGCCGACATGGCGAACCTGGTCAAGGGCCTGGAGGAGGAGATCCCCAAGGTCTTCCAGTCCAGGGGCCACCAGGAGAAGGTTCAGGAGGTCATCAACCTCAACATCGAACAGGAACAGAACCTCTTCATGGACCTGTCCCGGCGGGGGGCCGAGCTTGGCTTCGTGGTGAAGTCCACCAAGACCGGCATCATCACCATCCCCACCTTGGACAACCGCACCCTCTCCAACAAGGACTACGAGCAACTCTCCGCTGACGAGCGCAAGGATATCGAGGAGCGCCGCAAGAAGCTGGACCCAATCATCGCCAGCTTCCTCCAGAAGGCCAGGAAGCTGGAGACCAAGACCCAGAAGTCTGTCCAGAAGCTCCAGATGGAGCTGGGCCGCGGGATCATCGCCCGCCCCATCAACGCCCTGCGGCGCCGCTATGCCAAGAACCCCAGAATCAAGGACTACCTGGGGAATGTGGCCGAGCACATCCTGGTCCACATCGGGATCTTCATGCCCCAGGAACCGCCCCAGCCCGTGCCCGTACCCTCGGATATCCCTGAGTTCAAGGTCAATGTCGTGGTGGACAACGCGGACACCCACGGCGCCCCCGTGGTCAACGAGGCCCGGCCCACCTTCTACAACCTCTTTGGCCGCATCGAGAAGAAAGTGGAGAATGGCATCTACTTCACCGACTTCACCATGATCAAGGCCGGGTCCGTGCTGAAGGCCAACGGCGGCTACCTGATCCTCCACGCCAGCGACCTGTTCATGTATCCCCTGGTCTGGGAGAATCTCAAGAGCATTCTAAGATATAAGGCCATAATCATCGAAGATATTGGGGAAAACATGGGCTTCTTGCCCACCTCTGGCCTGCGCCCCGAGCCCATCCCCATCGACCTCAAGGTGGTGCTCATCGGCAGCCACTACCTGCACGAGATGCTGCAGCGCT
>CAZMEC010000152.1:0-7899 GCA_964565265.1 uncultured Myxococcales bacterium
TGACGCCCAGGATGTCCATCTTCTCGGCGATGGCGGGGGTGAGGGAGAAGCGGGGTGGGCCCGAGCGGGTGCCCCGGATCTCCAGATCGGACAGCTCGAAGGTGGGGGGCTGGACCGGGTGGGTCAGCCGAGCCGTGTCGAAGGCCTTGATGAGGGCCTCCTTCGCGGCGTAGCGACCCGCATAGGATTGAAGGCGCCTTCTGGCGCCGGGCTGGCCGTCGCAGAAGGAGATCTCGTGAGCGGAGAACACCGCCCGGACGAAGAACTGATCGTCCAGGCGATGCTCGAACTCGGAGGTGTCAACCAGGTCAAGGCCGAGGCCAAGGATCATTTGCAAGCTCCAAAGATTATCTGCTCACAGTCGCGGGGGTCGGACCCAGAGACATAGGCCGCGTTGCTGCAGATTCTGTCAGCCCAACGCTTTCCGGCCACCTTGCGCCGCGCCGCCAACTTCGTGAGGTAGGCCTCCAGATCCTTCTTGGACAGGGTCTTGAAAGCGAAGCCAGGATTCACAAAGAGCGCAGCGGCCCCCATGTGGCCAAAGCCCAAGGAGCTTATCATACCTGCGCTGACGAAGGGAAGCTGCAAGGTCCGGTCCGTGAGAAGGATTTCCTTGAAGGCCGTGATGACCCGGTCCGGGTTGTCCAGGTTGGGGTTGCCGGGGATGCGGCCAGACTGCAACATCTGGAGCACCGCGATGGCCTGGGGCCCGGCAGCGCCGCCCTTGGCGTGGCCAATCATGGTCTTCTGGGAGTGCACCACCAGGGGATTGCCCGCGCTGCGGCCCAACTTGCTGTGCAGGAGGTGCAACAGCTTGGACTCGTTCACATCGTTGGCCAGGGTGGAGGTGTCGTGCTTGGAGGACACCAGGATGTCGTCCACGGTGAGGCCCCAACGCTTGAGGGCCCGGGCCATGACGCTATCCTTGCGGCCACATTCCCCGGCCATGGCCAGCAGGCCCAGGCCCGGGGAGGGGATGGAGGTGGCAAAGCCGTCCGTGTGGGTCTCGGCCATGGCCACCACGCCGTAGATGGGCAGCCCCAACTCCAGGGCCTTGCCGAAGGTGCTCATCAGCAGCGTGGCGCCGCCCTGCCCTTCGATGAAGCCGCCCCGGCGACAGTCATTGGAGCGGGAGTGGGCCTTGGCCTCGATGCCCTTGGCCAGCATGTCCTCGGTGCGGGCCGTGGCCTGCATCCAGGTGAAGCCCAGGTTGCCCTCGATGCTGATGTCGTCGAAGCCACCGGCCACCACCAGTTCGGCGCGGCCCAGGTCCAGCATGTCGCAAGCGGCGGCAATGGATACGGCGGCGGTGGCGCAGGCGCCCACGGGGTTGTAGGCCGGGCCCATGCCTCCGATATAGTCCTGCACCAACCAACCGGCCGTCACATTGATGAGGGTCTCCTGGAGGATGTCCCCGCGGGAGTCCCTGTCCTCGCGGTAGTTCTGGAAGAGCTGGGCGATGGACCTTAGGCCACCCATGCCCGAACCCTGGGTGTTGCCCACGAAGGCCGGGTGAATGTAGGTCATCAACTCCTGGGGCGTCAGACCCATGGTGATGAAGGCCTCGGCGGTGGCCGCCAGATTGAACAGGGTGACGGGGTCCACATTCTTGACGATGCGGTCGGGGATGCCGTAGCGGCTGGCGTTCCAGCCCCGGGGGATCTGGCCCGCAACCCAGCGGTCCAGGCGCAGGGCCCGGGTGACCCGGACCATGGAGCCCTTGGGCAGCACCATCTTGAGGGCGCCGTCCTTCTCGATGAGCTTGGCGGTGGGATTCATGTCCAGGAAGAGCTGGGCAGCCGCGCGATCCCCGGGGTTGAACTCGAAGTCCTTCTCCAGCAGCACGCCGGCCATGACGGGGATCTTGGTGTGATCCACGCCCAGGTTCTCTTCTTCCTGGAAGCGCACGCCGGTGTGGGCCAGGATCTCCTCCTCGTAGCGGGCCTTGACCTCCCAGTCGGGGACGGTCTGGCCGCTCTTGGCGTCCACGAAGGTCGCCCCGGCGTCGGTCTTGCGGTACTCGATGAGGCCCATCATCCAGGCCAACTCCACGGCGGACTCCAGGGACAGCGTGCCGAAGCACTCAAGCTGCCAACGGGTCAGGGAGTTGCCGTAGGGAGACACCTCGCCAAAGCCCACCACAACCACGGCGTCCGTGGGATCGGCGGGCTTGGTCTTCCAGGCGCTGGCCTGCTCGGTGAGGCTCCGAACGGACTCCTCCGTGGGCATGGGATTCCAATCCAGGGGATTGTAACGGGTGGGGACGGGGGCTGCGGGGGCGGGGCTGGCCACCGCCTTGCTGCGGATGGCGGCCACCCGCTGACCCAGGTCCATGAGGCCCTCGATCCCGCCGTGGATGGCGAAGATGAGGGGCTCCTTGAGGGCCACCTTGGAGCGCAGGCAGTGCATGATGAGGCCTGCCGTCTCCGGGCCGTTGAAGGTACGCACCCCGCAGTCCTTCTCCAGGGAGGCGGCCACCGCATCGTGGGCGGACATGAGGCCCGTGCCCCTGGTCCAGCCGATGCTGATGCCGCAGACCTCCAGGGCGGAGACGAAGTGGGGTTCGCTGCGGGCCTTGAAGAGGAGGGCCTCCAGGCCGAGCTTGATCTCGGCGTAGATGCCATCGCCGCCGAACTGCCCGTGGTTGGGCGAGAGGGGCAGCCCCAGGACGATCTTGCGATCCAGGGAGGCCTCGGCAGAGGCGGCAGCCAGGGAGGCGGCCAGATCCCCGACGCCCAGCAGCATGATGCGAGCGGCGGCGAAGATGCGGCCGGGGTTCACCCCGCCGGTGTAGCCAAGCTGGCCGATGGCGCCGAAGGGCAGGACCAGCTCGGGGATGAGGTCGTTCTTGAAGCACCAGCGAACCACCGCGTCCATGTCGGCCCGGGAGCCCCCGTTGGCGGGCAGCACCGTGAGGGTCGCGCCGGCAGCGGCGTTGGCCTGGAAGAGATGCCGCCAGGCTTTGGTGCGATCGTAGGTGGTGGTGGAGGAGGTCACGATGACGCGCTTGCCGGCCAGCAGGAGCTGGGCGACCACGCTCTCGGCGATGGAGCCGGGGCCAGCCCCGGAGATGAGCACGGTGCTGAAGTCCCGGTCGTAGGCAGCCTTGCCCAGGAGCACCTCGGTGTCGGCCTTGCTGACGGTGAAGCGGACGCCCAGGCGGGGGTCGGTCTTCAGGGCGTAGAGGCCCGGCAGGGGCTTGCGAATGGCCAGTTCCTTGAGCAGCCCGGGCAGGTCCAGGTCTCTGGCTCCGGCCACGGCCTTCTTGCCGTATTTGCCGGAGAGGAAGGAGACCATGTCCTTGACCTCGGCGTTGCCCTTGAAGGACTGGTACCGCGCGGCGAACTCGGGGTTGGCCTCCAGGTCGCCCACGAACCAGGCCAGCAGGTCGCGCTTGAAGCAGGCCAGGGGCTCGCTGAACACGACGACCTTGCGCTCGTCGAAGGCCGGCGCCAGGAAGCGATTGGCCTCCTCAAACAGGGCCTCCACATCGGCGGCATGCACCACCGGGGCGGCGGCCTCCTTGAGCTCGGGGGTTTCCCGGCCCACGAAGCGCATGAGGGCATCCACGGCCTCCACGAAGGCGGAGTCCTTGCCCATGAGCATGGCCTTCACTTCCTCCACGGACAGGGAGGGACCCCCGGCGCCCCCGCCACCTCCGGTGGACACTTCGCATCCAAGGGAGCGCAGATGGGCGGTGAAGAGTTCCTTGACCCAGGCGTCGGCGGAAGCGGCGTCCAGGCCCGCCTTGGCACCCATGAACTCGGGGATGGAGACGGCCACGAAGTCCAGGGCCACGCCCTCGGGGACCTTGAACTTGGCCTTGAGGGCATCCACCAACTGGGCGGGGCTCATGGAGATCTTGGTGGGAAGCAGCTTGTCGAGCAGGCCCTTGGTGTAGCCGCCCAAGCCATTGAAGGCGTCGCCCTTGGCCTTGGCCAGTTCGTTGGCCAGGTCCTTCAGAGCCAGGGTGTGGGCGCCCTCCAGGGCGACTGAGTACTCGGCCTTGAGGTCGCTCATGACCTCGTTGCGCCGAGCGGAGTTGCCCTCGCAAAGGGCCTCCACGCTCTTGTCGGGAGAGGGCCGGACGCCGCCCAGCTTGTAGGCCAGCATGGACTGGATACGGGCCACGAAGGGCACCTTGGCATCCTTGGGGTCCTTGCCGGAGGAGCCGGGGGCGGTTGCGGGGGCGGCGGGGGCGGCAGCGGCGGCAGCAGTCGGAGCGGCGGCAGGGGCCGGGGCGGCAGCAGCAGCGGGCCTGTGGGCGGGTGCGGGAGCGCTGGGGGCCGGAACCTCCTCGACGGACTCCATGGTGAGGCCCTTTTCATCGGCCTCGGCGTGGTAGATCTCGGGCTCGTAGATGGCGCTGCCCTCCACCTGGACGCTCTGCTTGGCCATGTTGGTCAGCACGGGGCTGGGGCCCAGTTCCACGATCCGGGAGACCCGGGTCTCGGGCCGGAACAGCAGCACCCGCTGGGTATCAATCCACTGCACCGGGGAGGCGAACTGGTAGGACAACAGCTCCCGCAGCATGGTGGCACAGACGGTTTCCGGGCTGGTCTTGAGCAGGCCCGGCTTCTTGAGGATGGCGAGGAGTTCGGGGCTGCTGCTGCGGTCCACGATATCCTTGATGAACTCCAGGGTCATGGTGAAGGGCTTGCCCATGAGGTTGGGGATGTAGCGGCCCTCCAGCACGGCGGGATCGACGCGCTCGGGGATGACCCGACGGATGACCTCCCGGAAGGCCTCCACGCCGGGCAGCAGTTGCCGGGAATGGAAGGGCACATCGATGCCGGGGATGGGGATGACGGGCGACTTGGAGGGATCCTTGGCCTTGGCCAGGAGGCGCTTCTCCAGTTCCTTGAGGAGGGGCAGTTCGCCCACCACCGAATACTGGCGGCCGGCGATGTTGTAGTTGACCACCTGCAGCAGGCCCTTGAGCTCCTTGGCGATGACCTCCACCAGGTCCAGCATGGCCTGCTCGCTGAGGCCTGCCATGGAGGGGCGCAGCACGGACATGCCATAGGGCGAACGACCCTGGGCGTCCCGGGGGACATAGTTCTGCATGGTCAGGCCGCGCCAATAGACGGCGTCCAGCAGCTTCTCCAGGTTGATGATTCCAAGGGAGCCCAGGGCGGCATACTCGCCCAGGGAGTGACCGGCGAACATGCCCTTGGAGGCCTTCAGGCCGCTGGCCTTGAGGTGGGCATCCTGGGCCAGGGCGGTGACAGACAGGGCCACCTGGGTGAACTGGGTGAGGTTGAGCACGCCCTTGGGGTGGGAGACCTTGGTGCCCCGGAAGGAGAGGACCTTGGGGTTGTCCTTCACGATCTGCCGGATGGAGAACCCGTAGACCTTGCGAAGGTGCTTGTCGGCGCGGTCCCAGATCTCCGCCGCGGCCTTGGAACGGGCGGCCAGCGCCAGGCCCATGCCCTGGAACTGGGAGCCCTGACCGGTGAAGAGGTAGGCGCAGCGGGGGGCGCGGGCGCGGGCCTGGGCCTCCATCACGGGCTTGCCGCCCACGGTGGCCAGCAGGCGCAGCTTCCGGGCGCCGTCGGCGAAGCCCACCAGGAAGATCTCCAGGGTGATGGGATCACCGGGGAACACGGGGGCCAGGAAGGAGCCCTTGGCCCACTCCAGACGCTCGCTGTATTCGGACAGGTAGGACTCCGCCTCCACGAGGCTGCGGTTCAGGGTCCACATGCCGTGCACCACGGGGCGCTCAAAGCCCGCCATCATGGCCACGAACCGGGAGAGATGCAGGGGGTTGCGGTCGTTGCTGGAGTCGGCGTAGGCCAGGGTGTCGGAGGGAGCGAAGAACTCCTTCACGGCCAGGCGCTTGGCCCCCAGGGTGGAGCCGGCCTCCATGGGATCGGGGGCGAAGGGAGAGGCCAGGCCCTTGCGGGACTTCTTCATGCCCTGACCCTTCTCGCCGCGAACGAAGAAGGCGCTGCGGGACCAGCAGTGGCCGGCCCGGGCGCTGATCTCTATGACGGTGCCACCGGCGTTGGTGAGGACCTCGGTGACCGCGGCCTCGTTGGCCTCGGGGCTGCCCTCGGGCAGCAGGCCCACCTCCTGGGTCAGGTGGAGCAGTTTGGTGAAGTCCATCACGGGCAGGTCAGCCAACATGAGGGCGGTGACGCCCGACCAGGCCTCCACGAAGCCCGTGGAGATGGCAGACTTGGGGCCGCTGCCGTCGCCCAACACTGCCTTGAAGCGGGAAATGTCCAGGGAGGATTTTCCGCCCCAGATGCGCTTGTAGAGGGCAAAGACCTCGGCGGGCAGCTTGGGGAAGACCAGATTGACGGGGGCCAGGGGGTCGAAGCTGGCCGTCGCGGTGAAGGTCTCGTCCAGTTCGGGAATGGGCAGCTTGACCTTGAGGGTCTTGCCGTCAGATTCCAGGGTGAAGAGCTCGCCGGACTGGTCGAGGGCCTTGAAGACGGCCTTGCCGGCGGTCTGCTTCAGCGTGCAGCTTGTGGCGGCCTCCATCCAGGAGCGCAGGAAGTTGGGCCGGAAGGCGCTGCCGTCCAGCACCTCGGAGGCCAGAATGGCGACCTTGATGGCGGCCACCTCGGGCTGGCCCGAGAGCCCGTCGAAGCAGGCGGGGGCGCTGCTGGCCAGGGCATCGCTGCGGTAACCCACGCGGACGCCGGCCTTGCCATTGAGGGCTTCGCCCAGGAACTGGCCCAGCAGCTCAGCGGCGGGGCGGTTCTTGCAGTCCACGCACTGGAGGGCACTGGGGCCCGGAATCACGAAGACGCTGCTGGCGTCGTAGCGGGGATCATGGGCCTGCCACAGGCTGTCGGACAGCAGGCGGCGGTGCACCCGGGCGTCGATGACCGGGATGAAGTTCACGGGCTTGCCGGGGGCGTCGCAACTGGCCAGGAAGAAGTCCGCGTCCTCGCGGCTGACCAGGGCGGCGTCAAGCTGGGGACAGCTCTTGGCGAGGCCCGCAACCCAGGCCTTGGGGTTGTCGGCGCTGAGCTTGCCCAGCAGAGCCGCGCAATCCGGGCAGACGCGCTCAAAGGACCGCCGGGCGAAGTCCTGGAAGCGGGTGAAGTAGGTTTGATCAAAGAAGTCCCCGAAGGGCAGGAGGCTGGCCGGCACGGAGCCCGGGGCCAGCAACTCCTGGAGGCGCCGCAGCACCCCCAGATAGGTCATGGCCTCGACCTCGCCGAAGTAGGGCTTGCAGGTCTTGGCCAGCAGCGCCACCAGTTCGGCCTTGCGGTCCTCGGGCTTGGCCCCGGAGTCCAGAATCTTCTTGATCTCGAAGCTGGCCTTGGCGGCGTGGTTGTCCAGGAAGTAGATGTCCGCATCCAGGGAGGAACGCCCGGAGATGACATCTCCGGACTTCTGGCCAAAGCCAGGCAACTTCCGCTCGCCCCGGGCCTTCACCAGGGCGTCCTTGACGGGCTCGCTGGTCATGGCCTCCAGGGCCGTCATGAGGACCGTGCCCACCAGGACCGCGTCCACGGGCTTGGGGGCCACCCCTTCGCTCACCCAGGAGCCGTTCAGCAGGGCGTTGGCTCGGGCCGGGCTGTCTATGCCACCGCCCGCCACCAGCACCACATTGCGGCGCTCGCGGATGCTGCGGTAGTGCTTCTCCAACAGGGTCTCCAGCGGGTGCATGGAATGGTGCCCGCCGGCCAGACCGCCTTCCACCTGAAGGATGATGGTCTCCTCGGGGATCTCGTCGCAGATGGCCAGGGCCCGCTCAATATCGCCGTCCGAGCCGGCCTTGAGGGAATTCACGCGGATGCCGGCTGCAAAGAAGTCCCGCAGCCTGGCGACGGCCTCATCCTTGGGCGGCACGCCCCCGGAGATGGTCACGCCCATGATTGGATAGCCCTTGCGGCGGTACTCCAGCAGCATGGGCACCTGGAACTTCCACAGGTAGGG
>CAZMEC010000153.1:0-7793 GCA_964565265.1 uncultured Myxococcales bacterium
AAAAAACATCCCCCACATCCCCCACATCCCCCTTTTCGTTTGTTTCTGATGGGTTGCAGAGGGGGATGTCGCCGTCACCACATCCCCCTTCGGTGGCCTGACATCCCCCCAAGGAGGTCTCCTGGGCGAAGGGCAGGACCCTTCCGACGGAATGGTTGGCGTCGGCTGCCTTGGCATCCACCTTGACGAGCTTCCAAAGCCTCTGGTTGTGGACGACCCTGGCGACCTCAATTTGGAAGTTGCCGAAGATCCGCTTGCGGTTGGCCGAGAGGGCTTTACCAATCCTGATAGCTTGGGCTCGGTCAGAACGGCCAGCCATGGAGGTGCCCAGCATCTCGTTGGAGACGGCGAGCTGCAACAGGTTGCCGGCAGAGACCGGGTCGCGCCCGTGGGTCTCCCACCACAGCTCGACGAACGCCCGCCACTCCTGGCCTTCGATGTCCGCGTCTTCGTAGAGCTCATTGGCGTTTTCCAGGAACCCCGGGATGCCGGCCTGCTCGAGGATGCCACCGATGACGCTGGCCCAGGGTTCGAAGGAGCCGAGGGTTTGTTTGCCGGAGGGGCGGCCGCCAGCGAGCCAGGACTGGATCAGCACAAGGACTGCCCAGACCAGGTCGTTTCGGTTGGCGTGGACCCAGGCCTTCAGGGGCGAGTGCGTGAAGTTGGCGCGCTGCCATGGGCGCTCCACAGAGGGCTCCAGGCGGATCCTGATGGAGCGGCGGGCGAGCTCGTTGGAGAGGCTGGGGTTGTTGGCCGTGACCAACCAGACCGAGCGGTTGGGCAGGCTGAGGAGCTTGTTCTGGCCCAGGAGGCGGTCCTGCCAGATCTCCGAGGTCAGGGCAGCGGCGAGGTTGGTGCTGCTGAGGCCCTCCCGGACATTGTCGACGAGGATGACGGGGTTCCCCAGGAACAGCAGGGAGGTGACCTTCTTGCGGATCTCCTCTTCGTCGCGGCCAATGGTGGTGGCATCGGCCCGGCATCCTGTGGCCACCAGGTACACGATCTCAGCCAGCAGCGTCTTTCCGGAGCCGGGCATGGAGGCCTCGAAGAGATGGATGGGAGTGGGGCCGGGGATGATGCGGCGCACGAAGGGCAGCAGGATGGCCGCGATGACATGGGCGCGGTCGGCACGGGACACAAAGGGGAAGTCCACAAGGAGGTCGTCCAGCAGGAGCGAGCGGGCCTGGGCGATCTCAGCGGGGGACGGGGAGGCCGGGATGGGGGGCAGTGAGAAGCCTTTGAGCTCGTGATACCAGAGCGCTGCGGACGGATGGTATCCCGGCGTGGCCACCAGGTTCCCTCGCTGGTCAAAGACCGGAGCGCTGACCACAGCCTCAAGCTCGGGCAGGTCTGGATCGGCAGTGGCGACCAGGTCCTTGGCAACATCATGGGGTGGGGGCACATCGAAGTCCCCGTCGTCGGTACGCTTGATCCAGGATGCGTGGCGGGCCAGCAGTCCGTACATGGCTGTGTCCTCGACCAGGTCAATCTGAGGGGTCCCAGCGGCGTGCTGCAGGCGCACCGGACGGCCGGCGCGTCGGAACAGGAAGGGTGCCCGTGCGTTGGCGGCCTTCAATGCCTGGGTGGCGTCCCAGATGATCTCTCTGGTCTGGCGGTTGTTGACCACGATGACGGGGTAGCCGGAGGCAGATGGGGGTGCCGCAGGCCGAGCAAGCGGCGCCGGCGGGTTCGGCAGAGGGACCCCGGTGAGGTCGGCCACCTGCTTGGCGGCGTCGAGGAAGTCCTTGGCCTGGCCACGGCGGACCATGAAGTCGAACACCGACATGGACTCTTCGGTGCGCCAGGAGTGGAAGGTGCCCCGGAGGGCCCGGCCCGAGCCGTCGGCCACATTGCCGGAGCGGCTCTCGGTGCCGGAGGGTGACTCGGGATCGCGGCACTGAAGCCAGCCCTCGGAGGCGCGCTCGCCGGTCATGAGGTCGCCGTAGATGGGCTCCAGGGGAAGGTTGGCGAGGGCCTGTTCTTTCCAGTCGCGCCAGTCGGTGGATGGGGGCTGGGAGGGCGCCTCGGCATCAGCCTTGTCTGCCTGGCGCAGGAACTCGTCCAGGGCGGCCTGGTCCACAAGCGCGCGGGCGGAACCGGGGGCTGCTTGGCCTGTTGGCAGGGCGAAGGCCCCAGCCTCGAGGGCCTGGATGGCCAGGTCAAACTGGGGAGCCGAGACCGTCTCGAAGGCCTCCGGCAGGTAGGGCCGGAGCTCGCCGTCCTCCTCCTTGTAGAACTGGTTGGCGCCCTCCGGGGCCCCGTGGTACCAGGGCAGCCAGACGAGGTTGCCAAGCTTCTTGGCGGTGGCCGGCCTGTCCTGCTTGGGGAAGATCTCTACGCCACTGTTGCTGCGGGCGGAGGCGACCCCACCGCGTGCCAATGGCAGGCCAGTCGGGATGAGAGCCAGGGCCAGCTTCCTGACGGCCTTGGCCGGGGTCGGCTCGCTGAAGAAGACCCAGAGGTGCCAGCCGTGACCGCCACCGGATCTCTCGAGGTGGGAGGCGATGCCTGCGGCAGTGAAGTTGGCCTGGGTCAGGCAGACCGCCGCCTCGGGATCCTTCAGTGCGTGGGAGTGCCCCTTGCCGTCGAAGTCCAGGCAGAGCCAGCGGGTGTTGCCGTTTTCGTCGGGCGTGTAGCTGCCCAGACGGTGGTAGCCGCTTTGGACCTTGGTGTCGCCGTTGCGGTTGTCGTAGCGGACGCTGCCAGGTCGGGGGGCGGCCTTGCCAAGGATATGGGCCAGCAGCATCCCTGGGAGGTTGTCCAGGCCGATGACCGGGTGCGGCTTGCCCCATTCCATCAATGCCGCAACCTTGTCGGTCCGGCTGAAGAAGTGGCCCAGCAGCAGGCGGACCATGGCGCGGGCGGTCTCCGGGGACAGTGGCTCCCGTGGGGTCATCGGCTGACCTCCTTGGCGGGGGCCTTGGGGTTGCGAGCCACCAGCGACAGCCAGGTGCGGCGCTTGTCGGTCTCGACCCTGGAGGCGCAGTTGCGGATGCCCCAGTGGTCGCCCAGGATGATGGCCGCGCGCTTGGCCCTGGTGACGCCCGTGTACAGAAGGTTGCGGTGGTGCTGGAAGGAGTGGGCCTTGTGCACCAGCACGATGACCACGGGGAACTCCGAGCCCTGCGTCTGGTGGATGGTCAGGGCATAGGCCAGGTCCAGGTCGGAGAGGTGCCCCTCGCTACGCTGCAAGGTGACCTCCTTCCCGTCGAAGGCCACCACTAGGTCGCCGGTGCCGGGGTCCACGGAGCGGACCTGCCCGAGGGTGCCGTTCATGACGCCCAGGGCATAGTTGTTGCGGCGCTGGATGACCTTGTCCCCCTTGAGGAACTTGGGCCTGCGGTTGGCCGCGACGGGCTCCACCTCGACCCCAAAGAGCTTGCGCTGGACCACCCGCTGAAGCTCCGCGTTGAGGGCGGCGACCCCCATTGGCCCCTTGCGGGTGGGGGTCAGCAGTTGGATCTCGGCGACGGGATCCAGGCCCAGGTCATCGGTCAGCTTGGACTCGTAGAGCAGGCGCACGAAGGCCAGGAGGTCCTGGGGCTCCTGAAGGTCTCCAAGCTTGTACCAGGGCCGCAGGGTGCCGGCCTGGGCCGGGGCGGACGGTGCCACCGTGCCTGACAGGACGGCGGAGCAGTTCTCCTTGAGGATGCCCGCCTGGCGGACCACCTGGTCCAGCACCACCACCGGCACTGCCTGGGTTGCCACCAGGTCCCGCAGGATGTTGCCGGGCCCGACCGGCGGCAGTTGGTGATGGTCGCCCACCAGCAGAACCGCGGTGCGAGCCAGGTCCACGGCCCGCAGGAGGTGCCAGCACAGGGGCACATCCACCATGGACACCTCGTCCACCACCAGAAGGTCGGCGTCCAGCACTCCCTCGAATTGGAACTCCTGGCCGTTGTATTCCAGCAGCCGATGGATGGTGGAGGCCTCCCGGCCGGTGGACTCGTTCAGGCGTTTGGCAGCCTTCCCGGTGGGGGCGCACAGCAGGACCTCGAGGCCAGCGGCCTGGTAGAGGTCGCAGAGGGCCCGGACGGTGAAGGTCTTGCCGACGCCGGCGCCACCGGTCATGACGGTGAGGGAATGCCGCAGGGCGGTCTCGACGGCGAGGCGTTGGCCGGGATTCAGGGCGGAGGTGAGTTGCAGCCCTCCGGCCAAGGCCTTCGCCAGCTTCGCAGCGTTTGGGTTCGGATCCCTGCCGCCCAGGAAAGTGGAGGCCAGGTCGGTCTCCATGCGCCGCAGGTCCGGCCGTGACACCAAGAGGTGCCCCTCGACCTGTTCGCTGACCAACTGCCTTTCCTTGACGAGGGCCTGGATCGAGGCCGCGATGATTTCCCGGCTGTCCAGGGTGTCCAGGGTCAGATCCTTGTTGGCCAGGTCCACCAGGTCGTCGTGCTCGATCCAACAGTGACCCTCGCTGATGGTCTCGTTGACGCAGTGGAGGATGCCGCCCCGGATCCTGGAGGCGTGGTCCTTGGGCGTACCCATCTTGCGGGCGATGACATCCACCCGCTTGAAGCCGTAGCCCTCGATCTCCCCGATGAGCCGGTAAGGGTCGGCCTTGAAGATGGCTACCACGGAGTTGCCGTACTTCTTCACGAGGGTCGAGATCTGGTGATGGGTCAGCTCGAAAGAGGCCAGCCAGGTGTTGGCCAGGTTGAAGCTGCGGGTGCGGGCCCACTCGGCCGCCAGGTTCTGGATCACTGCCAGGGGGACCCGAGCAGCCTTGGCAACTGCCTCGGGCCGTTCTTGCAGGGCCCGGTCGAAGTCAGCCCCGAACTCCTGCGCGATGGCCCTGGCCTTCACCGGGCCGATGCCCTTCATGGCGGGGTGGTTGGAAAGGTAGTGGGCCAGGCCCACGGCGTCGGTCGGAAGGTCGTACTCCAGCGAGGCGACCTTCAACTGCCGGCCCCATTTACCGTCCTCCCAGCGCCCGCGCAGGATGACTCGGTCGCCCTCCTGGACCATCAGCTTGCCGGCGAACTTGGTCTCGCCCTCCGGGGTGGCCAGGACGCCGGCCGAGAACTCGGGGGAGCTGAAGAACAGCCGCTCGACGCGACCCGTCACGGTATCCACCTGGGCCTCGGCCCTGGGCGCCTGGTCAACCCTTCGCATGGCTGGGCTCCTGGAAGTACTTGTGGAACCTCAACAGGAGGTCCTGGGTGAAGCGGCAGGCCAGTTGCCGGTCGCCGCAGAAGAACACGGGCACGCCGTAGTCCACGATGATGGAGATCGCTGCCCCGAGGACAGCGACGGGGTCGGCATTGGAGCGGTAGCGCCGGCCGAAGACCTCCCCCAGGCCCCCTTCCACCACCACGCAGGCAAAGTCGAGGGCCCGCAAGGCCCGCAGCTCTGCCCCGAAGCGGCGGCGAGATCGGATGACCGTGGAGACGAAGTCGTCCAAGGACTTGCGCTCCACGGCCACCCGGTCCTCCAGACCCGCCAGGGAGTAGTCCCCCACCTTCAGGGCCCGCCGCTGGCTTTCCGCCTTCAGGGGATCGAAGGAATAGGGGTGCTGCTCCCTGGTGTCGATGATGATGCAGGGTCTGGACATCAGAACTTCCTCAGCGCCTCCCTGGCCTTGGCGCTGGGCTTGCCGGCGGGCTTGCTGGAGGGCTCGGCGGGCGCCTCCTCGTCGGCGGTCCTGATGCGCTTGTTGATGTAGATGGACTCGAAGTCGCCCTTGGTGCGCTTCGTGACCTCCAGGTGGATGTCCAGCAGCCGCTCCAGGTTGGCGGGCAGCTCGGACAGCTTCGCCAGCTTGAGGCCGCAGGCGTACAGGTCCTTCTTGAGCCACGCGATGTTGTCGGCCGAGGCCATGACATTGTTGCGCCAGATGAGGCGGTCCTCGTGGGTGGGCCCGCTGATCCGCAAGGTCCACTTCAGCATGGGATCGCCCTTGGCGGTGCGGACCAGTTCGACGCGCTCCACGACGGCCTGGTACTTGCCATCGGGGACCGACTCGAAGGTCTCCTCGGACTCGGTGAAGACCTCGTCGAATTCGGCCAGATCGGTTTCGGACACAGGGTTTCTGTCAAGCTCGCTCATGGGCACCTCCTACTTGGATTTCCTGGTCTCGGCTGGGCCCGCCGCGGGCTTCTTCTCGGGGGTGGGCTGGCTGCCGGCGGCGTGGGCCGAGGCGGCCAGGTCGAACTCCCGCTTGAACACATCGAAGTCGAGGGGCAGAGGGTCAGGCAGGCGGCCGGTGCGGTCGCCGGCGATGTAGTTCTCGGAGGTCTTGGTGCGGATGACGCGCTGGACCTGGGGCTTGCCGTCCGCCCCAGGCACCGGCATGAGGTCGCAGTACAAGATGAAGTCGGCCATGCCCAGCAGGCGGCCCTGCTCCCGCTCACGGAAGGAGGGCACGACCCTGTGGGTGGTGCCGGTGCGGGTGGTGACCTCCTTGGTGACGGCGTGGGAGATGAGCACCAGGCCGTAGGGCAGCATGGACAGCTTGGTGAGGGCCCGGAAGAACTCCGTCCGGATCAGCTCGGCGCCCAGGCCGTAGGCCAGTTCGGATTCGTGCTCGACGCCCTTCTTCTCGCAGATGAAGCGCTGGCAGAGGCCCCAGAGGTTGTCCACGGTGTCGACGATGATGGTTTGGAAGGCGTGGTTGCCCTCCATGAGTTCGGCGGCGACGGCCAGGAATCCGGGCCAGGAGTCAACCCCCACCCGGAAGCACTCCAGGGAGTTCTGGCCGTCCTCGGTCGCAATGAACAGGGAGGCCGGGAACCTCGAGGCCAGGGTGGTCTTGCCGATCTTCGGCGGACCGTAGACGACGAAGTTGAAGGCCGAAAGGTCGGTGCACCGGCGGGTCGGTTCGGTTGGCAGCAAGGCCATGGGGATACCTCCATCTTGGGGTTAGAAGACCTGGTCCGCCTCCTCGGCGGGCGAGAGTTCTTGGTTGGGGGCCTGGACCTCGAACAGGGTCTCAATGACCAGCGGGTTGTCCTTGGACGAGCAGATGGGCCAGTAGGGGCAGCGGCCAAAGCCGTGGCAGGCGCGGGTGTTCTGGTGCCAGTGGCCCTGGCGGCGGGCCTCCAGAATCTCCATGGAGATGTCCCAAAGCATCTGGCGGACGGTGGCCAGGGTGTCGAAGTCCAGCAGGAGCTCGACGCGGGTGAAGCGGGGCTCGGCCGCGAACCATTCCGCCAGGCGGGCCTGGAACTCGTCGTCGGATTCAGGCAGCTTGCGCTTGGCGCTGCTGGGCTTGCCGGTCTTGCTCTTGGCCTCAAGCTCGGCCTTGCGGGCCTCGAACTGCTCTTCGGATTCGCCCTCGGCCTGCACCAGGCGGGGCTTGGCCAGGACATTGTAGATGATGGAGGTGACGGGGTACTTGAGGCTCTCGCGGGCGTAGTGGCAGTACAGCAGGATCTGAAGGTCCATGGCCAGGCGCTCGACATAGTCGCCGGTAACGGTGGCCGCAGTCTTGTGTTCCAGCAGCAGGTACTCGTCCGCGCGCCTGACGATGCCGTCCACCTTGCCCCGGACCAGGAACGAGTGGGACCGCCAGCCCGTCTCCGGGTTGCGAAGGGCCCCGGAGAACTCCTGCTCCAGCGCCACGATCTCGAAGGACTCGGTGGCGTACTCCCACTGGTATGCTCGCAGCATCGCGGTCTGGTAGTGCCAGTCACGCTTCTCTTCGGGGTTGCTGAAGCGCCCCAGGTAGGCCGTGTCGATGACGGTCTGGGCCTCCGCAGCGGACCTCGTCCGGTGCCAAGTCTCCAGCCACAGGTGGGTCACCGACCCGAACCGCAGCGCCGCCGGCTTCTCCTTGGGCACCAGCCCATTCA
>CAZMEC010000154.1:0-7787 GCA_964565265.1 uncultured Myxococcales bacterium
TCGTGGATGGTGAGGCCCGAGTGGCCGCCGTTGAGGCCGCTGACCTTGACGGCATAGACGGGGGCGCTGCAGCGGCGGGTGGGTCGCCCAAAGACGATGTTGCTTTCGGCGCCGCCGGCGCAGCCGACAAACAGGACACCCTCTTCCTCGGAGTCAATGTTGATGAGGCGTTTGGCCTTGAGGAAGCCGGGCTGGAGGTTGCGGGCGCCGGTGAGGCCGGTCTCCTCGTCGATGGTGAAGATCAGCTCCAGGGGTCCGTGGCGCAGGTCCTTCTCTTCGCAGAGGGCCATGGCCATGGCCACACCAATGCCGTTGTCGGCGCCCAGGGTGGTGCCGTCGGCTTTCAGCAAATCACCGTCCCGGATGACCTGAAGACCCTGGGTGTCGAAGTCGAAGACCTTGTCCTTGTTCTTCTCGGCCACCATGTCCAGGTGTCCCTGGAGGGCCAGGGCTGGGACAGCCTCACAGCCAGGGGTGGCGGGGACTCGCACCAGGGCGTTGCCGGCCTCGTCGGACTCAAACACGAAACCCTTGGCCTGGGCCCAGGCGCGCACCAAGGCGACGACCTTTTCCTCCTTCTTGGAGGGACGGGGGGTGGAGGTGAGGGCTTGGAAGTGCTTCCAAAGCAGGGCGGGCTCGAGACCGACAAAGGCGTTGCTCATGTTGAACTCCTGGAAAAGAAAAATGACAGCCGGAGTCTAGCCCGGTGCGACGAGGCGCTCAAGGAGTTTGTCCACCTATTTCCATGGGCATCGCCCCCTTGACCTTGGGGCACCCAGCAGCCATACTTGGGCGCGTTGAACCAAGCGTCTAGGAGGACCCCAATGTTCAAGTGTACTGTGTGCGGTTACATTTCTGAGGAGTTGGATTTCGAAGCATGCCCCAAGTGTGGGGCTCCCAAGGAGAAGTTCGAAGAACTGGCGGCCGATGCTGCCCAGAAGGTCGAGCGCTCCCGGGTGACCAATGGTTTGCATGTGGCCATGATGAACATGCTTGAGGAAGTCCAGGCCCTGGCTGAGGATGGCATCAACGACGACCTGGACCCCAACTGCGTGAAGATCTTCCAGCAGGCCGCCAAGCAGTCGGAGATTCTCGTCCAGTCCATCAAGGCAGAACTGCAGGGTCACATGACCCGTGGCAAGTGGGGCTAGGCCAGCGGAAGGCGACTATTCGGCCACTCGCCAAGGGTTGCTGAATGCCCGGTTGCCCTCTTTGTCAGTCATCTCGATGAACCAGATGCCAGGGCCAGGCCCGAAGGTAAGCTCAGTCTCCATGGCCGCGGCGCCGGCAAGATCCCGATGATTTGGCCGATCCTGGGAGAGGTCGTAGATGCGCAGCGAGGCCAGGCCCGAGAGGGACTCAGCCTTGAGCTTCACGACAAGCGGACCATCAGTTGACTGAAAGCGCCCCGGAGGCGGCGAGAGCTGCATCACGGGCCCAAATGTCACAAATGAATGCCCAGCTTCCAGCGCTTCCAGGATCTGGCCCAGGTCTGCGTCGGGCGGTGCAAAGACACCGTTACGGACCCGCCCCGTCCCCACCCCGTCATCCTTGAACACATCATGGGTGTCCGTGCCGGCGCTCAGGAGGATGTGCCGCCCAGCCTTGAGGGCAGCAATGAAGCCAGCCAGGACCTTCTCGTCGGAGGGGTCAAAGAGCTTCTTCCCGTTGAACTCCAGGAATCGAACGAAGGGGGGGATGACCGGCTCCGTCCCCTGGGTTTCTTTGATGCTCATGTAGCCCGAGTCCCCCTCCCACGGGTGATTCAACTGCACCATGGCGTCGAACTGGCCGGCGAATCTGCCAATGGCTTCTTCGGTAGCGCGGTCATGGCGAAGGTCAGCAGGGAACGGGGTGCCACTGGGCAGGGGAAAGACATTGAAGTGGCCCCAGGGTGGGGAGACCTCCACGGAGGCGACAAGAGGAAGTCCTGCGTCCCCCGCAGCCCCCTCCACGGCAGTGTGCCAACGGGTACAGTCGTGGTCAGAGAGGAAGACGGCGGCCAGGCCGGCAGCCAGGTTCGCCGCGACCAGATCCCGGGGAGGGGTGAGGCCATCAAAGGCCAGGGAATGTTGATGCAGGTCCAGCCAATGGATGCCCTGGGGGCGGAAGTCCAGGGGGGCCTCAACCGAGAGGGCGACCTCGTTCAGGCCCGGATTCAGGGGCAGCGTGAAGGGCACGGGCTTCATCAGAAATGGTGCCCCATGGGACACCAGGAGGCGCCGCTTCCCAGCGGGGACGGAGACCTCCAGGTGGCCCCGGGGACGGAGCCCCGTGTAGGCAATCGCCCGGCACAGGAAGTCCAGGGTACAGGGCAGGTCCTCGAAGTGCACCAAGGCATCCAGGGGCCGACCTTGGCTATCCGTCAGGTCCAGCACCAGGTGGGCTGCCTCAGGGGGTGGGGCGAGGTCCACGCTGCGAGTCTCGCCGGCCTTGAGCGCGAGCTTCGCCAAGGGGCCCGCGCCGCCAGCAGAGAGGGCCTCCAGCGAGTAGTCACCGGGGGGGAGCGTCAAGGTCCAGCGGCCCTCGGAGTCCAGCAGGCCCCAGGCAAAGGCCTTGCCCCTGCGACGGACCATGGCGACGGTAGGTCCGTGGGTCTCCTCAGGGGGAAACTGGATGGTGCCACTGACCCTTGCGGGGGCGCGATGGGTGGCCAGGAAGGCGGCCCGGGCGGCGGCCTGGTTGGACTCGGGCACATCGGAGAAGAACAAGAGGCCCAGGACCGTGGCCTTGGCGCCGGGCTTGATCTCCACCGTCCGGTAGAGGTCGCGCCAGGTCCCGCCTCCATCCTGGGCTGTGGCCCCAGGCATGAGCAGCGACACCGAGAAGTCGTCACCGTAGGAGGTGAACCAGGGCTCCAGCTTGCTGGCCCCCAGGGGCTGCGGCTGGAAGACCCGGCCGTGGCGCACCGACAGGTTGAGGCCTGGCTTGATCCTTCTTGTGGTCGCGCCGCGATTGGAGATGGTGGCCTCCACCTCCAAGACCGTGGCGCCGGCTTCGACTGAATAGCGGATCTCGTAGACCAGGTCCCCAGCCCTGCGGGTAACCAGAGCCGAGGCCCGCGAGCCTCCCTCCTGCAGGACCTCCACGCTGTGGACCGCAGCGTCCCATTTGCCCCAGCCATCCGGGATGACATCGAAAAAAAGCAGCAGATCGTGGCCGGCGTCGCCGCGCAGGCCCTTCAGGGAGGCATCCAGCAGCGCCCCCGGGGGGATTCCCCAGCGGGGCGGAGTCTCGGCAGCGATGCTCACCAACAGGCGCCCCGAGTCCAGGGTAAGGTCCCCGGCGGACTGGCAGTCCGAGTCCTCAATGGGGCTGGGGCCTCGGACCACGGCGGCCACGAAGCCCTCGCCGTCTTGGGCGCGGGCGGTTTCTGGCTGGGCCAACAAGAGGGCACCTACAAGCGCGGCGGCAAACAATCTAGTCTTCATGCTGGAGGCTTTCCGAATGGTCAGGGAGCAACGGCGAAGGGGATTACCACAAAAGCGGCGCCGCCGCGACCATCATCAATAACCATCCAGACAGTCCCCGTCCCTTCGGCGGGGCTGGTGAAGGTGACGGACTGGTCCCGCAGGCGGCCCTCTCCGGGTAGATCGATGACGGGGATGTCTTGTTCGGACTTGGCCTCCACGGAGAGGGAGCCCTCATCGCAGTAGAACCTGTAGGTCAGATCCTCCGACAGTTCCAGGGGAATGATGGCCGAGGTGCCCTCCGGCTTGCCCTCTGTGATGGTGGTGTCCCAGGCGGGGACGATGTAGTCCTCCCGGGAGGCGTCGGTCATGACCGCCAGCAGCCGATAATCCGTATCCGGGTCTGGATGCCAGACACCCTGGGCGTCCACTGGCAAGGGGCTGCGAGTGTCGTCGTCGGCCACCAGGGCCACGAAGTCTACTGTCGGGTTGGTGTTGGGGACCTTGTCGGTGAAGCCTGCGGTCTCGCTGATGACCACGGACTTGAGCATGGAAACCCAGCCTCCGTCCCCGTCCTCCACCAGGACCTGCAGCCACACTGCGGCGCCCAGGAGGCCTTGGTAGGGGTCGGCCTCGAAGCTCGCCTGGAGGAGATCGGCGGGCAGGGACAGGTCCACTCCCGTAAGCCCCGGGGCGGCGCTGCCCTCTGCCAGGACGAAGCGGTTCGCGTCGGTGCAGGCGACCTCCTGTTCCAGGGCGCAGGACTCAACGCGGAAGAGGCGGGGGGCTGCGGGGGCCAGGGGATCCGCCCAGAGGAAGTCCAGGTGCACCACCAGAGGGCCCTTGGGGGGGGCCATGTTGTACAGGAACTCCGGGGGAGTGGTCACCCCACCCAGGAGCCGAAGATCCTTCACCTCCCAGGGCTCATCGAAGCCGGGAGAGCAGGCAGTAAGCGCAAGCGCGAGGGCGAGACTGAAGCCCAATTTACGAGAGGTCATGGTTACCACCTCCCCGTTATGCCGAGGGTTGGAAAGAAGGGAATGCCCGGGACCTGCCAGCTCTTCCTGAAGCGGTAATCGTACACCTTGAATTCCGTGTTGGCGTGGTTGGTGATGTTTTGGATATCGATGTAGGACGAGACCGCCCAGGCGTCAAAGGTCCAGGTCTTCTCGACCCGGAAGTCCAACTGTTGGAAGGCCGGCTGGCGGACGGTGTTGATACCGCCGATGAGGGGCACGAAGGCGCCCTTGTCTGCCACCAAGGCGCCGCCATTCACAGGGGTGTCCGGGTTGCCTGTGACATAACGGTAGCGCAGGCCTGTCTCCCAGCCGCGGCCGAGCTTGAGGCTGCCCACGGCGCTGATGATGTGGGTCTGGTCGAAGGGGGACAGGGCGTAGGCCTCGTCGGGCTGGAACTGGTACTCGGTCTTGGACAGGGTGTAGGAGACCCAACCGTAGAACGGCCCCTTGGGGCGGTACTTCACCAGCAACTCCATGCCCGTGGAGCGTCCCTGCCCCTGGCCCTTGTAGCGCAGCGGGGTCTGGGTCCCATCGTCGTTCACGGTGACCTCGTCGGAGGGGGTCACGAGGCCATCCTTGATGATGTGGAAGACCTGGGCGTCAAGAGAGAGGCCGGCCAGGAACATCCACTCGAAGCCACCGCTGAACTGGAGCGCGCGCTCCGGACCAAGGTCGGGGTTGCCAAAGCCCTCGTCCACATACTGGTATTCAGGGGGGCGGCTGTAGAGGCCCACGCCTCCCTTGAGGGTGAAGGACTTCCAGGGGTCGTAGCGGGCCACCAGCCGGGGGTCCAGGCTTACCACGGCGTGGTTCGGGTGGAGGAAGATGTCGCCGCGCAGGCCGGGAAGCAGCTCGACCTTGGGATGGGGGCGCCAGGAGGCCTCCGCGTAGACGGCCCCGAAGGCGTAGTGGTTGTCCCGTTCGAAGGGATAGGAGGCCTCCGTCCCCTCGTCCTCAAACAGCCCGCCCACGGTGCTGCCAGGTATGTAGTAGTTCTTGGGGTAGGGGACGGAGCCGTCAAACACGGCCCACAACCACTCGCCCTCCCACCCTACGGTGAGGCGCAGGTTGCGGTGCAACCGCATGAGCAGCTCGTTGCGGAGCCCCGTGGTGTAGATGTTGGCGTCTACGAAGGCTGAAGCCGCATCGAACTTGAAGAACTGGTAGCCTGCGTGTGGACGGAGGGACCACAGATAGTTGCCCTTCTTCCAGGTCAGGGAGCCCGCAATCTGGTGAAAGCCGCTGTGGGCGTTGAGGTTGAGGGCCAGGTCCTGCGCAGGATCGGAGGTCTTGAGCACCAAGGAATCGGAGGACCCGAACAGGAAGACCGACCAACGCAGGTCCCGGTCCGACGGTGAGTCCAGCTTGAGTTGATAGTCCCAGTAAATGGGCAGAATCACGGTGGCATCCTCGCCGGTGGTGTCAACGGCAGCCTGAATGATGGCGTCCACATAGCTGCGTCGAACGGCGGCCCGCACGCTGTAACCCTCGCCCACCGGGGCCTCTGCGTAGATTGCCGTGTTCAGCAGGTTGATGTCGGCCTCGCCCCCCACTGCCTCCACGGCGCTGTCTTTGCTTTCCAAATCGATGATGCCGGCGGTGGCGCGGCCGTAACGGGCCGGGTAGTTGCCGGGGTAATAATTGATCTTGTCCAGGAAATTGGGGTTCAGCACGCTGGGGCCGCCCAGGAAATGGTACAGGGAGGGGATTTCCACGCCGTCGAGGAAGGTCCGGGAGTCATTGGGGGCGGCGCCGCGGATGATGAGGAACCCCGTGATGAAGGGAGTGCGGGCCACGCCAGGCAGGCTTTGAATCACCCGGATGGGATCGCCAAAGGTGCCGGGAACTGTTTCAAGAGCGCGCTGTTCCAGGGTGTACTTGGCCACAACGGCCTCCACCTTCTTGCCGATGACCACAGTGCGGAAAGGGTTCTCCTCGGTGGACTCCACAGCCAGGGCCAGTTCCAGTTTCTGGTCTGGCAGCACCTTGGCCTCGGCGTTCAGCCGTTTGTACCCCGAGGCGCTGATTACAACCGAGTAGGTGCCGGGGGGGACATTCTCGAAGCTGAAGCGGCCAGCGGCGTCTGTCGTGCGGTGCAGGTCCAACTCTTTCAGCAGGGCCTCGGCGCCGCTGACTGGCACCCGGCTGGACTTTTCCCGCAGCCGCCCCGTTATGGTCTGGCCTTCCGGCGTGCCGGCAACGACCTTTTTTTCCAGCTTGAAGTTGTAGACATAGCCAATGCGCACGGGGATGGGTTTGCCGTCGGCGGTGGCGGGCTTGAAGGTCATCTGCCTGACGGCATCCAGGGCGGCCTCGTCGAAGCCGTTGCCCACGGGGGTAACCACAGAGGCCCCCAGGACCTTGCCCTTGTCGTCCAGGTCCACGGTCATTTCAACCGAGGCGGAGAGGGCTTGTTCCATGGCGGCGGCGGGGTAGGGGGCCTCCACAAAAGAGACCAGTTCGGGTGGGATGATCAGGGGTCCGGAGGCCTGGGCTGAAGGCTCCGTCCCCGGAGAAACGGCGGGCTCCGTCCCCGGAGAAACGGCGGGCTCCGTCCCCAGGGCTTGGGTCAGGGGGAGGCCGAGAAAGGCCAGTGTCAACAGCAGCATTCTCATGGTCACTCCAGTACGAAGACGAATTCCCAGGGGATCTTCACGCGGACCGGCTTTCCGTCTTCAGTCGCCGGCGAAAAACTCATAGCCATTGCGGCATTGTAGGCAGATTCATCAAGAAGTGGATGAAGCCTCTTGAGTAGCTTGGCGGACAGCACCTTGCCCTCCGGCGAGACCACCAATTCCAGTTTCACTATGCCCTCGATTTCCTGGGCCCGGACCTCCTCCGGGTAGACTGGCTGCACCGGCTTGGAGACCTTGGGCAGCACTTTCACGGCGGCCACACTACGGGTCTTGATGGCATCATGTTTGCGGTCCTGGGCAGCGCTTGGCAGGTTCTTGCCGGCGTTCTTGGCGTCGGTCCATTCACCTGCCTCCTCCTTGGCAATCTGGCGAGCGGTCGAAGCGGCAGCCTTTTCCTGAAGCTTCTGGGCGTCGGCGGCCACGGTCGCGGCGGCCTCAGCGCTTTCCTCCTGGTTGTCCGGGAGGGGGGCCGGCTCCTCCGTCCACTCGCCCTCCTCAGCGGCTGCCGTGGGCAGGCCATCTCCCGTGGGCATGGCCAGGCCGGCCTCGGAGGTCACCGCGCCCTCCAACTTGATGCCGAGAGTGCGGGGGGCCGCGGGGGCAGCGGCTGCCACCTTGGCCTCAGCGGGGGCAGGAGCCAGCGCCGTGGGCTTGGGCGTCTTGCCGGGCATCTTGGGCCGGGGCCGGGCCTTGGGCTTGGGGGTCTCCTTGGGAGGCTCCGG
>CAZMEC010000155.1:0-7719 GCA_964565265.1 uncultured Myxococcales bacterium
GCTCCTGCAAGTCCGGCAGCAGCCTCACCTGCAACGACAACAACTCCTGCACCAACGACTCCTGCAACTCCACCACAGGCTGTGTCTTCACCAACAACACCTCGAACTGCAACGACTCCAACGCCTGCACGACGGGCGACAAATGCGCCGCCGGCACCTGCAAGGGTACGGCCGTGACCTGCAACGACAACAACGCCTGCACCACCAACTCCTGCAACCCCGCCAGCGGCTGCGTCTACACCCCCACCACCTGCGACGACGGCAATGTGTGCACCACGGACTCGTGCAACACCACCACGGGCTGCAAGTACAGCAACAACTCCAACTCCTGTGAGGATGGGGACGCCTGCAGCACGGGGGACAAGTGCAAGTCCGGCGTCTGCGCCCCCGGCACGGGCGTGCTGGACTGCGACGACGACGACACCTGCACCTCAGATTCCTGCGACCCGGCCCTGGGCTGCGTGAACACCCCGGGCAACTTCCGGGGCTGCTGCGCGCCGGACAATTGCGGCATCATCACGGAGACCCTGGGCGACTGCCACTGCGACCTCATCTGCCAGCTCCGCGGGGACTGCTGCACCAATGTCTGCAACGCCTGCGACGGCCGCCTCTTCTACTTCTTCATCTGCCACTAGGCTTGCTATTGATCGCATCTAGGATTGGGCCCTTGGAAGTGTCTGGGTGTTTGAAGTGTTGGGGGTGTTGGGGGTGTTGGGGTCCGGACGGCCGGACCGTGCCTACGGCCTTCAGACGGTAGTTGTGGCAGTTTCGGGCTGCTGCAAGGGCGCAGCGTCGCTGCGCAGGCCCCACCCCGACACCTCTCACCCCAACACTTCACACTCCGACACCTCACACCCCGACACCCCGACACCCAGCACCTACCTGTTCCCCCATGAACGCCTCCAGGCCTGGCGCCAAGAGCGGTATCGTCCGATAGGTCATCAATCCCGGGCCCATCACAATGAGGCTTGGGCCATCATTACGGAGGTTCCCTGGGGCCTCTTGAAATGCCCTCCCGGCCTGTGGCCTTGCCCTCACCCAGCCTGCACCCCTGGCACGAAGGTTGCTATTGGTAGCGTGCAATACCAAAGGGGCCTCCTTTGCGGGGCCGGGAGAAACCAATGAACCTTCGCCGTCGCGTCAGCCCTGCGCTGCTTTCGTTTGCCCTTGCCCTCGCAGTCCTTCCTGCCACCTCGGCCCTGGCCGCCGTCGCCACCCAGTATGGCGGCGCCTTCGCCTCCTGGCCCGCAGACGCAAGCTGGATCCCCATTGCCAGCCTGAACGACCCCAACGACAAGCTCAGCAAGAGCCACCTGGACATCGTCGGGGACACCACCAACCCCGCCGTCTACCACTTCGTCACTGACACCTACTGGTATGCCCGGGTCCGCATGGACTACGGCGGCGCCGTCACCACCAACTCGCCCTTCACCGACACCGTTGGAGTCTATCTGGACTACAACCGCGACGGCGCCCTGGACTACGGGCTTGTCTGGGACACCAAGGCCAAGCCCACCACCGCCCACGGCCTGGGCCTTCAGGTCCCCAAGGACGAGGGCAAGAGCTGGAGCAAGACCCGCCTCTCCGACCTGGACAAGGACGCCAACAAAAAGGTGGCGCCCCCCGACCTCGGCCTCACCAACGGCGACGGCTTCGTGCGCACAGTGACGGGCGTCTCGACCACCAACTTCGGCCTCACAACCTACCTGGACTTCGCCGTCAAGTGCAGCTACCTGGCGGCCAACAGCAAGCTTCGCTGCACGGGCCAGAGCTGGAACATCATGGTTGGCACCAGTGACGACTCCAACAGCCAGAACTTCGTCAAGTACGATGTGGCCGGCGCGGCCTCGCCCGCCACCAGCCCCCGTCCCTGGAGCGCCCCCCTGGACGCCGCCGTGGACTTCCTGGCCTTGAAGGCCGTCCGTCAGGTGGCCGGCGTGGACCTCTTCTGGACCACGGGCTCGGAGATCCGCTGCGGCGCCTTCAAGGTGCTGCGCTGCACTCTCCCCGGGGCCGACTGCCCCCTGGCCAGCCACCAGGAGCTGCCCGGCGTCTCCGTGGCCTGCCTCAACAGCGGCGCGGGGGGTGACTACGAGGCCCTCGATGCCACGGCCCTGGCCACCGAGGGCTATTCCTACTTCATCCGCGAATACGAGACCACCGGGGCAACCCTCGAGTACGGCCCGGTGCTGCTGGCGGTTGGCCAGGACGAGTCTGACTGGGTTGCCCAGGCAGACCCCGAGACCGACTCTGACGGCGGCTGCGGCACCAGCCCCCGGGGCCCCAACTCCTTCCTGTTTCTCGCGCCCCTGCTGGCCCTGGCCTTTGCTCGCCGGAGAACCTCCCCCGGGCGCCCTTGACCCGCCTCTCCTGGCTGGTCGTCCTCCTGGTTGGGGCAGCGCTCCTGGGCTGCGATGGGGGCCCGCTTCCTGGGCTTGAGGACGATGCAGGGGGCCTGGGGGACGGCCATTCCCCGGGCCCCGACGAGTGCCTCCCCGGGACCTGCCCGGCGCTGGACTTTTGGACCACCCAAAGCGGCGTCCTGCGGGTCCCCCTGGAGGCCATGACTGCCAGCCCCGCCACGGACCTGCCGGCCCTCCGCCTGCGCCTGGGCGGGGTCAAGCTCCCGGTGGCGCTGACCGAGGCCCCGGACGGGACCACCCTGGTTCTGGTCTTCGTGCCCCCAAGCGCCAGCCCCTTCAGCGCCGAGACTCACCTCTTTGCGGACTTTGCCCCCCAGGACCCCTCGCCCCTGGTGCTGCCCCAGCCCCCGCCACGGACTCGGGCCCCCCAGGCCCCCACCATCACCCGCCTTCGGGAGGACCGCCCCCAACAGGCCTGGATGGCCACGCGCGCGCCCCTGGAGGGTCGCCAATTCCAGGACAACTGGGCCGGCACCAGGACCAGTGGCGGCGAGACCTACCTTCGGACCCTGTCGGGCTTCGCCCCCACGGATCAGGCCCGGCTGCTCAGGGTCGAGCTGGTTGGGGCCAGCGTCCTGGAACACCAGGTGGAGGTCCGCCTGAACGGCCTCCTGCTGGGGACGGTGAGGTTTGACGGGTGGGCTACCCAGGCGGGGACCTTTGCGGTGCCTGGCGTGGCCCCTGACCCCCAGGGGGCCTACACCCTGGGCCTGACCCTGCGGGCCTCGGAGGAGTCCCCTGCCAACGCCATGCACTATTTGAGCGCGCGGCTGTATTACAGCTCCCGGCCCACCTTCGACGGCCAGCCCCAGAGGCTGCCCTGTCTGGAAAGCCAGGAGCGTTCCTTCACCTTCCTTGGGGCCTCGCCCTGGCCCGCGGTCTGGGACATCACGGACCCCCTGGAGCCCACCTCAGTGGGTCTGGTTGCGGGCGCGGAGGGCCCCCTCCTGCCGGCCTTCGTCCCCGGGCACCAGTACTACGCCTTTGACCCGGAGCAGCCCCTGGAGGCCGAGGGTCTCCTTCCCCTGGGGGACCGGGAGGAGGTCCTGGGGCAGCAGGGGGATCTGATCATCGTTACCCCGGCGGTCTTCGAGGAGGCCCTGGAGCCCCTGATCGCCAAGCGCCTCGCGGAGGGCTGGACCCCGGTGGTGCGCAGTCCCCGGGAGCTGTTTCAGGCCTTCTCCGGGGGTCAGCCCAGCCCCGAGGCCATCAGGGCCTACCTGCTTGAGGCCCTGGCCACCTGGACGGACATCCCCCCCAGGGCCCTGCTGCTGGTGGGCGATGCGACTCCGGACCGTTACGGCGACCCCCGCCCCGAGGGGAGGATCTTCACACCCACGAACTTCGTCTGGTACGGCGCCGAGGACCTCTGGTTCTCCAGCGATCTTGCCTATCTGTTTCCGCCGGGGCAGGACCTGGCACCCGGGCAGCAGCCTCTGCCCCTGGCCATCGGGCGCCTGCCGGCCCGCCAGGTGGAGGAACTCGGCGCCGCGGTGGACCGCATCCTCCAGTACCAGACCCCTGGCCAGGGGCGGGGCTTCCTGTACCTCAGCGACGACAACAACGCCGGCCTCTTTCAGGTGCTCTCGGCCCAGATCCGGGACCTGCTGCCGGATTGGTTCGGGGCCACGGTCCTGGACCTGACCGCGTTTGCCCTGGAGTACCCCATGCCCGACCCGCCGCCCGCCTCCCAGTACGACAAGCCTGCGGTCGTCGCCATGCGGCTGGCCCTGCGGGAGGCCCTGGAGGCGGGCCAGTGGGTGGTGCAGTACTTCGGCCACGGGGACCTGTATCACATCTCCGGAGAGGGCCTGCTGTCCCAGACCCCCAACTATGACAACCTGGACGAGGTCCTGGTGCACGGAGGCCTGCCTCCCATCTTCCTGGCCTACAACTGCCTCAGCGGCTACTTCGCTCACCCTTTGGTGGCCCGCTCCATCGGAGAGGCCATGGTCCTGCTGACCCGGGCCGACCGCGGCGTGGCAGCCTCCATCAGCCCCGCGGCCTACACCGAACCTCTGATGATGGTCGCGCTGGCCAGCCGCCTCCAGGGCCACCTGAGTTCCGGGGACGGAGGCACCCTGGGAGAGGCCCTCGCCTCCAGCGTCCTGGATTTGCTGGTCCAGCCCGGCGAGGGCTTCGATCCTGCCACCGTGGACCTGGGCATACTGTCCTTCAATCTGATGGGAGACCCCAGCCTGCCGGTACCGTGAGCGAGGGGCGCTTGGGGCCAGACCCGCCTGTTCCCTCCCCCTCTGGGGGAGGGTTAGGGAGAGTGTTCCCTCCCCCTTTGGGGGAGGGCTAGGGAGAGGGGAAGGAGTAGCTGGCGCTGGAATCCCTGCCCTCATCCGGCGCTTCGCGCCACCTTCCCCCACGGGGGGAAGGGAATTTGGTAGGGGACATTTGGGCTAGCGGCGGCGGGGGTTGGCTGCTGCTGAGAGTCTTTGGATGAACTGGAGGGATTCGGTGACCTGATCCACCAGGAGGAGGCAGAGGTCGCCGGGCTGGAGGTGGGAGAGGCCTGTCTCTATGGCCAGGAACTCGCCGCGGATTTCGGAGATGGAGTTGGTGCGTTTGGCGTTGGCCAGGCCCTCGCGCAGCAGGGCCAGGACTTCGCCGTCCTTGCGGCCTCGCTGGCACTTGTCCTGGTAGAGGATGACCTCGTCGAAGGCGTCGCCCAGGATCTCGCCCTGTCTGCGGATGTCCGTGTCCCGGCGGTCGCCGGGGGCGCTGATTACCACTATGCGGCGCTTGGAGGGGAAGGCGTCCGCCGAGCGGGCCAGGGCGGCGATGGCGTCGGCGTTGTGGCCGTAGTCGGCGATGACCGTGGCGCCACGGATCTCCATGACATTGAAGCGGCCCGGGGCCGAGGGAATGTCGGTCTCAAAGGTGGCCAGGCCCGAGCGGATGACCTCCCAGTCCAGGTGCAGGGCCCAGACGGCGCCAAGGGCGGCCATGGCGTTCTCGACCTGGAAGGGGACGGCCCCGTTTCTGGTGAGGGGTATCGCGGCCAGAGGGAAGCGGTGCTCGTTGGCGCCCTCGCGGGCCACCAAGTCCCCGCCGTCCACGAAGACCACCCGGCCTCCAGCGGTGCGATGGGAGACGATGAGGGGGTGCTCGCGGTCGGCGGCGAAGAACACCACCGAGCCGGGGCAGGACTTGGCCATCTTGGCGGTGTGGGGGTCGGCGGCGTTCAGAACTGCGGAGCCGGTGGGGGAGACATTCTCCACCAGCACCCGCTTGACCACTGCCAGGTCCTCGGTGGTGGTGATGTATTCCAGGCCCAGGTGATCCCCCGTGCCGATGTTGGTCACGACGGCCACATCACAGCGATCCCAGCCCAGGCCTCCGCGAAGGATGCCGCCCCGGGCAGTCTCCAGCACGGCGGCCTCCACGGTGGGGTTCAGGAACAGCGCCTGGGCGCTTCTGGGCCCGCTGCAGTCGCCGGTGTCCACGCGCTTGCCAGCCACATAGATGCCGTCCGTGCAGGCCAGCCCGACGCAGGTCCCAGAGACCCCCAGGATGTGGGCGATGAGGCGCACCGTGGTGGTCTTGCCGTTGGTCCCAGAGACGGCCACCACGGGGATGCGCCCGTTGTCACCGTTCTTGAACATGTGGGCGACGATGGCCTTGCCCACGGCCCGGGGGCGTCCAAAGGACGGGTCCAGGTGCATGCGCAGGCCGGGGGCGGCGTTGACCTCGATGACTACGCCGCCCTGCTCTTCCAGGGGGCGGTCAATGCGGTCGCACAACACATCCACGCCGCAGATGTCCAGGCCAATGACCCGGGCCGCCGCGATGGCCCGCGCCCGCACCTCCGGGTGCACCTCTTCGGTGACATCGGTGGCGATGCCGCCGGTGCTGAGATTGGCGTTGCGCCGCAGGAACACCAGGGCCCCGGAAGCGGGCACCGAGTCCGGCGTCAGACCCTGGGCCTCAAGCACGGACAGGGCCAGGTCGTCCAGGGGGATGCGGGACAGGGAGGTGGAGTGGCCGCTGGTCCGCTTGGGATCGGCGTTCACCTGATCCACCAACTGCCGGACCGTCCGCAGGCCGTCCCCCGTCACCAGGGGAGGATCCCGCCGCGCCGCCGCCACGAAGTGCCAGCCCACCACCAAGATGCGGTAGTCGTGGCCCGTGACCCAGTTCTCCACCAGCACATCCGGAGTGATGAGGGCAGCGGCCTCGAAGGCGGCCTCCACCTGCTCGCGGGTCTCCAGGTGAACTGCCACACCCCGGCCCTGGCTGCCATGCCGGGGCTTTACCACCACGGGCACGCCGATCTCCTGAGCGGCCGCCCAGGCCTCTGCGGCGGTGGTCACCGTCCGCCCCTCCGGCACGGGCACCCCGACCGCTGAGAGCAGGGTCTTGGTCAGGTCCTTGTCCTGAGCGATGGACTCGCCGACGGCGCTGGTCTGATCGGTCTCGGCGGCTATGATCCGGCGAAGCTTCTTGCCCCAGCCAAGCTGCACCAGACTCTGTTTGTTCAGGCGGCTCACGGGGATGCCGCGATCCACGGCGGCGCGGACAATGGCGCCCGTGCTCGGACCCAGGCGCAGGTCCTCATCCATCGCCCTGAGGCGGGCGACGGTCTCGGGTACATCGAAGTCCTGTTGGTCCAGCATGGCGCGGCACAGCACCACGGCTGCGTCAAAGGCAGCCCGGCCCACCTCCTCGACGGTGTACTCCACGATCACCATGAAGGTGTCTTCATCCACCGTCGCTGAAGTGCGGCTGAAGGTCACTGGACAGCCGGCCTCGACCTGCAGCGTGATGGCGGCCCTCTCAATCATGTGGGCCAGGCCAGAGGACCAGGCGGGCTCGGAGCGATCAAGGCGGCCAAGCCCGGGCAGCCGGGTCCGCAGGGTCTCCTCGAATTCCGGCTTGTCCCGAAGGGCGCGCTCACCTGCATCCAGGCGCAACAAGGCAGAGATCACTGTCCGGCGGCTCCAGATGTTTGGTCCCCGAAGCGGTCGGACTCGTAGAACCTCCATGGCTAATATCCCTTCTCTGGGTTCAGGCCAGTTTGCATCGCCCCCAATGACCACGCTGCGGCCACAGCAGCCAGCACGGAAGTCACGCTGGCCCCAAGCGAAGCCGCAGAATTCTGCCCTATCGTGGACCATTTGGCCACCAGGAATACTGTGGCACCATGCACCAACGCCAGGTGTTCGCCTTGGAGGGTCACCCCCCGGCCCCCCCCCGCCAGGTGCCGACCAAGCAGGTCGTTGTTTGGATCCTGCGAGTAGTACACCACCTCGCCGGCGCTCAAGGCAGCCAGCTCGGCGGCCTTGGG
>CAZMEC010000156.1:0-7714 GCA_964565265.1 uncultured Myxococcales bacterium
GCGCGCTCAGGGGCGGGGCGGTCGTGGCCCCGGTCGTGGCTGTTGCCTTCGCTGTTCTGCCACAGGTTGGCGGTCAGCACCTCCACCTGGTCCTCCCCGTCCGCCGAGGCCTTCTCCATCTGGAAGCGGACCTCGTTGGCGGTGATGCTGGTGGAGCCTACGATCTCGATCCGCACCTGGCGGGTCTCCTCCCAGAGGGCCAGGGTCCGCCGCAGGCGATTCTGCAGCAGGGTGGCCGCCTCCAGGGGCGCCTCCACCCGGATGAGCCCGGGCTTGTTGCGGGCGATGATCTCTCGGACCCGGCGCAGGATCTCCAGGCCAAGGAATTCGGGCGAGCGCACAATCCCCACGCCGTTGCAGTGGGAGCAGCACTCGAAGGTGCCCTGGTACACATCCTGGCGGATCTTCTGGCGGGACATCTCCATGAGGCCGAACTTGGAGATGGTGGAGAAGGAGGCCTTGGCCTTGTCGTCGGTGAAAGCCTGCCGAAGCTCGGCCTCCACTTTCTTGTTGTTGGCGGCCTTCTCCATATCAATGAAGTCCACCACGATGAGGCCCGCCAGATCCCGCAGCACTACCTGGCGCCCGATCTCCCGGGCCGCCTCCAGGTTGGTCCGCAGGGCCGTGTCCTCCACGGACTTCTCCCGGACCTTGCCGGAGTTCACATCAATGGCCACCAGGGCCTCGGTCCGGTCCAGCACGATGCTGCCGCCGCTGGGCAGCTTCACCTGCCGGGAGAACATGTCCGCGATCTGCCGCTCCACATCGAAGCGGGAGAACAGCGGCAGGTAGTCTTCGTAGCGCTTCACCACGCGGCGCTGGGCAGGCATCACCTTGGTGAAGAAGTCCAGCACCAGGTCAAAGGTCGCGGCCTCGTCCACCCAGACCTCTTCGACCTCGGTGGTGAAGTATTCGCGCAGGTAGCGCACCGCCACATCATGGTCGTGGAACAACAGCACGGGGGCGGGGGAGGCCTCGGCCTTGGTGTCGATGCTGTCCCAGAGCTTCAGCAGCACGCCCAGGTCCCGGGCCAGCTCCTGCTTGCGGTTGGAGGTCTCCGCGGCGGTCCGGGCGATGACCCCGAAGCCCTCGGGGATCTCCAGGTCGGCGAACATGTCCTTGACCCGGTCCCGGTCTTCCTCGGCCAGCTTCCGAGAGACGCCCACGCGCTCGCCGTGGGGGACCAGCACCATGTAGCGGCCCGGGAGGCTGACATTGGTGGTCAGCGACGCCCCCTTGCGGTTGATGGGGTCCTTGAGGACCTGCACCAGGATCTCCTGGCCTTCCTTCAAGACCTGGGCGATATCCGGCACCTTGCCCTCGCGAAGGTAGGGCTTGCCCACATCCTGAATGGACAGGAACCCCTCGCGCTCCCCACCGAACTCCACAAAGGCGGCCTGGAGGGAGGTGTTGGTGGAGGACACCCGGCCCTTGTAGATGTTTCCCTTGAGGGAGGCAGCCCCCCCACCTTCCATCTCGATGTTTATGAGCTTTCCCTCGGAAAGCATGGCCACGCGGGTCTGACCCCCTTCGCAGCTGATTAGAATCTTCTTACCCAAAACTTCACTCCTAGTGTTGATTGGCCAAAAGGCAGGCGCTCAAGCCGCGACAATATGCCCCAAAACCCTTTGGTCTGCAACATTTTAAATGGCTTTGGGCCGCCCCCTGGCGGGGCCCCGGCCAGGCCCTGCGGGGCGGGGCCTTTGGTGGGGCCTGGGGACCCCAGGGTTGGGGTCTGGAGACCCCGAGGAGGCAGCGCCAAGGGACTGACTGAGGACGGGGGCGAGGGGGCGTCAGGACCTAGCCGGCATGGGTCAAAATGCTTTTGTATCAAGATGTTACTTGGGCAGGGGGCGCCTGGCCAAGGTCCCTGTGGGGCCCTTCGGCGGGGCCTGGCACGGGGCTTGCTATATTGACCTGGCAGACTGCAACCGGGGGAAATCATGGAGAAGCCAAGCATCGACAAGAGCCAGGTCCAGTTGGTCCATTACCTCGCCAGACGCCTCGCCTGCGGGGCCACCTCTCGGAACTTCGACGAACTGGTGGCCACGGGCCTGCTGGGGCTGGCCGAAGCCCGGCAGAGCTTTCGGGCGGACGGGGGCGCCTCCTTCAAGACCCTGGCGGCCATCCATGTCCGGGGCCGCATCATCGACCAGATTCGCCGCCACCAGCGCTGGCACGCCCAGGGCAGGCCCGCGGCGGCGGGGACGGCGGAGGGGGGGCAGGTGTGGGCCCAGGGTCGGCGCCGCCGGGAGGAGGACGAGGAGGCCCCCGGCGAGCCCCAGCGGACCATGGAGAGCGTGCTCACCCGGAGGGAGTTGGTGGCCCGCCTTCGGGAGGCCCTGGGGCAGCTTCGGGGCCGGGAGCAGGAGGCCATCCGGCTGCGCTACCTGGAGGGGCTGGAGACGGACGAGATCGCCCGCCGCTGGGGCTGCACCCGGCGCACCGTGAACAGCCTCTGCAAGCGCGGCCGGGAGCACCTGCGGCGGCTGATGCAGATCGGTCCCAAGGAGGCCCGGGCCCTGGGAATCTAGCGGCTTCGGGCGGATTTTTTCGTTGAACTTCCCGGGGCCGGGTGGTAGAGCCTGTTCTTCGATTCCCCTCCGGGAGGGCCCATGGGTATCCCCTCAGTTGCCTTGCCTGGGCGAAGCCAGCACCCCATAAGGTGGTTGTGGCTTGGCCTCCTCCTGGCGTTGTGTGCCTGCGCCGAACAGCACGAAAACCCAGTGCTCAAGGGCCAGGACATCCGGCTGGCCTTTCTGCACACCTCGGACATCCACGGCAGGCTGCTGCCCTATCGCATGCAGGTCACCTTGACGGACGAGGACTTCGGCCTGGATCAGGCCAACGAACCCTTTGGCGGCGTCGCCCGGATGGGCCATGTCATCAACCGGGAGCGGGCCCGGGGCGAGCGGGTGGTCTATCTGGACTCGGGGGATGTGTTCCAGGGGGCGCCCATCTTCAACGCCTTCATGGGGGACGCCGAACTGGAGGCCATGGGCTACCTGAACCCGGACGCCATGGTCCTGGGCAACCACGAGTTCGACACGGGCCTGGACAACCTGGTGGCCAAGCTAAAAGACCGCCTCTCCTTCCCTCTGCTGGCGGCCAACTACTATTACTACTCCGACAACGACCTGGGCTGGCTGTCCCAGCCCTATGTGATCCTGAACAAGGGCGGCGTGCGCATCGGCGTGCTGGGCATCGGGGACTTCTCGTCCCTGTCCTCCCTCACGGACATCGGCAACAGCCTCAAGATGATGCCCTTGGATATGGCCGAGACCGTCCAATACTATGTGGGCATGCTGCGGCCCCAGGTGGACATCATGGTGGTGCTGTCCCACGCGGGCCTCTCCCACGACCAGGAGTTGATCGCTGAGACGGAGGGCGTGGACATCGTCTTTGGCGGGCACCTCCACATCGTCTTGAACCCCCCGGCGGTGCTGAAGAACCGTAAGGGGGAGGATGTGCTGCTGGTGCACAGCGGGGCCTTCGCCAAATATGTGGGCCGCCTGGATGTGATCCTGCGGCACGACGCCGACGGCCGCATGCGGGTGGCCAGCCACGACTACACCCTCTTCCCCATCGACTCGACCCTGCCTGAGGACCCCAAGCTGGCTCAGCTCATGGAGGACTACCGGCTTGGCCTCAACCAGAAGATCGACCTCACCTCCACCTTCGGTTATAGCGCCCGTCTGCTGACCAAGTACGGCTACGAGGGCGGGGACTCGGCCCTGGGCAACCTGGTCTCCGAGGCCGTCCGCCGCTACGCCCGGGTGGACATAGGCTTCACCAACACCCTGGGCATCCGCACCAACATGTACCCCGGCCCCATCACCCTGGACGACATGTACAACATCTTCCCCTTCGACAACACCATCACCCTCATGTACATGTCCGGCACGGACCTGCGGAACCTGTTCGACTATGTGGCCCAGCGCTCCTCGGGGCGGGGCTGCGTGTCCCAGCTTCAGGTGGCGGGCGTGCAGTTCGTGATGAACTGCAACCCCGAGCCCCCGCCATTCTATTACGAGTGCCACGACTGCAAGCATCTGGACGAGGACGGCCAGGAGGTCTGGACCCACTGGGACGGCTGTCTGGCGGACTGCATGGCCGCCTGCGCCGGGGCCGCCGCCTGCCAGCGGGACTGCGTGTTGGGCAAGTTCGCCAACTGCATCCTGTCCCGCACCGACAAGATCGAGGACGCCCTCTGCCTGGAGTCCTGCCTGCCCATGTACCTCAGCGAAGGCCAGGGGGCCATGCTGAAATGCTTCGACGAATGCTTCCCCAGGTCCGAGGACCTGGCCCTCACCCAGTGCCCCGACCCCATGCTGGTGACGGACCCGGACAAGTGCAAGACCATCCCCATCATCCAGGGGGAGGTCTATGAGGTGGCCACCAACGACTACATCGCCCAGGGCGGGTCGGGCTTCACCATCCTCAAGAGCAACAACACCCAGCAGGACACCGGGCTGCCCCTGCGGGAGGCCGTGCTGGAGATGATCATGTCCGGCGGCGCCTGCCTGGACCAGTGCGTGGAGGAAGGTGGCCTGGCCACCTGCCCCGTGTACAACGACTGCCTGGGGCAGGTCTCAAACTTCCTGGACAGCTTCTGCGAAGGGGTGGACGCCACCGGCGGCCTGGACTGGACCGCCAGCCCCGAGGGCTGCGCCCTGGACTACGGCGCCTGCGCCAAGGACCAGGACTGCTACCCCGTGGAGGACTACTGCCTGGACGAGGGCTGCACCCCCTGTGCCAGCACCGGCGCCTGCATGGTCCTGGATCCAGAGAGCTTCTGCGTGAACGGCTGGTGCCAGAAGAAGACCTGGTCCTGCGCCGAGGGGCGCTGCCACCGGGCCTGCGAGGCGGACGCCGACTGCCCCGGCGGCGAGGTCCCCGGCCAGAGCAGCTGTGTGGGCGGGCTTTGCTTCCCCCGCCAGGGCCTGCCCTGCCTGGACCAGGCCGAGTGCGCGGACCCCTGGAGGGCCTGCTTTGGGGGCGGCCAGGCCTGCCTCAAGGACGATGAGTGCGGCGCCGGCCAAGGGTGCCGTGGGCGCCTCTGTGTCCCCGAGTTCCAGGCCTGCCAGACCAACCAGGACTGCCCCGACGCCGGGCCCTGCTTCCGGGGCTGGTGCGGGGCTCCGACGGACGAGTGCGACGCCCCCGCCGACTGCCCCGATGGGGCCTGCCTGGAGGGCCGCTGCGCCTTCGCCTGTGGCCCCTGCGAGGGCCCCCAGCACTGCCCCACGGGCCAGGTCTGCGCCCAGGGCCTGTGCCTCCAGCCCCTGCAGGAGTGCCTGGACAACCGCTGTCGGGCCCTTTGCACGGGGGATGCGGGCTGCGCCCCGGGGGATCGTTGCGCCGACGGCCTGTGCCTGCCCAAGCCCTGCACCGGTGAGCTCACCGGCGAGCAACTCTGCCGCACCAACAACCAACACCGGGCCCAGCAGCGCTGCCTGCGCATACCCTGTGTGGACTCCAATGTGGACGGCCGCATCGGGCGCATCCTGCCGGAGAACCTGGAGGATCTGGAGTTCACCTTCGTGCCCAACGACCCGGAGGACATCGACGATGAATAGGTCCGGTCTGCTGGCATGGCTGGTTCTGGTGGGGGGCCTGGGGGTCTGGGGCTGCACTACCTATTACACTGACCCCGAGGCCCTCCAAAGCTTCCAGGTGTCGATTTCCAAGGGGGGCCAGGGGGGCGGGACGGCGGAGCTGCGCCTGCCCTTCATCGCCGGCACCTCCTGCCGCACCCAGGTCTGTCCCGACGAGGAGACCTGCATCGGCTATTGCTCCCTGGCGGGGACGGCCTGCGTGGTGGACGAGGACTGCCCGGGCACGGACCTGTGCAATCGGCTCTGCGCCCGGCCCGTATTGCTGGACATCCAGACCATGGGCAGCGAGGGGGGCGCCTACACCCCCGCCCGGGACAGCCTTTGGGTGGACCTGTCCGTGCACCCGGGCTTCGTGCCCCCTCCCTGGTCCAAGGCGGAGCTCAAAAAGGGCAAGGCCTCCAAGGTCCTGACCTACATCGCCCGGGCCATCGGCGAGTCCTATGTCTGGGTGGAGGACCGGGGCAACGCCCCTCCGGGGGACGAGGCCTACGGCCAGTGCAATGACGACCTGGACAACGACGAGGACGGCCTCAAGGACCTGGCCGACCCCGACTGCCTCTCCGCCAGCGACAACCTGGAGTGGCCCTCTAGTTGGGCCACGGGGATGTCCCCGGCCTTCTGGTTCGAGACCCCCAAGGTGCGGCACCTGCAGTACACCGATACCGTCTCCACCTCGCCCCTGCAGGACAACAGCATCTATGTGAACAGCGGCAAGCTGGTGGTGACCAATATCAGCAACGGCGGCTTCTTCGTCACCGACCTGACGGACCATGTGGCCAGCCTCCCGGGGGGCCAGCCGGGCTACTTCAACAGCCTGTTCCTCTACACCTTCAACCAGCCCGACGGCGTGCGCTACGGAGATGTCCTGTGTTCCTTCAGCGGCGGCGTGGTGGACTACCAGGGCAACACCCAGGTCAAGTATCCAGACTTCGAGGTCATGGAGCTAAAAGCTGCCTGGGACCTCAACGGCGAGCCCGTGCTTGGCCAGGACGGCGAGCAACTCCAGGTCCTGTGCAGCGACCGCACGGCGGTGTCCGACGATGCCAAACTGGTGGTCCCCGCGCCGGTGGATGTGACCGCCCTCCTGACGGCCGAACACCCCGGCACCGGCACCTACACCACCGAACTCATGGCCAACGCCAAGACCATGGAGCCCCTGGAGTCGGGCCTGGTGACCGTGAAGAGCCTCTCCATGAGCACGCGCTTCCTGGCCTGCGACGCGGACGGCAACGGGGACGCCGACAGCGGCGACGAGAAGCTGTGTCGGGACGAGTGCCAGAACGACCCGGCCTGCACCCAGCTTGAGAGCTACTTCGAGTACCAGCAGGTGGCGGTCTATGCGGCCCTGGGCAAGAAATTCTACATGGCCCAGGAGGTCCTCAAGGAGTTGAGCCCCCTGGAGCTTGCCTACATCGGTCAGCAGGACCAGTCCAAGCGCTGCCTGGAGTACCAGGACCCGGTCAGCGGCGAGACCCTGGCCAACCCCCACAAGGTCCTCATCGGGGAGACCAAATTCCTGGAGTACCTCTGCCCCCCCATGGAATTGGAGAGCGTGTCGGGCAACTACCGGCACATCTACATGTGCCCCCCGAAACCCGGCAAGCCTGAGAGCTGCGGCCTGCAATTGTTCATGTTGATCCCACGCTTCCAAAAGGATGTGGTGGTGAAGGAGGAGAAAGCCAGATGAAGAAGCTGACCTTGCACGGGATTCGCCACCTGGTGGCCGCGGCGGCGGGCTTTTCCTTGCTGCTGCTGGGGGCCGGGGGGGCGGGGGCCTCGGACTTCTCCTCCAACATCTCCTTCTCCTTCGCGGACGACAACCTGCTCAAGGACGCCGGGGAGACCCGCAAGAACAGCCCCAACGCCTACTTTGGCCAGGTGCCAGGGTCCGCCCTGGACCGCCTGGAGCCGTCACAGTTTCGGCGCTCCTCGTCCCTGCTGACCCTGAAGAAGCCCTTTGAGGCCGACGCGGCCCTGTCCCCCGAGGGGGCCCTCTTGGTGCGCTTCTCGCCGGACAGCAACGGCAACTACGCCCTGGCGGACTTCGGGTCCTATCTGGCGGTGCGCTATCTGTGGGACAAGGCCAACAAGGGCTC